>JBAZOC010000001.1:0-188550 GCA_041648915.1 Candidatus Omnitrophota bacterium
AGATATTCCAAGGGTTATTTTCTGCGTTAATCCAAGACGATTATAAGAAATTAAAAAGTTTTCAAGCCAAGAACGGCTGCAGCCTGGCCAGCTGGCTAAGGCAGGTGACCATAAACTTCACTATTGATTATCTGCGCAGGTTAAAGCCGGCGATTTCGCTTGACGCGGAAAATGACGAGGGCTTAAGCCTTAAGGATACCTTAAGCGGTACAACATTCTCTGTGCCGGATTTATTGGCCCAGGAAGAAAAATTAAGAGGGTTAGAGGAGTGTATTGCAGGCTTAAATAACCAGCAGAGGCTTTTTATTGAACTGAATATTAACCAGGGTGTAAAGCTGGAAACGCTAAGGAAATTTTTCGATCTTTCGCGCGGGGCAATTGATATGCAAAAGGCGCGGATTATAGAAAAATTAAAAGAATGCTTCAGGAAGAAAGGTTTTAAGTTAGATTTTTAAGGGTTTTACGTCTATTATCTTAGGAGAGGACTGGGTATGGGAGATAAAATGGAAAAATTAATCAGGACGGTTTACAATAGCTGGAAAAAGGGCCAGTTTAAAGAAACAGCTGTCCATCCGGATGAAGAAACTCTGGCCTGTTTTCTCGATGGTACTTTAAGCGAGCAGGAAAACGAACGCCTGAGAGCGCATCTGGCTGTTTGTAATAATTGCAGCCAGGCCTGTGCCTTAAATTTAGGAGCGGAAGCAGCAGAGCTAAAAGAGGTACCCGGCGAGCTGCTGGATAAGGTTAAGAGTAGCTTAAGCCTGAAAAATAGGCTGTCGGCTCTGGAAATATTTTTACGGGTAAAAGAAAATATATTGGAAATAATTAAGGTTAACGGAGATATTCTTTTGGGTCAGGAATTAGTGCCTGCTGCGCTTCTGCGCAGCCGCGATATTAAGGATTTTAAAGATGAAGTTGTTATTTTGAAAGATTTTCAGGATGTCCGGGTAGAGATAAAGATAGAAAATAAAGCCGGAAAATATTTTAATCTGTTCTTGCAGGCTAAACACAAATTCGCCCCGCATCTGCTGAAAGATTTAAGGGTGACGCTCATTAAAGATGATCTGGAGCTGGAGTCATACTTAAGCGAAACAGGCAGCGTCAATTTTGAGCATGTCTTATTGGGTAAGTACAGGTTGGAGCTAAACAGTCCGGGAAACAGGCTTGCTGCAATAATATTGGATGTAAAGGTATAAAGTCAAAAATGCAGGAAGAGAAGACCTTTGTTTTAGAGATAATCCGGCAGGATGATTTGCTTAAAATGAGTATTTTTGAGCCTAAAGATACGCATTTGACTTTAAAGCAATACAGCCAGCACCGGGTTGAATTTAATGAAATTGATAAACTTTGCCAGGAAATTACCGCGGTATTAAATAAAGCCGGTTCCATCCAGGATCCCGGGGCTATCAAAAACCTGCAGAAGGCAGCTCTGGCTCTTTGGAGTCATCTCTTAAGCCGTTCAGTCAAAGAAAAATTAAAGACCATTCAGTCAGCCAACCTGGTGCTCACTATTGACGAGGAGTTGGTTAATATTCCCTGGGAGCTTCTTTATGACGGCGTGAATTTCCTCTGCCTTAATTTTAACCTGGGTAGGCTGGTCAGGACAAAAAGCTCCGGGGCTCCTGCGCAATACCGTTCCCCCGCGCATATTTTTAAAATGTTGATCCTGGCTAATCCTACTGCTGATTTAAAATGCGCTTATCAGGAGGGACTGAATATCAAAGACCAGTTCAGCCATAAGCATTTAAATATACATGTTGATTTTAAATCTACGCATATCGACAGGCTCTATGTCAAAAAGAACCTCTGCGACTATGATATCGTCCACTTTGCCGGGCATTGTGAGTATGACCAGCGTAACGCTAAGAACAGCGGTTGGGTTTTAAGTGACGGAAAATTCAGCATTCCCGACGTTTTGAATATGGGCCAGGCTGCGTCTTTACCGGCGCTGATTTTTTCTAACGCCTGCTATTCTGCGCGCAGCAGCGCGCTCGGGTTGATTGATCCGGATTATCAGAAGAAAAACTATTCCCTGGCCGCGGCCTTTTTGTTTTCGGGAGTCAGGCACTATGTCGGTTCGATCCGTAAAATCGAAGATTCTGCTGCCATCGGCTTTGCTAAGGAATTCTACCATCATTTGATTTTCAGTAGATCAGTGGGTGAAAGCGTGCGCCTGGCCAGAATCAAGCTCGTCAGGGATTACGGGATTATTTCCCTGCATTGGTCTAATTACCTGCTCTATGGCGATCCCAGTTTTGTCCTGTTCAAGCCTAAGCCCAAAGTGCCCAGGCATAAGTATAAAATTAATTTAGGTCCGGGGAAAAAATGGTTAGCCTGGTTTTTTATCTTAAGTGCCGGTATCGCTATATACCTATGCTTATCTATATGCTTGCCGACGCTTAATCCGGGCTCCTATTATTTATATTTAAAATCACAGAAGCTGTTTAATCAAGGCGCTAATCCCGAGGTTATCCGGTTGACTAACCGCATTATTAAGCAAGATCCGGATTTCGCGGATAGCTACCGGTTGCTTGCGGATACTTATCTTAGATTAGGCAATAAAGACCTGGCCCTGAAAAATTATTTTGACTACGCGCTTTTAGCGGAAAAGAAAAATGATTTTAAGCGTTTGTGCAGCGGATATATTGAAATCGGCTGGTTCTATCAATCGGAAGGAAAGTACCCCAAGGCGCTGGAGTTCTATAATAAGGCGCTGGGCTTAAGCCGTAAGCATAATGATAAGTTAAATGAAGCCGTGGCCCTGCGTAAACTGGCTGTCTGGCATATTGATAAAGAAGAATACGATTTAGCCCTTGAGCTTTTGACGAAGAGCGCGGAGATTAACCGGCAGGGGCAGCATCTTTATGCTTACCGTTATAACCTTGCCTGCGATTATTTTGATATCGGCCTGGTTTTTGCCAATAAGAATGATTTTCCAGCCGCCGAGGAATTTTACCGTAAAAGCCAGGCGATTTTCCAGAAGTTAAAACTTAAGCATGAGCTAAGCGACTATTATTTTAACCTGGGGGAGTTGTATTTATTTGAGAAACAATACCATAAGGCATTGGATTATTATTTGCGCGGCCTCAGGATAGACCAGGCCCAGGGTAATCGTTTGAATTTACCCTCTGATTACAATATGGTGGGTGAACTCTACCTGGAGATGGATAGGCTCTCCGAAGCCGCAGAGGCATTTACGCAGGCAGTTGAGCTGGCCCGGGATATCCGGTCGCAGCCGGAACTGGCCTGCGCTTACCATAACCTGGGTTTATTCTATAAGAAGATGGGGAAGAAGAATAAGGCTAAGGAATATCTGCGCCTGGCCCAGGAGATTTACGCCTTAATAGACCCTTTAGCCTATCAGGAGGTAAAGGATGAGATTTTAGGGTTGGATAAGCCGGGCTGAGCCTGGCTTGACAAAGCCTTAGAAAATATGTTATACTTTCTTAGTAACTGATATTTTGATAATTTAGTAGTTGACCTAGTGATAAAGGCAAACTAGCAGTAATGCTGGGGCGTCCCTCGGCACATTGCGTTAAATGCGCGTGCCTCGGGATCACGCGGAAAAGAAGCGTAATTCTGCGTGGCAAAGCTTCCGGTCCGTCCGCAAGGGTGGATAGCGGGGTTGCCAAAGGGTTTAAAGTTTGGCTAAAGCCCAACCCTAGTTTGCCTACCTGCCGGTAGGCAGGCCGGGGTTTTTTGTTTTCGCCGGCTAAGGGCTTTATTATATATTTAGAGAGGGGTTTCCCTGGAGGAGAAAAAAGGAGGACAAGATGAGGCGTATGTCTAGGAAGCTAATGCGCAAGGTTAAGAGGCACCATAGAAAGCCGGTCAGTTTTATCCAGGCTATCCGGCTGTATTTAGGCATGCCGGCCTGAAGTGGCACTTGAAAATTTAAATTATTGTGTTATACTAAAATCAGGCAAGGGGTAAACTACCAGCGGGCAGGCAATGCCCGGTAAAAAACAAACAAAAATTAATTTCCCCTTGCCTCTTTTATTTCCCGTATCTTTTAAGATGCGGGATTTTTTTTAGGTTAGATTTTTGCTGCCTGCGCGTCTATTGAAACAGGAGGTGGCGAGATGAAAAAAGCCATAGTGATTTTGGCAGGGGTGGGGTTGGCCTGGGGGAATTGTTGGGCGTCTGAGCCGGCGTGGCAGGAGATAAGCCGGGGGATGGTTAATGTAAAGACAGCTTATTTTAAGCCGGATAATCCCAAAATTATCTACATCGGCACAGAGCAAGGGATATACAAAACAGAAGACGGAGGGGATTCCTGGAGAAAAATTCTTTCGCTCCGAGGCGATAGGCATAACGTAAATTACCTGGCGCCTGGCGTACTGGACAGGAAAACTGTATATGCGGCAACCGGAGGAGGCTTATTTGTCAGCACTAATGAGGGCCAGAGATGGACCAGGGTATTCAAGGGAAGGAATTCATTTGAAACTGATTGTTCGGCGTTATTATTGATGCCGGACAGGATTTATCTGGGGACGCAATGCGGTTTATTCTTCAGTAAAGATAATGGCCGCTCCTGGCATAAAACGCCGGGTAAGCTGGGGAATAGCCGTATATTTAACTTTGCTTATTTACCTAAAGATCCGGATTGCCTTTATCTTGCTTGCGCAGACGGAGTATTTCAATCCGTTAATAAGGGTAAGGATTGGAAGAGAATTTTTATCGCACACCCGGTAGAGAAGGATAGCGGGCTGGGGGAAGAGGATGAGGACCGCGATGAAGAAGAGCGCTATTCCGCGCTAAGGTATATAGCCATAAATCCGCATAATCCTGATGAGTTATACCTAGCGACTAGCCGCGGAGTGTATAAGGGCAAGGATAGAGGCCGGAGCTGGGAATTGTTAACTGAATACGGATTGCTGAGCCGCGCTGCGCAGTTTTTGCTATTTTCGGATAAATCCGGACTTTTCGCGGCTAGTAAATCCGGGGTATTTAGTTATGGAAATGCAAGGTGGAGAGAGCTATCCTTTAATCTGAGCAGTCATTACGTCAACTCTTTAGCGTTAGATAAAAATGCTAATTTATACGCTTGCACGGAAAAAGGTTTATACAGGATGAGCCCGGACCATGACGGCATGCCTGGCAGACAGGATATAATCGCGGAATATTCTAAAGGTGAGCCGGAAATTCAGGAAGTGCAGAGGCAGGCGATTAAATACGCGGAAGTCTCTCCGGAAAAAATCAGCTTTTGGAGAAAACAGGCGGCGGTAAAGGCGGTCTTACCCAAGTTAAGCGCAGGGATAGGCAGGGATACCGGTGATTTATGGCATTGGGAAGGAGGCTCTACTACCAAGTTATATGATGATGTTCTAATCAAGGGCAGGGACACCTTGGACTGGGATGTCACATTAAGTTGGGATTTAAGCGAGTTGATCTGGAATAATGACCAGACTTCTATTGATGCGCGCTCGCGCCTGATGGTGCAACTCCGGGATGACCTGCTGGATGAAGTGAATAAGTTATATTTTGAGCGGATTAGGGTTAGAATGGAGATGGATAGCCTGCAGATTGAGGACCGTAAGAAACGCTTTGAAAAAGAACTGCGCCTTCGGGAATTGACTGCCGCATTAGATGCCCTTACCGGCGGCTATTTTTCAAACCAGATCCAGCGAGATTACATCTAAACCGGCTGCATTGAATAAAGACTTACGTATTACTTAATGATTAAAGTAAGACAAAATATATTTGACATACCTTTTCCTATATGGTATACTTTTTTAGGAAAGGGGGAGATAGCAATGACTACAGCAATCGTAACTTCAAAAGGGCAGATTGTTATACCTTCCAGGATCCGCCGCAGGCTCAACATTAAAAGGGGGACGAAATTGTATATTGAGGAAAAGGGGAATGAGCTTGTCCTTGGGGCAGTTACGCCGGCTTACTTTGAAAGCATAGCCGGTGTCTTGCCGACCAAGGGGAAACTGTCAAAAACACTCATTGAGGAACGCCGGAAGGATAAAGAAAGGGAGGGTTAGCGAATGGTAAGGGTTTTAGACGCTCACGGCCTCTTAGTCTTTCTAGAAAAAGAAGCTGGTTATGATAAAGTTGAACAGTTTTTCATTGCAGCAGTTGAAAAAGATAAGTATTTATTGATGAGCTCGGTAAATTTTGGTGAGGTGTATTATATTGTATTACGCGAGTGTGGGCAGGGCAAAGCCCACGAAATAGAAAAGATAATCCGGACACTACCTATTGAAATAATTGATGTAGATATGCAGCTTGCCAGGGAAGCCGCCCATTTTAAAGCTCAGCACAAAATATCTTATGCCGATTGTTTCGCTGCCGCATTGGCAAAGTTGCATAAAGGCGAAGTTATTACTGGGGACAAGGAGTTTCAGTCATTAGAGGAAGAGGTAAAAATCGCGTGGATAACCTAAGTTAACAATAATTCCTATTCTTTACTTGTCCCTAAAACTTCTTGCAATTACCCACCAGTTGTGATAATTTATAAAAACCTCACCGTTAATCAATCATTTATGAAAAGGATGGAAAATTATGAGCATACTGCATTTTAGCGATTCAGATTTCAAAAAGGAAGTATTGGAATCTAAGTTGCCGGTGGTCGTGGATTTCTGGGCTAACTGGTGCGGGCCGTGCAAGATGATTGGTCCGCTAGTAGAGGAATTGGCCAAAGAATACAGCGGAAAGGTTAAGATCGGCAAGCTGGATGTTGACACTAATCCCAGGAGTGCGGCTGCTTATGGGGTGATGTCCATACCGACGCTGATGTTTTTTAAAGACGGCAAGGTAATGGACCAGGTAAGCGGAGCCTTAAGTAGAAGCGCCCTCAAGCAAAAGATAGAAGAAAACCTGTAATGAAAAAAGTGTTCATTGCTGCTACCAAGCAGAATGATGGCAAAACCACCGTTTCATTAGGCTTGATCCGTAATTTTCAGCGTATATTTAAAAAAGTAGGCTTTATTAAACCCATCGGCCAGCGCTATCTGGAAGAAGAGGGTTTAAAGATCGATGAAGATTCTATCCTGATTGAGGAGGTCTGCGGCATAAAATGCGGCCTTAAAGATATGAGCCCGATTGCCGTAGAAAAAGGCTTTACGGAGAGGTATATTGCCAGGCCGGATAAGGAATCCATTACCCGGCAGATCAGAGGTTCGTTCCGCAGGGTCGCTAAGGGGCAGAATTTAGTTATTGTGGAAGGCACGGGACATGCCGGAGTGGGCTCGGTCTTTGACCATTCTAACGCTAGCGTTGCCAAGCTGCTTGGCTCAAAAGCGATTTTGATTTCTTCCGGCGGAGTGGGCCGGCCGATAGATGAAATTATCCTGAATAAGGCCTTATTTGAACGCGAAGGGGTCAAGCTCCTGGGCGTGATTATCAATAAAGTCCTTCCGGGTAAATTTGATAAAATAAGTAATTTAGTCAGGCGGGGTTTAAAGAGAAAAGGGGTGGATGTCCTGGGGGTGCTTCCTTACGATCCCATGCTGGCCCGGCCGACTATCGAGCAGATTTTAGAAGAAACAGATTTTGAACTTTTGTGCGGCTTGGAATACCTGGAATCTTCGGTGGCCCAGGTTTTTGTCGGGGCAATGGAGCCGCACGATGCGGTAAGGTATATCGCAGAAGATAGCCTGATGATTACTCCCGGCGACAGAGAGGATATGCTTATGACTGCTTTGAGTTGCTTTCGCGAAAAAAACGATAAAAGGCTCAAAGTCTGCGGAATAATTTTATCCGGCGGGATTACCCCGGAACAGCCGATAATGAATTTGTTGTATAAGGCCCAGGTCCCGGTCCTCTTGGCTAAATCCGATACTTATGACGTAGCTACTTCTATTTACGATTTAACCGTTAAAGTCCGTCCGCGCGACAAAGAAAAGATTGACGCGATAGTTAAGTTAATTAAAGATAACGTAGATTTGAATAAGATATTGAAAGGAATGTAAAAAATGGATGCGCTTAGTAAAATTAGGGCCCGGGCAAGGGAAAAAATTAAATCAATAGTCCTCCCTGAGTTTGAAGATAAACGGGTGGTAGAGGCAGCGCGTATTATTCAGGCTGAAGGTTTGGCTAAGGTTACGCTTTTTACCAGGGATATGATCAATAGGAAAGAGCAAGAGCGCTATATACAGGAATATTATGAGACTTATAAAGCCAGAGATATAAATATAGATATTGTAAGGGGCCTTTTTGGCGATACGCTTTATTACGCTGCGATGATGACTAAAGAAGGAAAGTTTGACGGCCTGGTTGCCGGGGCAGCGCATACTACCGCGGATACGGTCAGGTCAGCTATGCGTTGTATCGGTATGGATGAGCGGATTATGCTCGTATCAAGTTGTTTTATTATGGCGGTGCCGGAATGCCCCTACGGTAGTGACGGAATTTTTGTTTACGCGGATAGCGGTGTAATACCTGACCCGAATTCGCGCCAGCTATCCTGCATCGCGTTTCTGGCGGCAGAATTAGCTGGGAAGGTCCTGGAGCTAGAGCCGCGTATCGCTTTCTTAAGTTATTCCACGCGGGGCTCAGCCAAGGCGAAATCTGCAGCGAAGATCGCCGAGGCTTTAACGATGCTTAAAGAAATGGCTCCGAACCTGCTTGCCGACGGTGAGATGCAAGTGGATGCGGCGATTGTTCCGGAAGTGGCCAAAATTAAATATCCGGATAGCCCGGTCAGCGGCAGGGCGAATGTCCTGATCTTCCCAAATCTGGAAGCAGGCAATATTAGCTATAAGCTTACCCAGCGTCTGGCTAAGGCGCGCGCATTAGGGCCGTTACTTCTAGGCTTAAACAAACCGGCTAGCGACCTGTCCCGCGGTTGCCTGGTCGAAGATATCGTAGATTGTGTGGCAGTAACAGCGGTAAGGGCGCAATAAAATGAATATACTGGTTATCAATAGCGGCAGCTCGTCAATAAAGTATAAACTTTTTCGGATGTCGCATAGAAAGATCCTGGCCGAGGGTAAAATCGAACATATCGGCGAGGAGGGTTCGGCTGTCTGCGACCATTATGCCGGCTTAAAACTGATCTTAAGCAAGATTAATTCCGTCGACGCGGTAGGGCACAGGGTAGTGCACGGCGCAGAAAGGTTCAAGAAGCCTGTAGTGGTGGATGCTTCGGTAATCCGGAAGATCAAGCAATGCTGCAGTATTGCTCCGCTGCATAATCCGGCTAATTTGGCAGGTATTCTTGCCTGCAACAGGCTGTTAAAAGGGGTAAAACAGGTAGCTGTCTTTGATACTGCCTTTCATCAAACTATTCCCGATTACGCCTATATTTACGGGTTGCCTTACGAACTTTACACCCGGCTGCGAATCCGCAAGTACGGGTTTCACGGGACAAGCCATGAATATGTCGCGCACGAAGCAGCGCGTATTTTAAAAACGCACCTGGATAAAATAAAAATCATTACCTGCCATTTAGGCAATGGCTGCAGTATTACTGCCGTAGATAAAGGAAAATCCGTGGATACGAGTATGGGTTTTACGCCCCTGGAGGGTTTAGTTATGGGTACACGTTGCGGAGACGTTGACCCGGCCTTAATCACTCATATCATGAAGAAGAAGAAACTGGATATTGCCCGCATGGATAATTTATTAAATAAGGAAAGCGGCCTTAAAGGGATATCCGGGATAAGTAATGATATGCGCGTCCTGGAAGAGAAATCCCGGGCAGGAAATAAACGTGCCTGCCTGGCGCGGGATATATTTGTTTACCGTACCCGCAAGTATATCGGCGCTTATACTGCGGTAATGTCCGGTTGTGACGCGCTCGTTTTTACCGGCGGGATAGGAGAAAACCAAAAAGGGATCCGCCAACGGATCGCAAAAAATATTTTTAAACATCTTAGAAAAAAACCCAAAATACTGGTTATCCCTACCAATGAAGAGTTGATGATTGCCAGGCAGACATACCAGCTGATCAACGGGCAGAAAGAATGAAACGGTATTTAACTATGCCCAGGAGGCGGGAGCAATGAAAAAAGTAGTATTGGTTATCGCTCATGAGGGTTTCCGTGACGAAGAATTGCTGGAGACCAAAGAGGCTTTGGAGAAAAACGGTATTGAGGTTAAAATTGCTTCCACGGAATTAGGGGAGGCTCAAGGCAAGCTCGGCGCCAGGGTAATTCCGGACAGGCTATTTCAGGATATCAAGATGGAGGATTTTGACGCGCTAGTATTTGTGGGCGGGTCGGGTGCAGTGCAATATTGGGATGACCCCCGGGCGCATAAACTGCTTAAAGAGGCGGTCCTGGCCGGTAAAGTCAGCGCCGGTATATGCAGCGCCGCCGTAACTTTAGCCAAAGCCGGGATCCTCAAAGGTAAACGGGCCACGGTTTTTCCGGGAGATTCCCGGGAGCTTATCGCTAACGGAGCAAACTATACCGCTAGCCATGTAGAGAGAGACGGGAAAATTATAACCGCTGACGGCCCATCTAGTGCCGGAGATTTCGGCGAAGAGATTGCCAAAGCACTAAAGAGGGACGGTTCTATGCTAAATGGCCGCACGAATAGAACCGTCTCTGATTAAGGAGAGAAGAAATGTTAAGGACGATTTTAAAATCCAAAATTCATCGGGCCACGGTTACCGAGGCAAACCTTTATTATGAGGGCAGTATTACTATTGATGAAAAATTAATGCAGGCCGCCGATATTTTAGAACATGAGAAAGTGGAAGTCCTGAATTTAAATAACGGGCAGCGCCTGGAGACTTACGCTATCCGGGGAGAACCGGGGAGCGGGATAATCTGCCTGAACGGCCCGGCTGCGCGCGGGGCCTGCAGGGGGGATGCGGTGATAATTCTTTCTTACGTCAGCGTTGAAGATAAAGAAGCCCGGGCAATAAGCCCGAAAACAGTTAAAGTAGATGGAAAAAACTGCATTAAGAATTAGAAAATACGGAGACCTTACCTTAAGAAAAAAGGCAGGCCTAGTCAAAAAAATTACTCCTGACCACCGGGATATTTTAAGCGCTATGGCCCGGCTTATGTATGCTGGCGAAGGGATAGGCCTGGCCGCTGCGCAGGTAGGCCTGGACCAGGCCATGATTGTGGTGGATATCGGCAAGGGGCTTTATAAAGTCGTGAATCCTAAGATTGTAAAAGCCCAAGGTACACAGGTTAACCTGGAGGGGTGCCTGAGCGTTCCCGGGATATGTATTAAGGTCAAACGCGCAAATAAAATTAAAGTAACCGGGCTGGATGAAAACGGTGAGCCTTTAAACCTAGAAGCTGAAGGGCTTCTGGCTTGCGTATTCCAGCATGAGATAGACCATCTCAAGGGCCGGCTTATCGTAGATTACGCGTCTTTTCCGGAGAAGATCAAAATCGCCAGGACCCTAAAAGAACTAAAGAAGAAAGCTGAAGATGAGAATTTGTCAGAACCAACAAAAAAATCTTGCGAATTGCAATTGTAGTTATGCGCCTTGTGAGAAGAAAGGCATATGCTGTGAATGCGTCGCCTATCACCGTAGCCGGCAGGAACTACCCGCTTGTTTTTTCCCTCCTGGATTAGAGAAGACCTACGACCGTTCGGTAAATAATTTCCTAAGGATAAAAAAATGAACCGCCTTCCGAGTTGGCTAAAACAGGATATTCCGGATACCTTGGCTTGGGAGACAGCCGGCAATATTGCCGGCCTGGGTGTGCATACTGTTTGCCAGCAGGCTTTATGCCCGAACATAAACGCTTGTTTCGCAAGGAGGCAGGCTGCCTTTATGCTCCTGGGAAAATATTGTACGCGGCATTGCAGGTTCTGTAATATTTCAGGGGATGCTTTAAGATTGTTTCAAGAAGCATACCCGGATGAACCTGAGCGGATTGCCCGGGCAGTTAAGTTATTGGAGTTGAAATATGTGGTCATTACCTCGGTAACGCGCGATGATTTGGAAGATGGGGGCGCTCTTCAGTTTGTAAGAGTAATAGAGTCAATTCGGAGCGCGGATAACACGGTTAAGGTGGAAGTTTTAATCCCGGATTTTCAAGGTAAGAGCGAGGCCTTAAGAAGAGTTGTTAATTCCGGGCCTTTTGTCTTAGCGCATAACCTGGAGACAATTGAGCGGCTTTACAGCGTAATCAGGCCGCAAGCGCATTACCGGCGTTCACTTAGGCTATTAGCCAAGGCAAAAGAATGGGGGAAGGGATTAATTACTAAATCTTCAATTATGCTGGGATTCGGCGAGACAAAAGAAGAAGTAGTAGCTATTTTAAAAGATTTACGTTCCAGCGGTTGTGATATAGTGACTCTAGGCCAATACCTGGCGCCTTCTTCCAAACATTACCCGGTAAAAGAATTTATTTCACCGGAACAATTCCGGGAATACTCTGCGCTTGGGCTGGGTTTAGGATTCAAGGGTGTCCTCTCCGGGCCGAAAGTAAGAAGCTCTTATAAGGCCGAAGAATTAAGCCGGCCGGAGGTTTTAAGCTATGCATGACCTGATTATTATCGGGGCAGGCCCGGCAGGCCTTACTGCTGCGCTTTATGCCGGGAGGTTCAAGCTGGATACTTTGATTTTTGAGAAGATGTCCACCGGAGGCCAGATACTGCTTTCGCCCACCATTGAAAATTATCCGGGATTTCCCGAAGGGGTCTCTACCTTTGAGTTGATGGATAGATTTAAGCAGCAGGTTGAAGCTTTAGGGGTGAATATAGAAGATCAAGAGGTGCTGGGAGTAGCACCTGACGGAAAGTTTTACCAGGTTAAAACGCCAGAAGGAGTTTTTAGCACAAAGGCACTGGTTATTGCCAGCGGCGCCCAGCCTAAAAAGCTTGGGGTAGAAGGCGAGGATAAGTTGACCGGCCGCGGCGTTTCTTATTGCGGTACCTGCGACGGCCCTTTATTTAAGGATAAAGATGTTGTAGTCGTCGGAGGAGGCGACCGCGCGATTGAGGATGCCTTATTCCTGGCAGGCTATGCCAGCTCAGTGCACCTTATTCACCGTAGAAATGAATTTCGCGCCGCGCAGATTTTAGTAACTAAGGCGCAAGAAAACCCGAAGATAAGATTTGTCTTGGAGAGCGTAGTCGAGGGGATTAAGGGAGAGGATAAAGTAGAGGCAGTCCGGGTTAAGCACGCCAAGACACTGCAAGGTTCAGAGATAAAATGCCAGGGGGTTTTTATATTTGTAGGCATAATCCCGAATACTGCCTTTATAAAAAATATATTGGAAACAGACGCGTTTGGGTTTATAATTACTGACCAGGCAATGCACGCCTCTAAAGAAGGGGTATTTGCCTGCGGAGATTGTGTGAGTAAGAGTTTATACCAGGTAGTCAATGCCTGCGGCGAAGGGGCAGTTGCTGTTAATTCTGCCCAGAAATACCTCTTAAAATTATGACGAAATTTCCCACGCATAACAAAAAATTAAAAGAATGGGTAGACCGGATGGCCAAGCTTTGCCAGCCGGAGGATATTGTCTGGATTAACGGCTCAGCTACGCAGAGGGCAGCTTTAGAAAAAGAAGCCCTTGTACAGAGCGAATTAATTCAATTAAACCCGGAAGAACTGCCGGGTTGTTTTCTGCACCGTACTGCCGTTGATGATGTTGCCCGGACCGAACACCTCACTTTTATCTGTACCAAGAAAAAACATACTGCCGGCCCGACGAATAACTGGATGGCGCCCCAGGCCGCCTATAAAAAAGCTAAGGCTATATTCAAAGGCGCGATGGCCGGCCGTACGATGTATGTTATTCCTTTTTCCATGGGCCCTATAGGCTCAAGGTTCAGTAAGATTGGAGTTGAGCTGACCGACTCGCGTTATGTGGCTTTGAACATGCTGGTGATGACCCGCGCCGGCGAAGCGGTCTTAAGGCAGCTGGAAAAAGAAGATAATTTTACCAAGTGCCTGCATTCCAAGGCCCAGCTGGATATTAATAAGAGGCTGATCCTGCATTTTCCCGAAGATAATACCATTTGGAGCGTGGGTTCAGGCTACGGCGGAAACGTGCTCTTAGGAAAAAAATGTTTATCTTTACGTATTGCCAGTTATTTAGGGTTGCGGGAGCACTGGCTGGCTGAGCATATGCTGCTTATGGGTATTGAAGAGCCTAACGGCCATATTGAATATATCGCCGCGGCTTTTCCCAGCGCCTGCGGTAAAACGAATCTGGCCATGCTTGTCCCTCCGGAAGGGCTGAAGGTAAAAGGTTATCGTATCTGGACGGTCGGTGATGATATATCCTGGATGCGCGTAGATTCAGACGGAGCACTTTGGGCAATTAATCCTGAAACAGGATTTTTTGGGGTTGCCCCCGGGACTAATTCCGAAACCAATCCCAATATGGTGGAAACCATCAGAAAGAATACCATTTTTACTAATGTCCTACTTAAACCTGATAAAACAGTCTGGTGGGAAGGTGCTGACGGCGAAATTCCTTCTGCTGGTATTGACTGGCGGGGCCGGCCTTGGGAGCCGGGATCAAAAGAGGCTAATGGAAAACCGGTTTTAGGTGCGCATCCGAACAGCCGCTTCACCGCTCCGGTTGCGAACTGCCCTTCAGTTTCATTCAGGTTAGAGCAGCATCACGGAGTACCCATATCGGCGATCGTCTTTGGCGGCCGCAGGCAACACCTGGCGCCTCTGGTTTATGAAACATTTAACTGGCAGCATGGGGTGTTTGCCGGCGCGACCATGGCCTCTGAACGTACAGCAGCCCAGGTCGGCGAGTTAGGCCAGGTGCGCAGAGACCCGATGGCCATGCTGCCATTTTGCGGCTATAATATGGGGGATTATTTCCGGCATTGGTTGAATATGGGTAAACGTATGGCCAAGCCTCCGAAGATATTCCATGTTAACTGGTTCAGGACCGATGAGCAGGGGGAATTTTTATGGCCGGGGTTCAAAGAGAATTTAAGGGTCCTGGAATGGATCCTGGACCGCTGTAACTCCCGGGTGGGGGCAGCTAAGACCGCGATAGGTTATGTGCCGTACCAGGCGGATATTGATATAACCGGCTTGCATTTAGCGCCGGGCGTATTGGAGAAATTACTTGAGGTGCGTAAAGATAACTGGCTGGAAGAATTAAAAGGTATTAAGAGGTTTTTTAGCCAGTTTAAAAAAGATTTACCTTGCGAATTGTGGCAGGAATATAACGCCCTCCAGAAACGCCTTAAATCCCATGAATAAAGAGGTAGTATTAAATACGGATTTTAAAGAGTTGCAGTTATTCCGTAAGGGTAAAGTAAGGGATGTTTATGATTTGGGGGATAAACTCCTGATCGTTTCAACGGACAGGATATCCTGTTTTGATGTGGTTTTGCCTTGCGGCATACCTTATAAGGGAAAAGTTTTAACCGCGCTATCCTGTTTCTGGTTTGATTTTCTAAAAAATATAATGCCTAACCATTATATTAGCGCGGATGTGGATAGCTACCCGCCGGAGTTAAAAAAATATAAAAATGCATTATCCGGGCGTTCCATGCTGGTAACTAAGAGTAAGCCTTTTGCGGCAGAGTTTATTGTCAGGGGCTACCTGTCGGGCTCAGGATGGAAAGAATACCAAAAGCAACAGTCTGTTTGCGGGATAAAGCTTCCTGAGGGCCTTGAGGAATCCGCCAGGCTCCCGGAAGTTATTTTTACGCCTTCTACTAAAGCCGAGACGGGACATGATCAGAATATTAGCCGGGAATACATAGACAAGTTAATCGGTAAGGAAGCTGTGAATGAAATTGTCCGGTTAAGCGTGGATATTTATAAGCAGGCAAGCGAGCATGCTTATAAACAGGGGATAATTATTGCCGATACCAAATTTGAGTTCGGCTTGCAGGATAACAAAATCATTCTCATTGACGAAGTACTTACTCCGGATTCCTCACGTTTTTGGCCGTTGGATACCTACGTTGCCGGCCAGGCCCAGTCTAGCTTTGATAAACAGTTTGTGCGCGACTATCTTGAGGGGTTAAACTGGAACAAGATTCCTCCGGCGCCTAGGCTGCCGGAGGAGATTATTTTAAAAACCTCCCAGAAGTATCTGGAGGCCTACCATAAGTTAACCGGAAGAGAGCTTAAATAAGAATGAGGGTTTTTAAAAAAATATTATCCGTATTATTAAGAATAACCGTAAGCGTTGTTTTACTGGTCCTTTTGTTCAAGTTCAACAAAATCGATATCAGTAATTTGATAAATGATATAAAAGGAGCGGATAAGGCGCTTTTAGCCGTAGGCTTTATAATCTACTTTTTGGTTTATTTCCTCGGATTTTGGCGTTGGCATATGCTGCTTAAGGCAGCGGGTATCCATGCCCCTTTAAAGAGGCTGCTGGTTTCATTTTCCGGGGGAGTTTTTTTTAGCATTTTTCTGCCTTCTACCATCGGCGGGGATATTGTCAAAACTGCCGATCTTGCCGGACATACCCGTAAAACTAAAGAGGTTATCGCTACGGTCCTGCTGGACAGGCTAAGCGGTTATATCGGCCTGGTCCTGGTAATTTTACCTGCCCTCTTATTAGGCAGGGAGATGGTGCGGGATAAAGTTGTTACCTCGTCGGTCGCCGTCATCGTTATTCTGTTGATCGGTATCCTCCTGGTTTTATTCAATAGATTTATCTATTCCCGGATTACCAAATTCCTCACTGCTCCGGGAGCGGGAAAGATCAAAGAGACGCTTAGTGATTTACATAGCGAGATCCATATCTTTCGCCATCACAAAAAATTGATCGCCTACAACCTGATTTTGTCTTCTTTTATCCAGCTTATCGCGCCGTTAAGCGCTTACTTTATCGCCCTCTCTCTTGGCGTAAAAATCAACTTTCTTTATTTCTTGGTTTTCCTGCCGATAATCGGGGCGATCACGTTGCTTCCTATAGCTATAGGCGGCCTGGGCCTGAGAGAAAACCTTTTTGTAGTTTATTTCGCCAAGGCTGGAGTAATCAAACAATTAGCCGTAGCTATGTCACTCTTATCATTCTCTTTTGTCGTAATTTACGGAGCAGTGGGAGGCATAATCTATGTCCTTACAGTACATCATCGACGG
The DNA here is from genome assembly GCA_041648915.1 of Candidatus Omnitrophota bacterium. Taxonomy (GTDB): domain Bacteria; phylum Omnitrophota; class Gorgyraeia; order Gygaellales; family Profunditerraquicolaceae; genus UBA6233. Next base: position 16,952 of record JBAZOC010000001.1, read on the forward strand.
GTACAACATAACCAACCATCCCGCATTCATAAAGTTAATCCCTAAGAAATTTTTTGATTCACGCCTTGCGCTTATTCAATTTATCAAAATGAGCGGACTCTTCGCCAGCCCTAATAATAAATGCCTGGTTGTTTTTGATGGCTATGCGGACTCTGGCCTGGATAATCTGGAAGCCGGAAATATTACGGTAGCTTTTTCCCGGCGCCTGAGCGCCGACGAACGCATTAAAAGACTGGTGGAGTTAACCACCGCCCCGAAGAATATTATTGTTGTTTCGGACGATAAGGAGATCAGGTTTTTTGTGCGTTCCTGCGGAGCAAAATCCATGAGCGTGGAAGATTTTCTCGGGGCGCAAGAGAAAAAACGCCGGCCGCCAGGAAAAAACCCGCCCCCCGAGATAGAGCTCAGTTATACTCAGATGCACAAAATCAATGAGGAGCTAAAGAAGCTATGGCTTTCCTGAAATTTTTAGGTACTGCCGGAGCGCGTTTTGTGATGATTGAGCAGCTCAGGTCATCCGGAGGTATCTGGGTTTGCCACCAGGATACCAATGTGTTAATTGATCCCGGCCCGGGGAGCATCGTGCGTTGCGCATCGAGCAGGCCAAAGTTAAACCCCCTTAAGCTAGACGGCATAGTCCTTACGCATCGCCACCTGGACCATACTAACGATATCAATGTGATGATTGAGGCGATGACCGAAGGAGGTTTTAAAAAGAGGGGCATAGTCTTTTGCCCGGCTGATGCGTTAAGCGAGGATTCCATTATTCTCAGGCACGCCGTTAATTTTCCCGAGAAGATAGAAATATTGGAAGCGGGCAGGGATTATAAGGTAGGAAATTTTGCATTTAAGACCTCCATGCGCCACATTCATCCGGTGGAGACTTTCGGCCTGAAGTTTAATTTAGGGGATACGGCCGTGGGTCTACTTACGGATACAAGGTTTTTTAAAGAGCTGGAAGATTTTTACCAAACCGATATATTAATCATGTCCGTAGTTTTCTTTGAGCCGCGTCCGGGTATTGACCACCTTTGCCTAAGTGATGCCGAGGAGATTATCCGCAGCTGTAAGCCCAAGCGGGCCATCTTGACGCATTTCGGTATGACTATGCTCAAGGCTAAGCCGCATATCCAGGCAGAATCCCTCACCCGGCGTCTAGGCATTAAAGTAGAAGCAGCTTATGACGGGATGTGCCTGACTTTATAGAATTATTGTTACTGAGAGCAGATGCTTATCTCCGCTCCTGCACTAGATTAGTGCCGGAGCAGGAAAAAGTTGCATTAATAAAACTTTTTCTTGACATAAACTTATGCTTATGATAGAGTTAAACAAAATTAGGCAACACTAACCAAAGGAGGTGCAGGATGAGCAGTTGGCAAGTAGTTTTGCTAGAACCAGCCAGGAGCGTCCTTGCTCAAATAGGGCAGTTTGTAACGAACATTCTGTTAGTGCTTATTATCCTTATTGTCGGCTGGGTCATCTCTAAGTTGATCCGGACAGTGGTGACCAAGGCTTTAAGGATGGTTAAGATTGATGAGCTCTCTGACCGTGTGGGATTGGAAGCTTTGTTGGAAAAGGGCGGCATCAGTTACTCCCTTTCGGAGTTAGTCGGGATAATCTGCTACTGGTTGGCGCTTTTAGTTACTTTCATGGTTGCGATCAATGCCATCGGCCTGACTATAGCCGCAGATCTATTGAATAAAGTAGTACTCTATATACCTAGCGTCATTGCCGCTGTATTTATCCTGGTCTTAGGTATGTTTGCCGCTACGATACTAAAGAATATAGTCATTACGGCAGCTAATAATGCCGGGCTTAGCCAGGGGAAGGTTTTGGCTAGAATTGTGGAAGTGATTATTATTCTTTTTGCCGTATTCGTGGGTTTAGAACAGCTTAATATCGGTATCCGTATCACCGAGTTGACCCTGGGAATAGGCCTGGCCAGTTTAGGTTTGGGTTTGGCTTTGGCTTTTGGCTTGGGCTGCAAGGATATTGCGGGTAAATTTATGGATGATTTTGTAAATAAGTTAAAGAAGAAATAGGTAGATGTTTTTAGCGGTAGATAAACAAACCCCGCACTTTTTAAGTTAAAGTGCGGGGTTTTTATTTTTGGAGCTATAGGGGGTAAGAGCAGGAGTATAATATAATGAAATATGATGCGCTAATCATAGGTGGTGGATTGGGAGGGCTTACCGCCGCAGCTAAGCTGGCCAGGGAAGGTAAGAAGGTTTTGCTAATTGAGCAGCACACTATGCCCGGCGGGTGTGCAACGGCATTTAGACGCGGGAATTACACAATGGAAGTAGGGTTGCAGCAGACAGTTTTGCTTTATGATAGTATTTTGCGGAAAAGAATATTCCATGAATTAGATATTCTTAATAATATTGAATTCATACCTATTCCTGAATTTTACCGCTTTATTAGCGAGAAGGTTGATATTGTCATACCGAACGATTACCTGAAAGCCGAAGCCGAACTCATTGAGCATTTTCCTTCCGAAGAAAAAGGAATAAAAAGTTTTATAAGTATTACTAGAAATATGCTCAAGGAATATGAGAGGCTGCCTAGAGAGACGTGGAAGCGATTACTCTGGGTGCCCCTGATCCCCTTTCTTTGTCCCACGCTGGCCCGCTACTATTATGTAAGCGTAGGTAAATTCGTAGACACAGTTATAAAAAATGAAGATTTGAAATTGGCCTTGCTTGCTAACTTAGGCTATTATCATAATGATCCTTATACCCTGCCATTATTATTTTTTGCGATAGCGCAAGGGAGATTCTATCTTGGTAAAGGCCGCTATATAAGAGGCGGTTCGTATAAGCTTCCTGAATACCTGTCCGGATTCATAAAAAAATTTAGCGGGGAAGTCTTGCTGGGGCATTTAGTGACAAAAATCCTGGTTGAAAATAAGAAGGCGGTAGGGATAGAATATATAAAGAAAGAAGGGGGCGGGGAAGCGAAAAGAGCTTATGCCAAGGTCATTATTGCAAATGCGAGTATTCCTAGCGTTGCCCAGGAACTCCTCCCGGATAAGGAAGCAGGGATACTTAAGCGGAAAATTAAGAAAATGGAGCACGCCTGCTCTTTGCTGACTATTTTTTTATTTTTTAAAAAGCCGGCAAAAGATTTCGGCTGCAGGAATTATTGCAATATTTTTTTGAGCCCTCAAGTAAAGTCATTAGGCGGGATCAATTTAGATAGGAGTGTCGCAGAAAAGAGCTTTGCGTTCGTGGATTACGGCCAGATTGATTCACAGTTGGCTCCGGCAGGCAGGGGCGTCGGGGTGATTCATACGGTTGATTATCTTAAAAATTGGTTGAATTTGAGCGTTGATGAATATAAGGCCAGGAAAGAAAGAGTTGCCCATGATTTTATAGAGAGGCTAAACGGAATTTTCCCGGGCATAAAAGAAGGGATAGATTTCTATGAAGTGGGCACTCCAAAAACGATTAAGCGCTATACTTTAAATCCTTCGGGGACCGCCTATGGCTTTGCGCAGATCCCGAGCCAGTCTGGGGTAAAACGCATTAAGCATAAGTCGCCCATTAAGAATCTTTATTTTGCTTCTGCCTGGACCAGGCCCGGCGGAGGATTTACGGGCGCGGTCTTAAGCGGTTATTGCTGCGCAGAAGAGGTATTGAGGAAGTATAGATAATAAAAATTCATATTTGGGTCTGCGGTTTAAAGATGAGTATTGAGAAAAATTTCGTTATTATGTTTTTTATCATCTGGTGCATTCTGGTATTTGAGCCCATAATACGTCAGGTGCAGGAAACATTTACCTTTTTACTTCCCGTTTATTCTTTAAGCCTGGAAGAGAAGCACAACCTAATTGACGGAAAATTTTACAATTTTGTAAAGTTATGCGTAGCGAGCATCCAGGAGAATGAAAGTATAATATTTAAGGTCATCCCGCAGGAACCCGATTTTAGGACACCCGATTGGCTACTTAAGGAATACCTGATCGGTAGATTGTCTTATTTTCTTTATCCCCGGAAGATATTACGGGAGCAAGACCTAAGCGGAAAAGCTCAATATATTATGCTATTTGATACCAATGCCAAGACTTTAAAACTCAGTAACCGTTAAGGGCACAGGATGATTTTTCTTAAATTTACATTAGCTGTTTTGAGCATAATAATTACGGGCTACGCCGGGTTAAGATTATTTACCGGACCCAGGAAAGAACTGCCGCTGGGAGAAGTTTTGTGCCTTTCTTGGGGAATGGGCGTAGGGTTTGTGGGGCTGGAAGGTTTTTTATTAACGCTCTTTAAACATCCGCTTAGCTTAGGCTATCTGCTATTTTTTCAAATCGTTTTTATCATCTTTGTGGCCTTGAAACTCAAAAGAGGCTTTTGCTGTTGTTGCACTGCGTCCTGGTATAAGCAGAAGATTTCCTATTCGCCCTTAGCGGTATTTTTACTGGTTATAATCATAGTGGAAATAGCTTATGTATTCCTTAAGGCATCCAGTCTTCCTTTTAGTGCCTTGAATTGGGATGCCTGGGCCAGCTGGGGCTTTAAGGCTAAGATTTTTTTTCAGGAAAAGGCTTTTCCCGTGCAGTCCTGCGTCGTATTCCCCGGCTTTGCCCATCCCGATTATCCGGTGCTCATTCCATTTGCAGAAGCATATATTTATTTTTTCCTGGGGCAAATACATGAACCGTTAATAGGATGTTTTTGTTCTTTTTTCTACGCAGCGACGGTCATTTTATTTTATTATCAGCTCAAAAGGCGGTTCAAAATTGAATTCGCCCTGGGCGGCAGCCTGGTTCTGGCTACTATCCCGAGCCTAGTCAATCTGGCTTCCACCGCTTATATGGATGTGCCGCTTGCCTTCTATATCACCGCCGGTAGCCTGTATATCTGGAGGTATTTAAAGGAAAAAGATAATTTTTGCCTTATAATGGGTGCTTTTTTTACGGGACTGGGGATGTGGGTAAAGAATGAAGGGTTTGGTTTTTGGGTAGCTTTAGTTTTGAGCTGTTTAGCGATCTGCCTCTGGTTTAAGTTAGATATCCATAAAAAAAAGTTTCTTTCCGCAGTTGCATTTATACCGGCATTAATTTATTTACCTTGGTTATTATTCAAATGTTACTTTAAGCTGGGAGTTACTTATTTCCAGGGCCCGGCGGCTGGGAATTTATTGGATTTAATAAAGCAGCGGCTGCCTATGGCTTTAGAGATCTGGATAAAGCGCGGTTTAGATATAGGAAGGTGGAACATCTTCTGGGTAGGTTTTATTATCGCCCTGCTATGGTTTTTAGTAAGGCCCAGAGAAAAACTAGCCTGGTTCTTATTGTTTATTGTTGTTTTGCAGCTGTTTTTTTATTTTATTATCTATATTATCTGGCCGATAAGCCTGGCGGATTTGGAATTACAAATCTTTAACTCCGTAGATAGGCTGCCGCTGCAACTGGTAACGCTAGTCTTATTTTTTATCTGTTTACAAATAGGAGAAAAATGGAGGGTCAACCCTTAGGGAATTTTTCCCATATTGATTTTAAGCAGGCGCGTAGCGCACATTGGGACGGGCTTAGCCGTTTCCGGGATAAACAAGGGGGATGGGGAGGGTATTATCACCGGCGCTTGGCAGAAATATACAGGTTTAGCGTTAGGCCTAATCAGCGTGTCTTAGAAATTGGCTGCGGCTACGGAGATCTATTAAGCGCATTAAAGCCAAGTCTGGGCGTAGGGGTGGATTTTTCCGAAAAGATGCTGCGCCAGGCGCAGGTGCGCCATCCAGAGCTTCATTTTATACAGGCGGATGCGCAGGAATTCAGTATTAACGCACAGTTTGACGTAATTATTCTTTCTGACCTGGTCAACGATTTGTGGGATGTCCAGAGTGTTTTTGAAAGATTGCATTTAGTGTCCACGCCTCAAACGCGGGTTATTTGTAATTTTTACAGTAATCTTTGGATGAAACCGCTGCAGCTAGCCCAAAATTTCAAGGTGGCCCAGCCCCTGCTTCCCCAAAATTGGTTGACCCGGGAGGATATAACAAACTTATTCTATCTTGCTGATTTTGAGGTTATCCGTTCCTGGAGGGAGATTTTATGCCCTTTGCCGGTTCCTGTCCTTAAGGAGCTTGCTAACCGTTTTCTGGTAAAATTTTGGCCATTTAGTATTATGGCCCTGACCAATTTTATCATAGCGCGGCCCAAGCCGCGAAATCTGGCTGCCGTTAAGCAGGCGTCTGTCTCGGTGATCATCCCTGTGCGGAATGAATCCGGGAACATTGCGCAGATATTTGAACGGATGCAGAAAGAAACAGGAAAAGAAACAGAGCTTATTTTTGTAGAAGGGCATTCTACGGATAATAGTTTTGAAGTTATCCGTAAATACATTGCGGATTATCCGGACTTAAAGTGTAAATTGTTCAAACAGGAAGGGAGAGGCAAGGGTGAAGCAGTGCGCCTGGGTTTTGCTAACGCCAGCGGGGATATCCTGGTGATTTTAGATGCTGACCTGACGGTTAGCCCGGAAGACTTAAGGAGATTCTATGCATGCCTTTTTACCGGTAAGGCTGATTTTGTGAACGGTGTCCGCCTGGTTTATCCGTGGCAGCAGAAAGCTATGCGTTTTTTAAATCTATTAGCCAATAAATTTTTCAGTATTGTTTTTTCCTGGCTCATCGGCCAGCAGATTAAAGATACCCTCTGCGGGACAAAAGCGCTCTGGCGTAAAGATTACCTTAAGATAGCGGAGAACCGCAGGTATTTTGGGGATTTTGACCCCTTTGGGGATTATGACCTTATTTTCGGCGCAGCGGCTTTAAATCTTAAAATAGTGGATCTGCCGGTACGCTACTACGAGCGTCAATACGGTAAGACTAATATCCGCAGGTGGCGGCATGGCTGGCTTCTTTTACGCATGGTATTTTTTGCTGCCAGGAAGATTAAATTCATATAGCAGAATTATAAAAAGCAGTGTATGATTCAAGGGTTTAAAAAATGGAATTTAAACTAAAGGCTGAGTTTATTGAGCTGGATAATATGTTAAAGATTCTGGAGCTGGTCAGGTGCGGGGCTCAAGCCAAGCAGGAGGTACAGGCAGGTTTAGTCCGGGTTAATGGATTGGTGGAGGCGCGTATCCGCCGGAAACTTCGCTCAGGGGATTGCGTGGAATTTAACGGCCGCAAGATTAATATTATTGCCTGGAAAAATAAAAAGCAAGCGGGGGTCATGTAGGAGCAGATTATATGAAAAATTGTATTAGACCTGTAATTTAACTTAGGCTATGAAAGAAGGTATAAAAAAAATCTGTATCCGTACCTTCGGCTGCCAGATGAATATAAGAGATTCGGAAGTTATCTGCGGCCTATTGGTAAAGGCGGGTTATCAAATTACGGATGACCCGGACCGGGCAGATATTATTATCTTTAATACCTGCTCGGTACGCCAGCATGCCGAGGATAAGGTCTGGAGCGAAGCAGGAAGGTTTAAGCATGGCAAGATTGTCGGCGTAGTGGGCTGCATGGCTCAAAATTACGGGCAGGAAATTTTTGAACGCTCGCCTAATGTCAGCTTTGTGATCGGGCCGGCTGATATCGAAAAAATTCCGGGCATTATTACCAAACTCAGCAAGGATAAGGCCATCTTTGAAAGAAAAATATTTGAGACAGACGGGCAGTCCCGGCCCGAAAAGATTTATCACACTAATTTTTACGCAGATAAAAAACATGCTTTCGTAGTTATCTCTGAAGGCTGTTCTAATTTCTGTTCCTATTGCGTGGTGCCTTACGTAAGGGGCCGTTTGCATAACCGTAATTATGAAGATATCCTGAAAGAGATCCAGGGGGCCTTAGAAAAAGGGATAACCCGGTTTACTCTTCTTGGCCAGAACGTAAATGCCTATAAGTATGACAGTCTGGATTTTATCAGGCTTTTAAGGCTGATTGACGCAATTGAGGGGGTGGAGGAATTCAGTTTTGTTACTTCCCATCCCAGGGATACTTCGGTTGATTTATTTAAAGCGATAAACGATTCGGGAAAGCTAAAAAAATACCTGCATCTTCCGGTACAGTCCGGTTCAGACAGGGTGCTAAAGCTGATGAAGCGCGGTTACTCCAGAAAGTTTTATTTGGATTTAGCGGATAATTATCGTAAAATTGTCAAGGCAGGCGCCTTGACTACCGATATAATCGTGGGGTTCCCTACGGAAAACGAAGAGGATTTTAAGGATACTTATGATTTGGTCAAAGCTATCCGTTTTGATGCTGCTTATATATTCAAATATTCCCCGCGGTTACGCACCGAAGCTTTCCGGATGGCGGATACAGTGCCAAAAGGAGAAAAAGAAAGAAGGCACCGGGTGATTTTAGAGATGCAGAAAGAAATATCCCGTAAAATAAAAAGGCAAAAATATGAAAAACCCGAATAGAATAAAGAAATTTTATGCCTTAGGCTGTTTTTTTGCTCTTTTATTTTTTACCGCTAACTGTTATGCCTTGAATTTGGATAACCTGAAAGCCAATCTTATTAAAGGTGATTACCAGGCTGCCATAAATGAAGGAGAAAAGCTTGTTGTTCAGGATCCGCATTCAGATGAGCTGTATTATCTTTTAGGGCTTTCTTATTTAAAAGCAGGGGATTATCTGCGCTCCGCGGGTACCTTTGAGCTCATTATCCAGGAATTCAGCGGCTCCCGGTTTAAAGAAGAAGCCAGACTCGGCTTGGGCGATGCCTACCTTTTAAGGAATGACCTGGCCAGGGCCGAGGAGTCTTACCATGAACTGCTTAAGAGCAATCCGGATACCCGGCTCAAAGCCCAGCTTTTTTACCGCTTAAGTGAGATTAGTTTTAAGCAAGGCGAGGCTGATCAGGGCCAGGATTATTTGGCCAAATTAAAAGAGGACTATCCTTTAAACCCGGAAGTCAGGCAGAACAGGGATATCTGGCCGGTTGAAAAAAATAGCCCTGGTTTTTATTATTCTGTCCAGGTCGGCGCGTTCTCTAATCCTAGAAATGCGGCTCAGTTGAAGCAAAAATTACTAAGCAGCGGTTACCCCGCGTATATTGAAGAAGCGCCTGGCCCGGCCGGCTCAAAAAACTACCGGGTGAAGGTAGGAAAGTTAAATTCCCGCCCGGAAGCAGAAAATTTGAATAAAAAACTTAAAGCGCAAGGTTACCCCACCAAAATATGCCCTTAAAAAAAGTAATCTTTCTCGTCGGGCCAACCGGAGTAGGCAAAACCAGGATTGCTGTTGAGCTGGCCGTAAAAATCAACGCCGAAATCATCTCCTGCGATTCCATGCAAATCTATAAAGGCATGGATATAATTACTGGCAAGCCGCAAGCCTTTTTAAGAAAAAAGATAAGGCATCATCTTATCGGCACGGTGCTGCCGAAAGAGGAGTATAATGTTTCTAAATACCGGCAGGAAGCCCTGAAGAAAATAAAAGAGATTATTGAAAAAGGCAAGACCCCGCTTTTTTGCGGAGGGACAGGGCTGTATGTTTCTATTCTTCTGGACGGTATTTTTAAAGCCAGGGCGCAAAACCTTGCCCTGCGCAAAAAACTTTACCGGCAGTTGGAGAAATATGGCCGGAATTATTTGTATAAAAAGCTAAAGCGCCTTGACCGCCAGGCAGCCAAGAATATCCATCCTAATGATGTTAAGCGCACTATCCGGGCTTTAGAGGTCTTTGGGGCTACCGGAAAACCTATCTCGGAACTGCAGAAGGAAAGGGAGGGCTTAAGTAAATATTATGCTCTAAAGATTTTTTGTTTGAATATGGAGAGGAGCGCTCTTTATCAAAGAATTGACGGCCGCGTAGACAAGATGTTCAGGGCCGGCCTGCTTAAGGAAGCCAGGAGGCTGCTGAATAAAAAATTAAGTAAGACCAGCCGCTATGCCATCGGCCTAAAGGAGTTGGCAGGGTATTTTGCAGGCAGGTATGATTTAGCCGAGGCCAAGCGCCTGATAAAACGTAACAGCCGGCATTACGCCAAGAGACAGCTGACCTGGTTCAGGAAAGATAAGCGTATACAATGGTTTAATATCCAGGGTAAAGATACGCCAGCGCAAGTAGCAGGGAGATTATGGAAAGAGCTTTATTAGTTACTCTAGGATTTAAGAAGGATAAAGGAGATAGGCGCCTGGAAGATTCTGCGGTTGAATTAGAGGAATTAGCTTCTGCCTGCGCAGTAGAGGTAGTGGATAATATTACCTGTCTTTACGATAAACCTACGCCGGATCTTTTTATCGGAAAAGGCAAGGCCCAGGAATTAAATTTAATCGCCCAGGAAGAGAACGCGGATACCATTATTTTTAGTAGTGAGCTTTCCGGTACCCAGCAGCGTAACCTGGAAGGCGTAATCGCTAAAAAGACTATTGACCGCACGCAGCTAATCCTGGATATATTCGCCCGGCGGGCAAAAAGCCCTGAAGGCAAACTTCAGGTTGAGCTTGCCCAGTTAGAGTATCTTTTGCCCAGGCTTACGGGTAAAGGTATTATTCTATCGCGTTTAGGCGGCGGAATCGGCACACGCGGCCCGGGAGAGCAAAAGCTGGAGGTGGACAGGCGGCGCATCAGGAAAAGGATAGACAGTTTAAAAGTTGATTTAAAAGGGTTAATGCTGCACCGCCAGGTTATGCGTAAAAGGAGAAAGGGGAATGCTCTTTTTGCTATAGCTCTGGTTGGTTATACCAGCGCAGGAAAATCTACGCTTCTTAATGCTCTTACTAATGCCGGGCAGATTGTCTCCGGGAGACCTTTTACCACGCTTGATCCTATAGCTAAAAATATCCAGCTACCTAACGGCGAGAATGTGGTTATATCTGATACCGTAGGGTTCTTACGCGACTTGCCGCATCAGCTTATCGAAGCGTTCAAGGCCACCTTGGAGGAGGTGGTTCAGGCGGACCTTTTAATCCATGTCTTAGATGCCAGCCATCCCAATGTTTATGAGTATAATAAGGCGGTATTTACGGTTTTAAAAGAAATAGGCGTAGAGGATAAGCCTGTCATTACCGCTTTAAATAAAACCGATCTGCTGAATGATAAAATGTGGCTGGAAAGATTAAAAGAAGATTTTCCGGAATCCGTAACTGTATCCGCTAAGTTAAAAACAAACCTGGAGGCCTTACTTGAAAAAATAGGAAACAGTTCTTCAGGAAGGATGCTTCAGGTAGAAGTTTTAATTCCCCATAGCCGGATGGATCTTATAGATCTATTCTACCGCCAGGGGAAAGTTAAAGCTATAAAATACCTGCAGGAAGGGATAAAAGTGCAGGTTAATTTACCAAAAATACTTTATCATAACTTGCTGCAAAAAAAAGAGATAAAATCAATCTATTAGAATACTTAATAAAAATTATTAAATATACTTGACAAAATAATTAGTCTATGTTATACTCTTCCTTGAAGATAGGCTAAAGGCTAAGGAGAGAGCATGCCTCTGTTTGATATTCAAATCAGTCAGGATGAGCCGGTTTATGTTATAAGCGTGGCAAGCAGGTTAGTAAGTTTACCGGTCTGGACCCTGCGTCAACTGGATAAGGCCGGTATAGTGCGTCCGAAAAGAATCGGGAAAAAAAGCAGGCTCTATTCGCTTAAAGACATTAGAAAGCTGGAATATGTCCACTACCTTATGGAAGACAGGCATGTAAATATCCATGGTATAAAAATAATCATCGCTAGAGAAGAGGAGTAGTTTTTTTTAAGTTTTAATTAGCACTCTTCCTGGGCAAGCGCTAAATTTTGGTCTTTACAAAAAAAGTAACTATGTTAAAATAAGTCTTTAAACATTAAAGCACTTTAAGTTTTGGGGAACGCTTGAGATGGTAAAAAATGTTGATCATGATTCAAGAAGGCGGGCAGTTTTAAGCGCAACGATAGATAAGCATATCCGGCAAGCCAACCCTGTCGCCTCCGAGGATATTGCAGAGTATTTTGATTTAAGCCCGGCCACAATAAGGAATATCTTCGCGGAGCTGGAAGATGCAGGTTACCTTACGCACCACCATACTTCCGGAGGCAGGATCCCCACGGATAAAGGCTACCGCTATTACGTTGATTTTCTTGTTTTACAGATGAGCCTCCTGGAGGGAGAGAAGAATAATATTATCCGGGAATTTAGAAAGGAAATCCGGCGCCTGGAAGACGCCTTAGAAGAGACATCCGGGCTCATCTCCCAGATTACGCATTACGCGGGAATAGTTTCCTTCCTGGGCTGGCAGGATAAGATGTTTTATAAAGGCTTAAGCTGTATTTTGGACCAGCCGGAGTTTAAGGACTCGCAGAAGATTAAGCTGCTTATTGAACTTATCGAGGATAAGCGGAATATTTTAGAGATCATTAACCGCGATTTTAATGACCGGGTCAAGGTTTATATCGGTCATGAATTAGGCCGTCCGGAGATGGAGAATTGCTCCCTGGTTGTTTCGAGTTACCGCCGTAGAAATAAACCGCAAGGACGCCTGGCGGTTTTAGGTCCGGTGCGCATGGAATACAGCCATATTATTCCGGCGCTGGAGTATATCTCAGAGGTGTTAAGCGAGGCATTGGAGAATATTGAACAATGAATGAACCTAAGCCGAATAATAAAGAAGAGAAGACGGTCTCTTTGAAAGAATCCGAATATTTGAAATTAAAAGAAGATGCGGATAAGGTAAAAGAGCTTACGGATAAGGCCTTACGCTTACAGGCGGACTTTGAAAATACGCGTAAGCGCCTGGAAAAGGAAAAACAGGATTTTGTAAAGTTTGCGAATGAGGGGATTATTCTGGAATTATTAAATGTCCTGGATGATCTGGAGCGCAGCGTGAGCCTCGCCGAAACACACAAGGATGATTTAACGGTTTTTCTTAAGGGTGTGGAAATGATCCTGGCCCACCTCTATGAAATGCTTAAGGAGTACGGCTTAAAATCTATTGAGGCGGAAGGAAAGATATTTGACCCGCATTATCATGAAGCATTGCTGCAAATTGAAGATAAGGATTTGCCTGAACATACGGTAGTAGAGGAAATGCAGAAGGGTTATTTGTTGAATGAGAGAGTAATTAGAACAGCGAAAGTAAAAGTTTCTAAAAAAACAGGAGGTTAACTATGGCTAAAGTTATCGGTATTGACCTGGGGACATCAAATTCAGCGGCAGCGGTTATGGAAGGCGGCCGGCCGGTGATTATCCCGTCGGCTGAAGGCGCGGGAGTTGCTTCGGGAAAGGCATTCCCTTCTTACGTTGCTTTTACCAAAGACGGCCAGCGTCTGGTTGGCGAGCCGGCGCGGCGCCAGGCAGCGATTAATGCCGAAGGCACGGTCCAGGCAGCTAAACGCAAAATGGGCACAGACTTTAAATTCAAGGTTTTCGGTAAAGAATACACGCCGCAGCAGATATCGGCGTTTATTTTGCAGAAAATCAAACAGGATGCCGAAGCCTATCTGGGAGATAAAGTCGAGGAGGTAGTAATTACCTGTCCGGCTTATTTTGACGATAATCAGCGTCAGGCAACTAAAGATGCCGGAGAGATTGCCGGGTTGAAAGTCCTGCGGATTATTAATGAGCCTACGGCGGCCTGCCTAGCTTATGGCTTGGAGAAGGCCCAGAAGTCCCAGAAGATCATGGTTTTTGATTTAGGCGGCGGAACTCTGGACGTAACCATAATGGAGATGGAACAAGGTGTATTCCACGTGCAATCGACTTCCGGGGATACGCAATTAGGCGGCACGGATATGGATAAAGTGCTGCTTGAATATATCGCCGGGCAATTCAAGCGCGAAACAGGCATAGACCTGATGAATGACAAGATGGCGGTGCAAAGAGTCCGCGAGGCCGCGGAAAAGGCCAAGATTGAATTATCTTCGACGGTGAGCACAGATATAAACCTGCCATTTATTACCGCGGATGCCCAAGGCCCCAAGCATTTAACTATGTCCATAACCCGGGCAAAATTGGAAGACCTTGTTTTGCCGATCATTGAACGCTGTAAACATCCGATGGAACAGGCGTTGGGCGATGCGAAGCTAAATGCTAAAGAGATAGACCGGATCATTATGGTCGGCGGACCTACGCGGATGCCGATAGTGCAAAAATTTGTAGAGGACTATGTAGGTAAGAAGATTGAGCGCGGGGTTGATCCTATGGAATGCGTAGCTTTAGGTGCCGCAGTCCAGGCTGCGATTATCAAGGGTGATGTCAAGGATGTCCTGCTGCTCGATGTGACTCCGCTATCTCTAGGTATAGAGACGCTGGGGGGAGTAAATACAAAATTAATTGAAAGGAATGCTTCTATTCCCACGCAAAAGAGCCAGGTATTCTCTACGGCTGCGGATAACCAGACCGCGGTAACTATCCGCGTCTTGCAGGGTGAGCGGCCGATGGCTGATGATAACGTGGAACTGGGAAGGTTTGATCTGGTAGGTATTCCTAGCGCGCCCCGCGGCGTTCCGCAGATTGAAGTGAAATTTGATATTGACCGCGATGGCATTGTGCATGTTTCCGCTAAAGACTTAGGCACGGGTAAGGAGCAGTCCATCCGCATCACTGCGCCTAAGAAATTATCTAAAGAAGAAATTGATAAAATGGTTAAAGACGCCGAGAGGTTTGCTGCGGATGACACCAAGAAGAAGGAAGAAATAGAAACTATTAATCAGGCAGATAACCTGGTTTATGCCACCGAGAAATCCTTGAAAGACTATGGCGATAAGGTATCGCAAGCCGAGCGCGCCGATATTGAGGCCAAGGCTAATGATTTAAAAGCCGCTATAAAAGATAAAAATGTAGAGAGAATCAAGAAAGGGATGGAAGATTTAGGCCGCGCTTCGCATAAGTTGGCAGAAGAGATTTATAAACAGGCTGCAAGTAAAGGGCAGTCGCAGCAGGGGCAGGCGGCAGGCGCCGGCGCGGATGCCAGCCAGGGCCAGGCTTCCAAGGAGCCCAAGGAAGACAAAAAAGAAGATATTATTGACGCAGATTTTAAGGAAGAAGACGGCGATAAAAAATAATGTCAGCGGCTAAGCGTGATTATTATGAAATATTGGGCGTGCATAAGAATGCCAGCCTGGATGAAGTAAAAAAGGCCTATCGTGAACTAGCCTTAAAATTTCATCCTGACCGGGTGCCGCATGAACAGAAAAAAGAGGCCGAAGAAAAATTCAAGGAGATCTCTGAATCCTATGCCGTTTTATCCGATTCACAAAAACGCGCCCTCTATGACCAGTACGGACATTCCGGAATAGACCAAAAATACGCGCAGGAAGATATTTTTAAGGGAGCGGATTTTAGCAGCGTCTTCCGGGACCTGGGCGATTTTGGCCTGGGCGGAGGGTTGTTTGATGAGATATTCAGTGATTTAGGCTATGATTTCTTTGGCGGCAGGTCAGCCCGCGCTTCCGGCGGCCGGCGGAACAGGGGAAGAGACCTGCAGATTTCTGTCAGTATCACTTTAGAAGAGGCAGCTATAGGTACGGAAAAAACAATCACGGTGCCGCGCTACGAAACCTGTCCTGTTTGTTCGGGCACAGGCGCCAGGCCCGGGACAAGAAAAACCACCTGTCCTCAATGTAAAGGTTCAGGGCATACGGTTGTCGGCTCAAGAGGTTTTTTTATACAGCAAACCTGTTCCCGCTGTTCGGGAGAGGGAGCAGTAATACAATCCCCTTGTCCGGAATGCCGCGGCGAAGGCAGAACCAAGATAACCCGTAAGATAAAAGTGAAGATTCCCGCCGGGGTAGATACGGGTTCTCACTTAAGGGTACGCGGTGAAGGTGAGGTGGGGACCGCCTCCAAAGGGGATTTATATGTTATTATAGAAATAATGCCGCATTCTGTTTTCCAGAGGCATGGTAATGATATCTTAATCGAGGTAGGCCTAAATTTGAGCAAGGCTGTGTTGGGCGGAGATATTATTGTTCCGACGCTTAAAGGCAGGGCGGATATGAAAATTCCCGCGGGTACGCAAACAGGCAGTATTTTTAGGCTTAAAGCTAAAGGTATCCCGGATGTGCATGGCCGGGGCATAGGAGATGAATTAGTCAGGGTAAACGTAGAAATCCCCAAAAGGCTTACACCGGAACAGCGCAGGCTCATAGAAGAGTTTAGCCGCCTTTAGGCATAAGCCATTGACAGGGGTAATTTTACTGATAAAATAAGAAACCTCTGGATAAAAATTAAGGAGAAATTAATGCCGACCTATGAATACGAATGCAGGAATTGCAATAAGGTTTTTGATATATTTCAAAAGATTACCGATAAACCTATTGAAAAATGCCCTAAGTGCCATAAGAAAGTCAGCCGGCTTATTGGCGGCGGTTCGGGTATAATCTTTAAGGGTGCAGGATTCTATGCTACGGATTACCGTAAATCTTCCGCTAAGCATATTTCTCCTAAAGGGAAGTCCGGGGCCTGCCCCTCTAAAAACTCAGAATGCAACAGTTGTCCGCATGCCCGTTGACAGGCAATGATAAAAATTAAACCTTTCCAAGCGGTTTTTTATAATCAGGAAAAGATCAAAGACCTATCTGCCGTAACCTGCCCTCCCTATGATGTAATTTCGCCTCGGCAGCAGGATTATTACCACAAGCTTAATCCTTATAATTATATCCATATACTTTTAGGCAAAGATATATCCGGTGAAGATAAATACGACCGGGCCGGCCTGCTGTTTAAGCATTGGCTCAAAAACAAGATTCTCATCCAGGATACCCATCCGGCAGTATATTTTTACAGTCAGCAGTATAATATTAAAGGAGAAAAGAAGACCCGTTTAGGGTTTATTGCGCTTTTGGGGCTTGGCGATAAGGATGCTCCAGTGTTCGGCCACGAGCATACGCGGATAGAGGCAAAGGAAGACCGCTTAAACCTTATCCGTAAGGTTAATGCTAATTTAAGCCCGGTATTCATTATTGCTAATGATCAGCAGCGGGTTATCCAGCGTTTATATGAGCAATATGCCAAAGATAAGCCGGCATTTATGGAGGCAAGGGATTATGAGAAAACTCTGCATAGGATATGGAGGATAGATGCACCCGTAGCGCTGAATATGCTGCAGTCAGGGATGCGGAAAGAAATGGCCTTTATCGCGGATGGACACCATCGCTACGAAGTCGCCTGTGTTTATAGGGATGAGTGGGAGAAGAAGCTCGGGGATAAACTTCCGGAGGAGTCAAGTTTTAATTATACCCTGGCCTATTTTACTAATACCGACCAGCGCGGGTTATCCATACTCCCCCTGCACCGCCTGTTAAGACTGGAAAAGGGAATAAATTTAGAAAAGCTTATCCCGGCGTTAAAAAATTATTTTGATGTTGAGGAAGTTAAGGATAAAACCCGTTTTTTCTTCCTGATGGCCAAAGGCGGCCGCGCTGAACATCTCCTGGGGATGTATAAAGATAAAAAATACCGTTTACTGCGCTTAAAAAATATTAAAATATTGGATAAGTTGCTCAATGATAAACCTGAAGCATACCGCTCGTTAGACGTGGCTATTTTGAATCATATTATATTTAATGATATACTGGGGTACGCGGGAACAGGTAAAGATAACCTTAACTATAGCCCCAATGCGGAGGAATTCATCGTGTCGGCAGATAAAGACCCTTCCAGTATCGCCTTTTTTTTAAATCCGGTAAAGATAGAACAAATTATGGCGGTAGCCCTGAGTGGCAATAAAATGCCGGCGAAATCCACCTATTTTTATCCTAAGGTTCTCTCGGGTTTGCTGGTTAACAAGCATACAGCGGAAGGAGAGTAGATGGCGCTCTTCGGTAAGCCAAAGTATACGATTGTAAGAGTAAAGAAGAAAGAGATACCCGATGGACTATGGACTAAATGCGTAGAATGTTCCGAAACCCTTTACAATAAAACTATTGAGGAGAACCTTAAGGTTTGTCCCAAGTGCGGGTACCATTTTTCTCTGAGTGCCTACGAGAGGGTAGCTATGCTTCTGGACAAAGATACTTTCCGCGAGTACGATGCGGATATGCTCTCCGCAGACCCCCTGGATTTTAAGGGGCCTAAGACTTATAAGGATAAGCTCGCTCAAGACCAGCAGCTAACCGGCTTGAAAGATGCGGTTATTTCGGGCGAAGGATGGCTGGATGGCCGAAAGACCGTTATTGCAGTTACCGATTCGCGCTTCATTATGGGTTCGATGGGTTCGGTAGTAGGAGAAAAAATAACCCGGGCTATTGAAACGGCGATTAAAAACAAGCTCCCCGTGGTTATTATTTCTGGATCAGGCGGCGGGGCAAGGATGTATGAAGGGATGCTCAGCCTTATGCAGATGTCCAAGACCTGCGCGGCCTTAAGCCGCCACCACAACGCGGGCCTGGCGTATATTTCCGTACTTACTAATCCGACTATGGGCGGAGTGATGGCTTCTTTCGCCGGAGTAGGCGATATTATCATTGCCGAGCCCCGCGCGTTAATCGGATTTGCTGGCCCGAGGGTGATTGAACAGACGATAAGGCAAAAGTTGCCCTCTGGATTCCAGCGTTCGGAATTTTTACTTGAACACGGGCTTATTGATATGATTGTGCAGCGTAAAGATTTAAAGCTCACTTTGAGCCAATTACTTGATTATTTAAGTTAAATTTAATATAATTATACTAAGCTACTCTTAACCAAACATAAGAAGGAGAAAGATGGCACAGGTCAGCTTGAATAACGTCTGTAAGGTTTTTGCGGGCAACGTAAAAGCGGTAGATAATGTAAATATAGGCATTGAAAATAAAGAGTTTATGGTCCTGGTCGGCCCCTCCGGATGCGGAAAATCTACGACCCTGAGGATGATCGCCGGCCTGGAGGATATAAGTTCGGGGGATATCTATATAGGCAATAAGAAGGTGAATGACGTCCCGGCAAAAGACAGAGATATTGCCATGGTCTTCCAGAATTATGCCCTTTATCCGCATATGACCGTATTTGAAAATATGTCCTTTGGCTTGCGCCTGCGGCGCATGCCGAAAGGAGAGATCGCCCAGCGGGTAAATGAGGCCGCGGATATACTAGGCATAAAGAAATTATTACGTCGCCGGCCCAAGGAACTTTCCGGAGGCGAGCGCCAGCGGGTAGCCGTGGGAAGGGCGATTGTGAGGAAACCAATGGTTTTTTTGTTTGACGAGCCCTTAAGCAACCTTGATGCTAAGATGCGCGTCCAGATGCGCACCGAAATCCATAAACTGCATATCCGGCTCCAAACTACCATAATCTATGTTACGCATGACCAGATCGAAGCTATGACTATGGGCGACCGGATCGCGGTGATGAAGGACGGCCTGCTGAACCAGGTTGCCGATCCAATTACTGTTTACGACCATCCTAAGAATAAATTTGTAGCCGGTTTTATCGGCTCCCCGCCGATGAATTTTATGTCAGGGAAAATTATCAAGAAAGACGGCCGGCTCTATTTTGATGAAGGCAAGATCCAGGTCAAGCTGGTTGATGATATGCGCCAAAAGATGAATGCCTATATCGATAAAGAAGTGATCTTTGGCCTACGCTCCGAAGATATTTATGATAAGCTTTTTGTCTCTGAAGCGCCGCCGGAAAATATCGTGAAAGTCAACTGCGAGGTTTACGAGCCTATGGGTTCGGAAGTTTACCTTTATTTAAATACCGGAAAGCATACTTTTATTGCCCGCGTAGGCGCGCATGACCGGCCCAAGATCAACCAGGATATGGACCTTGTCTTTGATATGAGCAAGGCCCACTTTTTTGATAAAAATAGCGAAGAGACGATTGTTTAACGGAAAAATATTCCTATGGCCATTTTTTCTTTAGGAAAAAATTTTCCCCTCAAAGTTACTGCCTGCGTAATTTTATTCCTGCTCCTTTATTTTATCTTTCCCTTAAATCTTGCCAGGTTCATCAGTCCGCACAACCTGAAATATCTTTTTCTATTCTATTTGGTTAATATTGTTATAGTCTGCTATATTTTAAGAAAAAATTTCGCCGCAAAATACTCCCTCGATTCGCGCGCCCAGGAGGTCCAGGAAAGATTTAATCTCTTAAGCGTGGAATATTCCAAGGAAAATAAAAATAATATTGCCCTGAAAGAAAAATACAGGCGTTACAACAGTTTAAAGAGCATACTGGAAGAGATAAATAAAAGCCTGGATTTGGACACGGTGGCGGATGCCTTTGCCTCTGAAGCGTTCTCGCTTATCGCAAACAATCAAGGAGTCTGCGTGTTATACCTGGTAGATAACCAGACCCAGAAGCTCGTGCTCTTTAAGGCTAAGCGGCAGGACTCTGGCTTGGTCATTAAAGCCAAGGAGGGGAATATTTTTGATTTATGGGTGTTAAGGCATAATAGCCCTTTATGGGTGGAAGACATTAAGAATGATTTTCGTTTTGACCCCGAGAAACTGAAGCTTCAGGACACCCGGCCTGTCTCCTCGCTCATCGCCGCGCCATTTATCAGCGAAAATAAATTTTTAGGTATCATCAGGCTGGATAATCTGGATAAGTATTTTTTTTCCCAGGATGACCTAAGGTTCCTGGTTTCTGTTTCTGACCTGGGGGCGGTGGCCTTAGAAAATAGCGAGCTTTTTAAGAGAACGCAGGATTTAGCCATACATGATGCGTTGACCTCTCTTTACACAAAAGGTTACTTCGCCGAACGCCTTAAAGGGGAGTGCAAGAGGTGCACCCGGCAGAAGATGCCCTTATCCCTGTTGATGCTGGATATCGATTTATTCAAAAATTATAACGATAAATTCGGGCATACCGCCGGCGATATTGTGTTAAAAAAAGTAAGCCAGATTATTACCAGTTTCCTGAATAATTTCAACCCGATCATCAGCCGTTTGGGAGGAGAAGAGTTCTGTGCTATTATTGCCGGCCTGAATAAAGAAAGCGCTCTAGGGGTCGCGGAAAAGTTGTGCCGCAGGATAGAAGAGGAAAAGATAATATTACGCCGCGAAGAAAGCCATATTACCGTATCCATAGGGGTGGCTACTTTTCCGGCTGACGCTACCGAGGAAGATGAATTGCTCCAGCGGGCGGATAAGGCAATGTATAAGGCTAAGCAAAAAGGAAGGAACCAGGTATGCTCTATTTAGGGGCGCTTATCCTGTCGACTATTTTAGCTACCCTGGTTTTAAAAAGGGTATTGCAGGGGGCTTTGTGCAAAAAAGAGGCCCATCTGAAAAACCTGGAATCCGAATACACGGTGCTCTCTGAAGAAAAGTCCCGGCTCAAAAAGGATAATCTGGATATTGAGGGGACAGTTAATGAAACAATAGCGCTTTATAACATAACTAAGGATATCTGTAAGACGCTTGATGAAAAGAAGGTATTCGCAATCTTTCGGGAACGCCTAAGTGACTATCTTAAAATAGGAGACTGCCGGTTTCTGGATAAAGATGCGGATTTGTCTTTTTATACGGGAAGCATGGTCTTTCCTTTAATTATCCAGCAGGATACGATTGGTTATCTCATCGCCAGCCAAATCCAAGAAGAAGATAAGGAGAGGTTCCAGATCCTCGCCCAACAGTTCTTAATTGGGCTCAAAAGAGCGCTCCTTTATAAAAAAATGCAGGAATTAGCGATTACCGACAGCCTGACGCAGTTGTTCAGCCGGAGGCATTTTCTTGACCGCTTCGGTGAAGAGCTGAACCGGTCAAAAAAATTTAAATACAATTTTTCCTTTCTTATGGTTGATATAGATAAATTCAAAGAATTTAACGATAAATACGGGCATTTGGTAGGTGACGCTATATTAAGAGAGGTTTCCCGGACCATTAAAGAGACTATCCGGCAGATTGATTTTGTAGGTAGGTATGGAGGGGAGGAATTATCCATTATCCTGGTGGAAACGGATAAGGAGCAGGCGCGTTTTGCCGCAGAGCGTCTGAGGCAGGCTGTAGAAGCAAAAAATATCAGGGTATATGACGAGGAATTAAAGGTTACCATCAGTATAGGTATAACTACTTTTTCCCGGGGCAGAGAGACAATAGAGCAACTTATTGAATCCGCGGATAAAGCCTTGTACGCGGCCAAGCAGGCAGGCAGGAATAGAGTCTGTGTGTATGCGCCAGAATAGCCTTTCTTAAAGAATATCCCTTGTAGCTTTTAGATTTTTATGCTAACCTAACTGAATATTTGGCGTAATAGCTTGTTAGCCCTTATTTTTTGATATAAAATAATCCTTGATATGGCCAAAAAATTTATTATTTGTATTGATTTAGGCGGTACCAACCTGAAAGTTGCCCTCCTGGATCTAAATTACCGAATAAAAGACAGGGAGATTTTAAGTACGCGCTCTTTTATGGAAAAAAATGACCTCATCCTGGGGATTGTCCATGCCGTAACCAGGTTTATTAAATATAACAATTTGAGTAAGGCACAAATCCTGGGCGTAGGTCTGGGATTGCCCGGTCCGATAGACGCCAAGAGCGGAGTAGTGCATTTTTTCCCCAATATTCCCGGATGGAAAGAAGTGGCTCTCAGGTATATTTTGAGGAAAAAACTCAGCCTGCCGGTATCCCTGGATAATGACGCCAAACTTATGGCCCTGGCCGAGCATAGGTTGGGGGCGGCCAAAGGTTACCGCAATGTTTTATGCATGACATTAGGTACAGGCATAGGCGGGGGACTTATTCTCCATAATAAAATTTACCGCGGTTTTAATAACGCCGCCGGTGAAATAGGCCATTTACCGATTAATGAGAAAGCAGGCGCGCCTTGTAATTGCGGCAGGTACGGATGCCTAGAGGCGTATGTCGGTAATCAGAGGATTATTAAGGAAGCCAGGAGAGTTTTTAAGCGCAGTATTACCCTTGAAGAATTAAGCTGGTTAGCGGTAAAGCGTAACAAGCTGGCCATAGATATCTGGCGCAAAACAGGTAACCACTTAGGGTTTGCTTTAGCCGGGGTAGTAAACCTGCTGAACCTGGATGCTATTATTATCGGAGGCGGGGTTGCCGGAGCGGGTAATGTATTATTTGAAAGTATAAAACAGGCCCTGCGGGACCAGGCTATGGGCGTACAGGCTAAGCATGTAAGGTTATTTAAGGCAAAATTGGGAAATGAGGCAGGTTTAATCGGCGCGGCGATAATGGTAAAGGAAGGTTTATAGATGAAAATATTTATTGATACTGCGAACATCCAGGAGATAAAAGAGGCGGTTAGCCTCGGAGTGCTAGACGGAGTCACTACCAATCCCACCCTAATCGCCAAAGAAGCCCGGCCGGCCAAGGCATTATTACAGGAGATTTGTTCTGTAGTTTCCGGCCCCGTAAGTGCGGAAGTAATCAGCTTAGATTCAGGCGGCATGGTAGAAGAAGCGCGCGCGCTGACCAAGATTGCCAAAAATATCGTAGTCAAGATCCCGCTGACGAAAGATGGAATAAGGGCAGTTAAGGTTTTATCTCAAGAAGGCGTGAAAACAAATGTTACGCTTTGCTTTTCGGCTAACCAGGCGTTATTGGTAGCTAAGGCCGGGGCAGACTATGTCTCTCCCTTTATCGGCAGATTAGACGATATCAGCCAGCCAGGCATGGATTTAATCCGGAATATTAAAACTATCTATAATAATTACGGATTTAAGACCGAGATTATCGTGGCCTCGGTACGTAATCCCGTGCAGGTCCGGGATGCCGCGCTTATCGGCGCGGATATAGCTACTCTTCCTTTTAAAGTAATCGAGCAATTAATAAAACATCCGCTTACGGATATAGGGATACAGAGGTTTATCGAGGATTATAGAAAGATACCGAAATAAATGCTCAAGAAACTATCCTGCCTAGTTTTTATTTTAGTATTATCTTGTATTTCTACCTCCCGCGCCGAAGGAATCGTTAAAGCCGGTTCAAAATCTCAGCCGATGATCATTAACGGCGATAATGTGGAATATTCCGCCGATGCCCAGGAAGTAATTGCCTCGGGGAACGTGGAGATTATCTCGGGGGATACAAAACTCACCTGCCAGAAGTTGACCGTGAATACGCAGACCAAGGAAGGTATAGCCTCCGGACACGCCAGGCTAGAGGATAAAAAGGGTATTGTTGAAGGTGAGAAATTAATTTATAATTTTCAGACCAAGACCGGAAGCATTATTGACGCGCAATTCCGGGCCAACCCTTTTTTCGGCAGGGCCAGGAGAGTAGATAAAGAGAGCGAGAAAGAGATCGTAGCCCACTATGGATACGCGACCACCTGCAGCTTTGACCGGCCGCATTACCGTATTAGTTCGAAGCAGATAAACATTATTCCCCAGGAAAAGATTCAGACGAAAGACGATTACCTGTATCTGGGACCGGTCCCGCTGATGTATTTATCGCGCTTTAACCAGACCTTTGAAAAACCGCTTATGCACGTGAGTGTCCTTCCCGGGAAACGGAAAGACTGGGGGCCCTATCTGTTGAGCGAATGGAGGTCTAATATTAAAGATAATATCTATGCCCGGATGTATTTAGATTACCGTAATAAACTGGGTTGGGCCGAAGGGGTGGGGCTAAATTATGCCAAGACGCTTATCGGTAGCGGAGATTTTAAATTTTATTACAGTAAAGAAAGGCCCAGTAGTGTCCCTGCAGGAGACCCTACGTCGTACCAGAGATACCTTTTACGTTTAAGGCATAAGTGGGATATTGACAACCGGACTAATTTTATCGCGGAAGTTTATAAAATCAGCGATGAAAAAAGGAAATATGATTCCCAGGCTAATATCCTCAAAGATTATTTCTACCGGGAATATGAGAAAGATTCTGAACCGCTGACCTACGCGTTGCTGCACCACAGTTTTACCTATTCCAGCATCGATTTTTTGGCGCAGATGCGCATCAACCACTGGTATGATCAATTGGATAAACTGCCGGAAATAAAATATACGTTGCCCAGCATTAAATTGGGAGATACCCCGTTTTATTTTGAAAACTATACTACTTTTACCAGTTTTAACAAGAAGGCCGCTACCGCCCCTGCCAGCCCCGATGACCTGACCGTTACCAGGCTGGACACGGTGAATAAGATTTCTATTCCCACAAAAATAGCGTTCCTGCGGGTCAGCCCCTTCGTGAAGGTCCAGGAGACTATTTATGATAAAAGCGCAACCGGTTCCAGTTTGCCGGCCAGGTCTATATTTTATGCCGGAGCCGATATCAGCACCAAGTTTTACCGGACATTTAACGTCCAAAGCAATGTTTTTGGACTGGATTTAAACGGTTTGAGGCATATAATTACGCCCACTATCGGGTATTCCTATAACCCGGAGCCTACTGTTTCCGCTAATAAATTACTGCAGATAGACGGCGTGGACCTGCTTGCTTCCAGCAATGCCGCAACCTTAGAGTTATCCAATAAATTACAGACCAAGCGTAAAGACGCAGAAGGCAAAGAGGTCAGCGTTGACCTGGTGGATTTTATAGTCTCTACCACCTACGCCTTCAGCCCTCGCGTGGTCTACGGGGTTAGCCCCGTTATCTTAAATAATAATAGCGTTATCTATTCTGCTGACCCGGCTAATAAGAATAAATTGAACGGCGCTGCTTTTTCGGATATTCTTTTTAAATGGAAGCTTCTGCCTTATTCCTGGCTCAGGATCGAAGGAGACGCTACTTATAAGCGCTCCAGGATTCCGGGTGAAGTATATTATGATAATTATAATCATTTTTCCAATGTGAATTATGATATTAATTTTGATTTTTCTCCGGAGCGTTCATTCGGGATAGGCCAGCGCTATCAAAGGAAAGGCCAAAGCCAGATAACGGCAAGCTTTCAATGGCGGATTAACCCGAAATGGAAATTTTCCATATATCAAAGATACAATATGAAGCCTTACACGGATACCTCAATTTCACCGAATGAACTCGTAGACCAGGGTACGCTTGAACAGCAGTACACGCTTTCCAGGAATATGCATTGCTGGGACGTAGACTTTACATTTGATACCCGGCAGAATAACGGCAGCACTATCTATATAATTTTTAGGTTGAAAGCATTCCCAGAGAATGAGTTTAACATTAATCAAAGCTATAATCAGCCCAAGTCGGGTTCACAGTAATCCTATAACCTTAAGCAACAAGAGGGTATTATGAAGATTGCGATTATCGGTTCCGGTTACGTAGGCCTGGTTACCGGAGCTTGTTTTTCCGAGTTAGGCAACAAGGTTATCTGCGCGGATAATGATATTAGAAAAATCAGCAGCCTTAAAAAAGGCTTAATCCCTATCTACGAGCCGGGGTTGGAGGAATTGATTGTGCGCAATGTCAGGAATAAAAGGCTCTTTTTTACCGCAAGCATTAAAGAGGCGGTTAGGTCCTCTGAGATAATCTTTATAGCCGTAGGGACTCCTCCTTTAGAAAACGGAGAAGCTGACCTTACGGGAATAGAAAATGTTGCGCATAGTATAGCCGTGAACTTGCCTGGCCGGCAGGCCGGCAGGCAGGGGTACCGGTTGATTGTTGAGAAATCCACGGTGCCGGTCGAGACAGGGGATTGGGTAAAGCAGACAATAACGCATTATATTAAAGATAAGGCTAAATTTGATGTGGCTTCCAACCCGGAGTTTTTAAGAGAGGGTTCGGCGATAGACGATTTTATGCATCCGGACAGGATTGTTCTCGGCGTTGAGTCCAGGAAAGCCCGGGATTTATTGATCGAATTATACCGGCCTTTTAAGGTGCCTTTGGTGATTACGAATATTAAATCCGCGGAGTTAATCAAGCATGCCTCCAACGCTTTTTTAGCTACCAAGATCTCTTTTATCAATGCCGTTTCCCAGATTTGCGATAAGGTCGGCGCGGATGTCGAAGAGGTGGCTAAAGGCATGGGGTTAGATAGAAGAATCGGCCCCAGTTTTTTAAAGGCCGGCATAGGCTATGGCGGTTCATGCTTCCCGAAGGACCTGGATGCGTTTGTGCATATTTCTGAAAAGACCGGCTATGATTTTAAGCTACTCAAGTCGGTAGCCACGGTCAATGCTGAGCAATTGAGCTCGGCCCTTAAGAAGATAAAAGATTCACTCTGGATAATTAAAGGTAAAACCATCGCTATCCTCGGCCTGGCTTTTAAGCCTAATACTGACGATATCCGTAATGCCCCGGCTTTAAGGCTAATCAAGATGCTGCAGGAGGAGGGTGCCAAAATCAAGATCTATGACCCGCAGGCCATCAGTAAGGCTAAGAAGGTATTGGCTAAGGTTATTTTTTGCGCCGATGCCTATTCCGCCTGCCGTTTTGCGGATTGCCTTTTTATCGCTACGGAATGGGATGAATTTAAGGAGCTGGATTTTAGGAGAATTAAGAAACTGCTTAAACGGCCGTTGATTGTCGATGGCCGCAACCTCTATGACCCGGAAGTTTTACGAAAATTAGGTTTTTCTTATATTAGCATAGGAAGAAAAAAAGTATGAAAAATAAACTTAAGATTGCCGTTGTGGGGTTAGGCTACGTCGGGTTTCCTTTAGCCATGGAATTTGCTAAAAAAGGAATTCCGGTAATCGGTATAGAGATAGACCCGGGCCGCCTCAAGGCGATTAAACGCCGGGAATCCTATATCAGTGATGTTTCCGGCAAGGATTTAAAAAATATGTTAGCTGCGGGAAAATTCAGCGCGACTGCGGATTTTGCCAGGCTAAAAGAATGCGCGGCGGTATTAATCTGTGTCCCTACGCCCCTAAAGAGGAAAAACCTCCCGGATATCTCGTATATAAAAAATTCATTGCATTCCGTGGCCAGGCATATTAAGAAGGGGGCTTTAGTTGTTTTAGAAAGCACCACTTATCCGGGTACTACGGAAGAGGAGATATTGCCAATTTTCCAAAAACATAATTTAAGGCATGGCCGGGATTTTTACCTTTGTTTTTCGCCCGAGAGGATAGACCCGGGAAACCGAAGGTTTCCGGTGAATAAAATCCCCAAGGTAGTCGGGGGTATTAATGCCGAAGCTACGCGCCGGGCAGTTTCTCTCTATAAGCATATTATTGGTAAGGTAGTCCCGGTATCCAGCCCGCGGGCAGCCGAGACGGTCAAACTATTGGAGAATACCTTCCGGCTGATTAATATCGGTTTAATCGACGAGTTAGCGATGATGTGCCATAAGATGAAAATTGATATCTGGGAAGTAATCCGCGCAGCTTCGACTAAGCCTTTTGGTTTTATGCCTTTTTACCCCGGGCCCGGGGTCGGAGGCCATTGCATACCTAAAGACCCGCTGTATCTATACTGGAAGGCTAAAAGTTTTGGTTTCCGCTCGCGTTTTATTAAGCTTGCTTCCGAAGTGATCAGCTCGATGCCTGAATACGTGGTTGCCAGGGTGAAGGAAGCATTCTTAATGAGAAATTTAAAGCTAAAGGGGGCCAGGGTTCTGGTCGTCGGAGCCGCTTATAAGAAAGACGTGAAGGACTTGCGCCAGTCTCCCAGTATGGAGGTACTTAAATGCCTGGAGGCTAACGGCGCAGAGGTCGCCTATTTTGATCCTTTGATCCCGTATCTTAAAGTTAACCGGATAAAATTAAAATCCATTGCTTTAAGAGGGAGTTCGCTGAGGAGATTTGATTGTATCATTATAGCTACAGACCATTCGGAGATAGACTATGGATATTTATTGCATAATGCCCGGCTGATCTTGGATACGCGTAATGTATATAAAGGAAGAGGCGGGGATAAGGTGCTAGTCTTATGAGCAAGTTTTTAGTCACCGGAGGCGCGGGATTTATCGGTTCGCATATAACCGAGAAACTGGTTAAGGACGGCCAGGTAGTGCGCGTCTTGGATAATTTCTCCAGCGGTAAGATCAGTAATTTAAAAGGGTGCCGGGACAAGGTGGATTTAATTAAAGGCGATGTTTGCTCTAAGACCGTCTGTATTAAAGCTGCCCGGGGTATGGATTTTGTCCTGCATCAGGCCGCTTTAAGGAGCGTGCCGGAGTCCATGCAGGAGCCTGGAAAGTATAATGCGGTCAATATCGGCGGGACGCTGAATATGCTGGAAGCGGCCAGAGAAAATAAGGTAAGGCGCTTTGTATTCGCTTCATCGAGCTCGGTATACGGAGATACCCGGAATTTTCCGGAAAAAGAGGAGTTTAGCCCCCAACCGATTTCTCCCTATGCCTTGAGTAAATTAGTTGGCGAATATTATTGCCATATTTTCAGCTGCCAGTATAATCTCTCTACGGTGGCTTTACGTTATTTTAATGTCTTCGGCCCGCGCCAGGCCCTGGATGATGAATACGCGGTAGTTATCCCCAGATTTATTAACCGCATGCTAAGAAACGAGCCGCCGCCTATTTACGGTAGCGGCAGGCAATCGCGGGATTTTACTTTTGTCAGCAATGTGGTGGAAGCAAATTTATTAGCCGTCAAAAACAAGCGCTTAAAATCCGGGGTATTTAACGTTGCTTCAGGCAGGGATTATACTATTTTAGAATTAGTCGGTATTCTAAACAATATTCTGGGAAAGAAGCTGCGCCCGGTTTTCCTAAAAAAACGTCCAGGTGATGTTTTTAAGACACTCGCCGGCCTTTCCCGGGCAAAGAATATTTTAGGGTTTAGGCCAAAAGTTAATTTCGCCTCTGGTTTAGGCCTGACTGTAGATTACTGGAGGTCCAATGGGTAAAAGAGTAGTTATCACCGGAGGCGCGGGATTTATCGGGATGCACTTATGCCGCAGGCTCCTGGAGGCAGGGTATAAAGTAGTTTGTATCGATAATTTTATCTCCGCATCCGCCGGAAGCTCGCGGCTTTTAAGCAGGGATAAAAATTTTAATTTTATAAAACAGGATATCTGTAAATATATCGCTCTAGCCGGAAAGCTGGATTATGTTTTACACTGCGCTTCGCTTGCCTCACCCGAAGATTACCTGCGTTTTCCGATCCAAACGCTTAAAGTAGGTTCTTTAGGCACGCATAATTCTTTAGGCCTGGCTAAAAAAAAGAAGGCTGTTTTCATGCTTTTTTCTACTTCCGAAGTCTACGGTGACCCCTTAGTCCACCCGCAGCCAGAAAGCTATTGGGGCAATGTTAATCCTATTGGGGTGCGCAGTTGTTACGATGAATCCAAGCGTTTTGCCGAAGCTTTGACCATGGCTTATCATCGCCGGCATAAGTTAGATACTAGAATCGTCAGGATTTTTAATACCTATGGCCCGGGGATGCGGGTTGATGACGGAAGGGTAATTCCGAATTTTATTTATCAGGCCTTGCATAATAAGCCCCTGACTGTTTATGGCCGGGGAGGGCAGACCAGGAGTTTTTGTTATATTGATGATTTAGTGGAAGGCCTCTACCGGTTAATGCTTGCTCCGGTAAATGAGCCGGTGAATTTAGGCAATCCTCGCGAGTTTACGATCATGCAGTTAGCCAGGTTAGTTTTGAAGATAACCGGCTCAAAAAGTAAGATTGTTTTTAAAGACCTGCCTCAAGATGACCCCCGCCAGCGTAAGCCCGACATAGGCAAAGCCAAAAAAGCCTTAAAATGGGAACCCCGTATTTCCCTTAGCGAAGGGCTCAAGAGAACCATTCCCTGGTTTAAATAGGTACGTTGCACCTGCGCCTACTGTTGCAGGTGCTAAATGGGCTCCCTTAAGGGAGCCCATTTTTGAAAGCGCTTTCCTTGACAAGGGCCGTGTTTATATGTTATACTTTTAGCCATCCAACCCGGATTTTAAAAGAAAGGCTTAACCTTATGGTATTGAATATTTTAAAACAAATCAACTGGGTAGACATCTTTGTCTTCATCCTTATTCTGCGCGTATGTTTTATCGCTGTTAAAAACGGTTTCCCTGCTGAGCTATTTAAATTCATAGGCACGCTGAGCGCAACTTTTTTGTCTTTGCATTATTATACAAATTTAGCACTTTTTCTAAGCAACTGGCTTTTTCTGGGGAAAAGAATACCTTTAGAGTTCCTGGAATTAATGATTTTTCTCGGCTTAGCAATATCCGGGTACGGCATATTTATATTAATACGCAGCCTCTTCTCCAGGTTCCTCAAGATGGAGGCGGTCTCTGCTTTGAACAGATGGGGAGGGCTAGTTTTGGGTTTGGCCAGGGCAGCTCTTTTATCCAGCCTGGTTATGTTTGTGTTGGCCATATCAAGCGTAGGATATTTTAAGGAAAGCGTCAAGGAATCTTATCTAAGCCAACGTTTATTTTCGCTTGCCCCGGATGCCTATACCTGGATGTGGAATAGTGTTATAGCTAAATTCAGCGTAGCCGAAAAATATAACGCGGTTATTCCATCAATTAAAGAGGATTTTTCAAAAAAATAAGTGAAATTAACGCATTTTTATAACCTGGTTGTGAAATTTGGTGCTGAGCGCGATCCCCGGAAAAATAAGTCGGGGATAAAAGCATATCCAGATACCGCCATACTTTATGGTGACCCCGGGACGCAGGTAAAGAAAATCCTCGTCGGTATTGATATGGAAGTGGGAGAGTTACTCCTGGCCGACAGGATCCGGCAGACGCAAGGGCTGGACCTGGTATTATCCCATCACCCCGAAGGCCGGGCCTATGCTTTATTGCATGAAGTGATGCAATTACAGGTTGACCTGTTCAGACAGGCCGGGCTAGACGAAGATATTGCCCAAAAATTCCTGGATATAAGGAAGAATGAAGTGGAGAGAAAAATACTCCCCCAGAACCATACGCGGCCGGTAGATGCTGCCCGGCTCCTGAATTTGCCTTTTATGTGCATGCATACGCCTGCGGATAATCACGTTTATTATTTTCTTAAGAAATTGCTGGCAGGGCGCAAGGCCAGGGTGCTTCAGGATATAGTAGATATTTTGTCGGAGGTGCCGGAATACCGGGAGGCTAAGAAGAATATGACTGGACCGCGCATCCTTGTGGGCTCGCCGAAAAGAGAAGCGGGTAAGATATTCTTTGAGCTGACCGGGGGAACGGAAGGGCCCAAAGATATTTTTGGCAAGCTTTACCGGGCAGGAGTAAGGACCTTAGTATCCATGCATTTAAGCGAAGAGCATCTGAAAAAAGTTAAAGAGGCTAATCTTAATGTGGTGATCGCCGGGCATATCTCAAGCGATTGCCTGGGGTTGAACCTGCTCCTGGATAGGATTGAAAAAGAAGAAAGATTAGAGATTATTGGTTGTTCAGGTTTCCAAAGGATAAAGAGAGGCTAGCTATGCCCGGCCGTATTCCGGAAAATATATTGGATGATATTTTAGCCCGTGTGGATATTGTGGAGATTATCTCCGGGTTCCTGCCGCTTAAAAAGGCAGGCCGTAATTTTAAGGCCTGCTGTCCGTTTCATCACGAGAAGACAGCGTCTTTTATGGTTTCGCCTGACCGTCAAATCTACCATTGTTTTGGCTGCGGCGAATCCGGCAATGCCTTTAAGTTCCTTATGCGTTATGAACGCCTGGATTTCCCGGAAGCGGTAGAGGCCCTAGCGCGTAAGGCGGGAGTAGTTTTACCGAGAGATGAAACTCCGGGGGTTAAATCTGCAGGCTTAACTACGCAGATATACAGAATAAATGAATTGGCGGCAAATTTTTACAGCACTAACCTGAATTCACCCGCAGGTTTAAGGGCTAGAGAATATTTATTAAAGCGCGGGATAAAGCCGCAGGCTATTTCTGCCTTGAACCTGGGATTCGCTTCGGATCATTGGGATGGCCTGCTTAATTATCTGCGGTCAAAAGGCGTAAGCCTCGGGCTTTTAGAAAAAGCCGGCCTGGTTATAGCCAAGGAGGGCGGCGGTTTTTACGACCGGTTTAGAAACAGGATAATTTTTCCCATATTTGATATAAAAGGCCGGGTCTTAGGCTTTGGTGCCCGGGTATTAGATAACAGTTTACCCAAGTATGTCAATTCTCCCGAGACCGCTGTTTATACAAAAGGAAAAAATTTATACGGGTTTCATCTGGCCAGGGATGCTATTAGAGAAAATGATTGTGTGGCCATAGTCGAAGGGTATTTGGACTTTATCTTTCCGTTCCAGGAGGGCTTAAAGAATATTACTGCTTCTCTCGGCACAGCCTTGACTATAGAGCAGGCAAGGTTTTTAAAAAGGTACACCCATAATGTAGTTATGGTTTATGATGCCGATACCGCCGGTGAATTGGCTACCTTGCGCAGCCTGGATATATTTATCGAGGAAGAGATGCACGTCAGGGTCGTATCTTTACCCGCAGGGTTTGATCCGGATTTATTTGTGCGCCAGGAAGGCGTAGGCGCCTTTAAGGAAAAGATAGCGCATGCCGAGAGCCTGTTTGATTATAAGCTTAAAATTTTAAAATCCCGTTATAGCCTAAAGGAGATAGAAGGACGCGCTAAGATTTCTGGGCTGATGCTGGAGACTATCGCTAGATTTAAAAATGCGATTTTGAGATCTGAATACCTGAAGAAACTGGCTCAGGAACTGAATCTTAAGGAAGAGGCCCTGTTGGAGGAGATAAAAAGGGTTAAAACAGAAAAAATAAATGCGGATCTGCAAAGGAATCCCGCGCGTAAAACTCATAATGCTAACCCTACGGAGAAATTATTGATGTCGCTTATGCTGGAAGAAAGCGAACTGATTAACCGTATAAGGGAAAGCCTTAGCCCTAAGGATTTTCAGGATGAGCGGATATCCCGGATCGTTTCTCTCATGTTCAATCTGGTAGAGCAGGGTAAAGCCGTTGGCCCGCAAATATTAATGAATTATCTTGGTGATGATGTGCTTGAGCTGGTTTCTGAATCCGTATTTTTAACGCAAAACGCACCGGCATCAGAAGCTCACCGGGAAAAGGTGGTCTGTGATTGTATACAACGCCTAAAGACCGAGAGGGTAAGATTAGAAAGGCAAAGGCTGCATGAGCAGATTAAGGTTGCCCAGCACGTCGGTGATGAGGAGCTCTTGAGCCGCCTTACGGAAAAATTTCATTGTTTAATTAAAAAGAAAGCAGGTTAGGGATGAAAAAAAAGACATATGCTTCTAAGGACCTGGAAAAGATTATCGCGTTAGGCAAGCAAAAGGGTTTTTTGACTTATGATGAGGTAAATAACCTTCTGCCCGAAGAGTTCTCTTCGTCCGACGATATGGACCATTTATTTGAGCTGTTGGGGAATGAAGATATACAGGTAGTGGAACACGAAGACGACAGAATTACGGATAAGGAGAATCCTGTTATTAAGGATGATCTTTTAAGCGAACAGCTCAAAGCGGAGGAGCGTTTTCTTCCGTTGGATGACCCGGTTAAGATGTACCTGAAGCAGATGGGTTCCATTTCGCTCTTATCCAGGGAGCATGAATTAGAGCTGGCTAAGAGGATAGAGGATGCCGAAGAAAAATTTAAACGCGCCGCCTTAAGCACAAAATTCGTGCGCCATGAGACAATAGCCGTAGCTCACGCTATCTTAGAGGATAAACTTAACCTGGAAGAACTGGTTAAGGAGGATCTTAAGATTAAAAAGAGTAATGTTGCGGCGAAGATGAAAAGAATTCTTAAGAAACTTAAAGCTACGCGCAGCAATAGCCTGGCCATAGACCTGCTCTTGGGTTTTAATTTTGTAACTTCCGTAATCGAAGCGGCCGTACGCAAGCTGAACAGCTTATTAAAAGAGCTGGAGCATATCAACCGCCAGGGCAGGCGTAATTATTCCAGGAAGCAGGAAATTTTAAAACAGCTCGGCGAACCCTACGCCAGGATTAAGGAACAGATGCATGCGATTAAGTTAGCCAACCTTAAGTTTAACCGCGCTAAGAAAAAGCTGGTGGAGGCCAACTTAAGGCTGGTAGTGAGTATTGCCAAGAAGTATACCAATAGAGGCCTTTCTTTCCTGGATTTAATCCAGGAGGGGAATATTGGATTAATGCGGGCAGTAGAAAAATTTGAGTATAAAAGAGGGTATAAGTTTTCTACTTATGCTACCTGGTGGATAAGGCAGGCAATTACCCGTTCCATAGCGGACCAGGCACGCACCATAAGGATCCCCGTACATATGACCGAGACAATCAATAAGATTATCCGATATTCGCGGATTTTTGTCCAGGAGAACGGCCGCGAGCCGTTGCCTGAAGAGATAGCTTATAAAATGCGCCTGCCCCAGGAAAAGGTAAAGACAATATTAAAGATAGCCCAGGAGCCGATATCTTTACAGATGCCTATCGGCGATGAGGGGGATACGCATTTCGGAGATTTTATTCAGGACAAAAAAGCAGTCTCGCCGGCAAACGAAACCGTTCGTTCCATGTTAAAAGAAGAAATGAATTCTGCCTTAGGTACTCTTACGGAAAGAGAAAAAAAGATACTGGTTCTGCGTTTTGGGATGCACGACGGTTCCAGCCGGACATTGGAGGAAGTAGGCAATATCTTCAGGGTAACCCGGGAAAGAGTAAGGCAGATAGAAGCCAAGGCCTTGAAAAAATTACGGCATCCTACGCGTTCAAGAAGGTTACGTACTTTTCTGGATATGACGCTTGCGCATCAGAGAGAATATTAATTAAAGCAGGGAGTGCTCATGTTGAGCCTTGGTAGCCTAGGGAGATAGGCAGTTTTCCTGACCAGGTAAAGCCGGGAGAGCTGCTTTTAATTTTTTATGGAAGACAGCACGCATTTTAATAAAGCCGAAGAAAGATTAAGCGACGAGATAAAGTTTTTACAGGTCCGCATTACGGAGCTGGAAAAGGCCGAATCCCGGCATAAGTTATTCGAGAAAGAAAACGAGCAAAAGCTGCGCGTTATTTTTGATCAGACCTTCCAATTTATTGGCTTGATGACTCCCGACGGAATCCTGGTAGAGGCTAATCGGACAGCTTTGGATTTTAGCGGCATTACGGCTGAGAGCGTCCTGAATAAGCCATTCTGGCATGCCCCCTGGTGGGCACATTCTACCCAACTGCAGGAAGATCTGCGCCAGGCTATAAAAAAAGCCTCCAGCGGAGAATTTGTCCGTTTTGAGGTAACACATCTGGATAAAGACGGCAAGGCCCATTATGTGGATTTTTCCATCAAGCCGGTAAGGGACCAGGCCGGTAAAATCATCTATTTGATTCCTGAAGGCCGCGATATCACCGAGCTAAAAGAAATAGCGGATAAGCTCGCGCGTTCCAGGGAAAGATACGCTAACTTGATAAATGACCTTCCGGTAGGCGTCTACCGTAATGCTCCGGGTATGCAAGGCCATTTTTTGGAGGCTAATCCGGCGATTGTGAAAATGTTTGAAGCAGAATCAAAGGAAGAATTTCTTAAGCATAATGTCAGCGAACTTTATCAGCATCCCGCTGAAAGGGAGATAATCAGCGAAAAAATACTGGAGCAGGGTTTTGTAAAAAATGAAGAGTTGCAGTTGGTAACGCTTAAAGGCCATAAAATCTGGGGTTTGCTTAACGCAATAGCTAAAAAAGACGCGCAAGGTAACGTATATTTTGACGGTATTATAGAAGATATCACTGAGCGCAAAAAATACGAAGAAAAGCTGCGTGAGGCGCGCGCAGAATTATCCATCAGGGTCAAGGTAAGGACTGCGGAGTTGAGCCGGGCTAATGAGGAATTAAGAAAGGAGATAGAAGACCGTAAGAAGCTTAATGAGGCTTTTAGGCAGAATAAAATCTTTCTTTCCAATATCTTTAGTAGCATTCAAGACGGGATAAGTGTTCTGGATAAGGAAATGAATATACTCCTGGTGAACCCGTTTATGGAAAAGCTGTACGCAAGTAAGGCTCCTTTTTTGGGGAAGAAATGTTATGAAATTTATCAGTGTTCTAGCCAGCCATGTGAAAATTGCCCGGTCCTGGTAAGCTTAAAAACCCAGCAGTTGGCCTCAGCCGTAGTTCCTAGAAGAAGGGAAAACGGAGAAACTACCGGTTGGATTGAGCTTTACAGTTTCCCCCTCATCGATCAAGAAAATAAAGAATTCTTGGGGGTGATTGAATATGTGCGGGATATTACGGATAAGAAAAAAGCCCTGGAGCGGGTAGAGATCTTAAACGAAGAACTCTTAAGGTCTAATAAAAGGTTACGGCAGCTCTCGCTTACTGATTCCCATACCGGGCTGTATAACCATCGCTATCTCCAGGATGTTATTGAGGCGGAATTTCACCGGGCCAAGCGTTACGGCCACCCCTTAGCCGTCATAATGATAGACATAGATTATTTTAAGTCTATCAATGATGTCTATAGCCACCAGTTTGGAGACCTGGTCCTTAAACAATTTGCCAGGCAGTTGAAAATGATGATGCGCCGGTATGATATCATTATTCGTTCCGGTGGCGAAGAATTTATTATTATTTCTCCGGGCATAGATGTAGCTCAGGCCTTAAGTGTGGGCCAGAGGATTTTAGATACTATTCACTTATATAAGTTCGGAGATAAGCAACATACGGTTAAAATTAAATTAAGCCTGGCAGTGGTTTCTTATCCCGGAGATAAAGTGAATAGAGGTATGGGATTAATTAACCTGGCGGATCAGGTCCTGAATAAGGCTAAAGAGTCCGGAGGAAACAGGGTGTATTCATCTTCAGACATAGGCAAAGGAAAGCATCCGGCTCTAGAGGTAAAGAATAAACCCTTGGGGATCAAGCTTCTCCAGGGGAAGATTGATAAGCTTACTAAGAAATCCAATCAGAGCCTGGTTGAGGCAATATTCGCTTTTGCCAAAGCCATCGAATTAAAAGATCATTATACCGGCGAGCATGGCGAGGATACTGTCCGTTATGTAACCGATATTTGCGATAAATTGGAATTAGCTAAGGATGAGATCGAGCTGATCAAGCAGGGAGCGGTTTTGCATGATTTGGGCAAGATTGGTATCAGCGAAAAGATTCTCTTAAAGAAATCCAAGCTGACTAAGCGTGAATTTGAAGAGATAAAAAAGCATCCCCAGATCGGCGCGGACATCTTGCGGCCAATCCAGTTTTTACGTAAGCTTATACCGCTTGTTTTCTACCACCATGAAAAATGGGACGGAACAGGATATCCCAGCGGCATAAAAGGGGAAGAAATACCTATCGGTGCCCGGATTATCGCTATTGCCGATGCCTACCAGGCTTTGACCAGCGACCGCCCCTACCGTAAGGCCTATTCCCAGCAAAAAGCGATTGCGATAATGAAAGAAGGCAGCGGCAAGCAATTCGATCCGAAAATCGTAGGCCTGTTCTTAAAGATATTACAGGCCAGAAGATAGCCGGATATAAATGTACCAAACATCAATAAAAACTATTTCCATTTTCAATAAAAGAGGTATAATTAGGCGAAGGAGGAAAAATGGAAATGAAAATTAGTAAAAGTGTCTTGGTGGTCATTATTTTAGTGGCGATTTTGTTTTCATTCATTTCTTTTTCGATAGATAATATTCTTTGTAAAAACGTAGATGAGGTGACAAGGACGGGCCTCAGCAGGGTTATTCAACAGCAGGGCGCCGCGATTAAGCAGCTCATCGCTAAAGTCTTACAAGGGCAGGAAAAGCTGGAGGCACTCAGGAAAGATTTAGATATAACTAAGCAAAAGCTGGATAATGTAACCATGAGGCTGGATGCCTTAACGGTTAATTGAGGAACCTTCATAAAATAATCCAGGACGTTTGTAGAGCAGTTTTTAGAAATTCGGTATTTACGGCAGGAAGAGATAATTTCCTGCCGTTTTTTTCTGCGGAGCACCGGGAGGATTCAACTATTTCATGAAAAAGATAGCGTATTTATTAATTTTGCTAGTCTTGTTAGCAGTTTTCGTACTGGTAGGTAAAAACAAATTGGCGGCATTTTATTATAACCGCGGGGATGACTATTACGAGAAGCATTTATATAAAGAGGCAGTAAGTTATTTTAATAAATCGCTTAGGCTTAATCCTTCAGCTAGCGTGGCCCATTACGGTTTGGCAAACGCCTATGTCCAGCAAAAACTGGAAGATGCGGCGAGAGCGGAATATAAAAAGGCGCTCCAGCTGGATAGGCGCTTTATGTTGGCTTACGAGGCTTTAGCGGAGAGCTATATCCGGAGTAAGCTCTACCAAGAATCAATGGCTATACTAAAAGAGGCGGAAGTTCTTTCCCCCGGTAATAAGAAGATCCAGGATTTAATGGATTATGCCTCTTCTAAATATATGGCCTATCTTTTAAATACCGGTATCGACGCATTTTCGTCGGGAGAAAAAACAAAGGCGTATGAGTTACTCCATAAAGCGTTACAAATCGACCCGGATTTTATCTTTGCGCGTTATATGCTCGCCGATTTTTATTATATTGACCGTGATTATGAACCGGCTATAGCTTTAGCTGATGAAATAATCCTCCGGGATAGCAATTTTTTCCTGGCCTATAAACTGCTCGGAGACATTTATTTTAGGGAAGGAATTTTTGATAAAGCCGTTAGTGCCTATAGGAAAGCCTGGGCGTTAGACAAGAATGAGCCGGTCATCGCTAACAACCTGGGTCTGGCTCTGATGAACCTTGAGAACTACAGAGAGGCAGTGCCTTATTTAGAGGAAGCTTTAAGGTTAGATCCCGGTAATATAAATTTCCGTTATAGCTTGGCCAGTATATATAGGGACCAGGGAAGATTAAAAGAAGCTGTCCTAGAGTATGGAAACGTCATTAGCGCGCAGCCGGATTACCCCAATGTGCATAATGATTTAGGGGATATTTATACGCGGGAGGCTCGCCCGAAAGAAGCACTGAGCGCATACCGTCAAGAGATGGATCTTTGCCTGAATAAGCTTTCTGCTGATCCTTTTGATCCTGTTGCCTTGAACGATATAGCCCATGCTTATAATGGCGCCGGGGAATACAACAAAGCAAGAGAGTTTATAAATAAGGCATTAATTATAAGTCCGGGATACCGGGAGGCATACTTGACCTTAGCCGCCATAGAAAGGAACCTGGGTAATCCCGCTAAGGCATTGGCAGCGTTAGAAAAAGCCAAGACATTAACCAGGGGTGGACAGTTTTTTATAGATCAAGCTATTTATGAGGTCAAGGCGCTAAAACTTCCCGTTGGGGTGAGATTAAAAAATGAGCCCTACCTGAAAAGCCAGTAAATTCACGCTGGAATACCGGAATTTAATATTTTTTAACTTGCAAAATAGGGCTAAAAATAGTAATATATAATATTAACTTTTAGGGCCCATAGCTCAGCGGTAGAGCAGGTGACTCATAATCACTTGGTCGGAGGTTCGAACCCTTCTGGGCCCAGATTTAGGGCGATTGGCTCAGTTGGTTAGAGCGCCACATTCACATTGTGGAGGCCAGAGGTCCGAATCCTCTATCGCCCACCATTAAATAGGGAGTAAAATTGTCCACGGTTAATTTGAGGGAGCAGCTAAGCAGCCTGATAAAATTACAGACAGTAGATAGCGAAATATACGCTTTACGTTCCGAGAAATCCGCCAAGCCTGATGAGATTAAGGCTAGGGAAATCTCTTTTGAAGCCAAGAAAGCGCAGTTGGCGGAGTTAGAAAAAAAGTTATTGGAATTACAGAAGGAGAGGAAGGATAAGGAACTGGAGTTAGGTTCAAAAGAAGAGGCGGCTAAGAAGCTGCAGGGGCAGCTTTATGGGCTTAAAACCAATAAGGAATACCAGACGATGTTGCAACAGATACAGGACGCCAAAGCCGATGCCTCGATTATTGAAGATAAGGTACTGGAGTTATTCGATAAAGCGGATGCGGCCAGGGGCGAAGTAGAAAAGGAAAAATTAAGGCTTAAGGAGGAAGAAAAAGTATTTTTAACCGAGAAGAAAAAAATTGAAGACCGGGTTAAAGAGATAGATGACCGTTTAAGCCAGCTCGAGGCGCAGAGGAAACAGGCCATCCCGGAGATAGACCCGAAGATCCTGAGCCAGTACGAGAGGATATTAGGCAGTCGCGAGGGCCTGGCCATAGTTATTGTCAAGGAGAACTCCTGCGGCGGCTGTAATATGTTTGTCCCTCCACAGGTGATCAATTTGATTAAAATGTATGAGCATATAATTACTTGCGAGATGTGTAATCGGATACTCTATATCAATGAGGGAGCTTGAAATTTACATTGACGGAGCGTCAAAAGGCAACCCGGGCCCTAGCGGTATAGGGGTGGTTATTTGCCGGGATAAGGAGACAATAAAAAATATCTCTAGTTATATCGGCAACGCTACAAATAATATTGCCGAATACACAGCCTTGATTTACGGGCTCCGGGAAGCATTGGTTTTAAAGGCAGAGGTGATTAAGATCAAAACAGACAGTCAGCTCCTGGCGCGCCAGTTGAATAAGGTTTATAAAGTCAAGCACCCGAATATAGCCGGGCTTTATAACCAGGCGTTGAATTTGCTGGCGGAATTTAAAGAGGTTTCGATAGAGAATATTCCGCGCGCAGAGAATACTGGTGCGGACAAATTGGCAACCCAGGCGATAAAGAAAGAATTAAAGAAGCCTGCCTACTGGTAGGTCTAGCTGTCGGTAGACAGGCAGGAGTGTTCTTTTAAAAATAGGGCAGGTAGAGTGTGGCCGCCCCAGGCTTTATAAGCCCAAGGGGAGGAAAGTCCGGGCTCCGGAGGATAACGCAGTAGGGTAATGCCTACCCGGCAGGTTAATCGCTTGCCGAGGATAAGAGCCACAGAGACGAGTAGCAGTCGAAGACTGCGAGATGAAACGCGGTAATCTCTGCGTGGAGCAAGGCGAATAGGAGATAAAGTCCCTTACCCAGGGCGCGCGCTCATCCGGCGCGTTATTTAAATCTCGGGTAATAAGCTGCTTGAGCTCTGATAGCAACATCGGAGTCGAGAGGAATGGTCACTTTTCGATGCGCATACTCGCATCAAGACAGAACCCGGCTTATTTTATCTGCCCTTTTTAAATTAAACATAAGGAGGAAACAAATGTCTGGTCATTCTAAATGGAAGACGAATAAAGGAAAAAAGATGGCGGCGGACGCCAAAAAGGGAGCGACCTATACTAAGATAATTAAGGAGATTACAGTTATTGCCCGTGAGGGCGGCGGAAATCCGGACAGCAACCCGCGTCTGAGAGCGGTCATGATGAAGGCGAAAGAAGCAAATATGCCTTCAGATAACGTGAAGATGGCGATTAAGCGCGGCACAGGCGAATTACCGGGCGTAGTCTACGAGACCTGCATGTATGAGGCCTATGGCTCCGGTGGGGTAGCCATGATGATTGAAGTGCTCACGGATAATAAAAACCGTACGAGCGCCGAAATTCGTAATATCATGTCTAAGAAAGGCGGGAGTTTTGCCGGGGCCGGCTCAGTGAGCTGGATGTTCACGATGAAGGGTTATTTCCTGATTGAGAAGTCCCAGGCTAAAGAAGACGAGCTGATGAATATTGTCTTGGATGCGGGAGCCGAGGATATGAAGTCGGATGAGAAAAATTATGAAGTGTTTTGCCCTCCGCAAAATTTTGAAAAGGTAAAACAGGCCCTTGAGGCCAAAGGTATTAAAACCCAGGATGCCGAAGTCACCATGATCCCTTCTTCTACGGTTAAATTGACCGGCAACGATGCTAAGCAGTTATTATCTTTGATCGATACCCTGGAAGAACATGATGACGTAGAGCATGTCTACGCCAACTTTGATATACCGGATGAAGTAATGGAGAGTATGGCCTAAAGAAGAATAAAATGCAGATACTGGGGATTGACCCGGCTTTGACCATTACCGGATACGGATTAATTCAGGCCCGGGGCAATAAGCTGTCTCTGGTCGAGGCAGGAATAATTTCTACTTCCGCCAAGGAAATAATCACGCGGCGCCTGGATAAGCTATACCATTGTATTGTAAAATTAATATCCGAGACCTCTCCTGATGTTTTGGTCTTGGAGAAGATCTACGCGCATTACCGCCATCCTGCTACGTCTTATATCTTAGGCCAGGCGCGCGGAGTGATCTGTTTGGCCTGTGCTACAAAAAATATACCTTTAGCAGAATATGCGGCTACGCGGGTCAAGAAGGCAGTGGTGGGAAAGGGTTTGGCCTCCAAGGCGCAAGTGCAGAGGATGGTGGCAGGGTTGTTAGGTTTAAACAGTTTACCCAAGTATATGGATATTACGGATGCTTTAGCTTTAGCTATTACCCATAGCTATATGGTGAGGCCAAAAGGATGATTTCCAGGATATCGGGAAAGATAATTGAAAAAGGAAATAATTATCTAGTGGTGGAGACCAACGGACTGGCTTACCAGGTTTTTGTCCCGACTACCGTAATGCAGCGCATAGGTGAATCTTTGGCAGCCGACGGTTCAATCTGCTTGCAGACTTTTCACTACCTCCAGTCTGATGCGAATAAGAGTATCCCTGTTTTAATCGGCTTCCTGAACGATATAGAAAAAGATTTCTTTGAAATTTTTATTACTGTTTCAGGCATAGGCCCGCGCGCGGCGCTTAAGGCGCTGAATAAGCCGATATCTGAAATTGCCCGGGCAATAGATGAAGAGGATCTAGTTTTTTTAAAAGCGCTTCCCGGCATAGGCGAACAGAGGGCGAAAGAAATCATCGCCAAGCTTCAGAATAAAATCGGCAGGTTCGGCCTGATCCAGGACCGTAAGGTAAAAGAAACCTCGGTTAAGGCCAAAGATATCAGCGAAGAGGCCTTAGCCGTCCTTTTACAGCTAGAATATAAACGGTCGGAAGCTTTGCAGATGATTAAAAAATCCCTGGAGGCCTCCGCTGACATTAATACAACCGAGGAGCTTTTAAATCGGGTTTATAAACAGAGAAAATCGAGATGAATACGCAGGATAACCGCAAGTCCGTCATTGAGGCTTTGTTGCTGGCGAGCGAGAAGCCCTTACCTTTAGAGCAAATAAGGGTTGTTTTGGATAATCTGGATGCGCTTGAGGCGCGCCGCTTAATCGCAGAGTTAAAACTTGAATATGAAGAGGCTAACCGCGGTATACGCATTGCCGAAATAGCCGGCGGTTTTCAGATGATCACCGCGGCTTCCTTCGCGCCTTTCTTGAGAAAATTATTCAAAGACCGTAACGCCGAAAAAATATCCAAGCCGGCTTTAGAGACACTGGCGATTATCGCTTATAAGCAGCCCTTGACCAGGGTAGAAATAGAATTATTGAGAAATGTCAATGTTGACGGAGTAATCAAGAGTTTATTGGATAAGGACCTTATTCGTATCGCAGGAAGAAAAAAAGCCCCTGGAAGGCCATGCGTCTATGGCACGACCAGGAGGTTCCTGGAGCATTTCGGGTTGAAGTCATTGGAGGAGCTGCCTAAAATAGAAGAATTTTCGGCGTTGGCCGAAAAAAAAGACCTCGTTGATATTGCCTTAGAGGGAGAAAAGAAAGCGGAGGCTTTAGATGAACCTCAAAAACTTACGCAGGAAAATAGATAGTTTAGATAAAAA
Organism: Candidatus Omnitrophota bacterium; assembly: GCA_041648915.1. Lineage (GTDB taxonomy): Bacteria > Omnitrophota > Gorgyraeia > Gygaellales > Profunditerraquicolaceae > UBA6233. Next base: position 61,127 of record JBAZOC010000001.1, read on the forward strand.
GATAATCCAGCTTTTGAATGCCCGCGCCAAAATTACACTGGATATCGCCGGCGTGAAGTCCAAAAGTGGCCGGAGTATTTATGTGCCTGAACGCGAAAAAGAAGTCTTAAGGAAGGCAGCTTTTTTAAGCAGGGGGCCGTTGGCCATAAAAGCCCTGGAAGCGATATACCGCGAAATCATGTCTTCCAGCCTGGCCCTGGAAAAACCTTTGAAGATAGCCTACATGGGCCCGGAGGCATCTTTTAGTAATTTGGCGGCTTTAAAGAGATTTGGCTCGCAGGTAAGTTATGTAGCTTGCGCAAGCATCGCGGAAGTATTTTCAGATGTCGAGAGGGAAGCCAGCGATTACGGAGTTGTCCCGGTGGAGAATTCTATCGAAGGGGCAGTGACACATACTTTGGATATGCTGGTAGATGCAGACCTGAAGATCTGTTCGCAGATAATTCTGGATGTAGCGCACAACCTGCTAGCCAAATCCGCCAAGGATAAAATCAGGCGGGTATATTCTAACCCGCAGGTCCTGGCGCAATGCCGTATATGGCTGCAGGAAAATTTACCTAAGGCCGAGCAGATTGAAGTCTCCAGTACTACGGCCGCAGCCAGGATAGTCGCAAAAGAAAGAAATAGCGCAGCCATAGCTTCATTATTAGCGGGTAAAGTTTATAAGCTAAAGGTAATGGCCCGCGATATTGAAGATTCACCGCACAATATTACCCGTTTTTTTGTTATTGGCAAAACCGATGCGGGTAAGACCGGGAGGGACCGGACAGCTATCCTTTTCTCCATTAAGGACAAGGTAGGGGCGCTTCACGATATGCTGCTTCCTTTTAAGAAATATAAGATTAACCTGACCAAGATTGAGTCCCGGCCATCGAAAAGAAAAGCCTGGGATTATTATTTCTTCGTGGATTTAGTTGGTCACCAGCAGGACAGGCGGATTCAAAAAGCGCTGCGGGAGTTAGAGAGCAAGTGTAAATTCTTGAAGATATTAGGGTCATATCCTATTTAAGGAGGCGGCAATAAATGCGCGAGTTAGTCCGTAAAAATATATTAGGGGTTACTGCTTATACCGCCGGTAAGCCTATTGAGGAAACTAAAAGGCAACTGGGTTTAAGGGATGTTATCAAGCTGGCCTCAAATGAGAATCCGTTCGGGGCTTCCCCCAAGGCAGTCAAGGCCATACGCAAGGAAGCCTCCGGCATAAACCGTTATCCGGATTCCCAGAGTTTTTATTTAAAAAAGAAGCTGGCCAAATTATTAAGCCTTACGCCGGCTAACTTTGTTTTAGGTAACGGTTCCGACGAGCTGATTGACGTAATTATTAAGACGTTCGTTGAGGACGATGAAAATATTATAACCTCCGAGACTACTTTTCTGGAGTACGGAATTGTCGCTGCGGTGAATAACCGCCAGGTAAAACGCGTTCCTTTGCGTTATTTTAAATATGATCTGGAATCGATCAAAAGAAAGATTGACCGAAAAACCAAGTTGATCTTTATCGCTAATCCCAATAACCCCACCGGCACCTATGTGACCAGGTTCGAGCTGGATGATTTTATCCAAGATTTACCGGATAATATATTGTTAGTTATGGATCAGGCGTATGATGTTTTCATTGACGTAGACGATTTCCCCCGGGCCCAGGATTATTTTAAGCATAAAAATATGATTATACTGAATACTTTTTCCAAGGCCTATGGCCTGGCGGGTTTGAGGTTAGGGTATGCTATCGCGGATGCCGAATTAGTAAGTTATCTGGAAAGGGTGAGGCAGCCTTTTAATATTAACTCCCTCGCCCAGACAGGGGCATTGGCTGCGCTGGAGGATAAGGAATTTTTACGTAAGACTAGGTCTATGGTGCTGGAAGGCAAGAATTATCTTTACGATAACCTTAAAAAACTGGGCCTGGCCTATGTTCCGAGTGTCGCTAATTTCCTTCTGGTGGATGTGGGGAGGGAGAGTTTTGAATTTTTTTCTAAGATGTTGAAATTCGGGGTGATTGTACGCGATATGAAACAATATGGTTTAAAAAATTTCATCCGCGTAAGTATCGGGACAAAAAAAGAAAATGAAAGATTTATCAGGGTATTGAAAAAAATCCTCAAGGGGAAGGAGAAAGCATGATTATTGTTTTAAGGCCGGACGCCACAGACGGGCAAATAGACCATATAATTGAGAAAGTAAAAAAATTAGGCTTAACCCCGCATGTCTCTAAAGGTACCGAGCGCACGATTATCGGAGTGATCGGCCCGGAAGATGTATTGCGGGTTACCCCCGTAGAAGTATTTCCCGGAGTAGAAAAGGTCATTCCGGTCCTGGCCCCTTACCGGCTTGTTTCGCGGGAGTTTCAAGCTGCAGATTCGGTTATTGACTTAGGCAAAGGGGTAAAAATAGGCGGGAAAAAAATAGCAGTTGCCGCCGGCCCTTGCGCGATTGAGGATAGCGATACCTTACGTAAGATTGCCGTGAGCGCCAAGAAGGCAGGAGCAACGGTTTTACGCGGGGGTGCGTTTAAGCCGCGCACTTCGCCTTACAGTTTTCAGGGCTTAGGCGAAGAAGGGCTTAAGGTATTAAAGCAGATAGGCACGGAGCTCAATCTCGTAACCGTAAGTGAAGTAATGGATACCCGGGATGTGGGCCTGGTTGCTGGTTACGTGGATGTTCTGCAGATTGGCGCGCGGAATATGCAAAATTTCAACCTCTTGAAAGAAGTAGGCCTGGCTAAGAAGCCGGTATTGTTAAAAAGGGGCTTATGCTCAACGGTAAAAGAGATGCTTATGTCTGCCGAGTATATATTATCCGGAGGAAATTTTAATGTCATACTCTGCGAGCGCGGCATAAGGACATTTGAAGATTCTACCCGGAATACCCTGGACATAAGCGCGGTGCCGGTAGTTAAACAACTTTCGCACCTGCCGATCATAGTGGATCCGTCGCACGCTGCGGGCAAATGGGGGCTGGTCGGGCCGCTCTCTAGAGCAGCGGTTGCTGTCGGCTCAGACGGCCTGATTATTGAGGTGCATAGTGCGCCTGAGGAGGCCATGTCTGACGGCGCCCAATCCTTGCTCCCTGCGAATTTCGCGAGTCTGATGCAGGAGTTAAAAATTTTAGCTAAGTCTATAGGAAGAGAGATTTAATGCCTTTATTCAATAAAGTTGCGGTTATCGGGACAGGTTTAATCGGCGGTTCGCTGGCCCTGGTTATCCAAAAGGAGAAGCTGGCTAAAGAAATTGTCGGAGTGGCCCGGCACCAAGCAAGCCTGGATTTAGCGGCAAGGAATAAGGTCATTAACCGGGGTGCGCTTGCGCTTGATATTATTAAGGGCGCGGATCTTTTGATTTTAGCTGCTCCGGTTGATAAAATCATCAGCTTAAGAAAGAAGATCCTTAAATACGTAGGCAGGAATTGCATCGTTACGGACGTCGGAAGCACTAAAGAAAAAATAGTTTCTCTTTTAGGCAGGTCCTTCCCGTATTACCTGGGCAGCCACCCTTTAGCCGGTTCAGAAAAGCGGGGCGTCAGCTCCGCGCAGGCCGGAATTTTTAAAGGCACTTTGTGCATCTTAACCCCTACTTTAAAGACGCCGGGAGTGGCAATGAAAAAAATTAAGGCATTATGGAAAAAAGCAGGAGCAAAAGTTATCTGTTTATCCCCCAAGGAACACGACCGGATACTCTCTTTTACCAGCCATCTTCCGCACGCCGTTGCTTTTTCGCTCATTAACGCTATCCCCGGAGATAGTTTAAAGTTTTCTGCCAGCGGCCTCAAAGATACCACGCGTATAGCTGCTTCCGATGCCTTACTCTGGCAGGGCATTTTTCTAACCAACCGGAAGAATCTGCTTAAGGCCATAGCTGCTTTTGAAAAAAAGTTATTGAAAATAAAATCCGCAATCAGCAGGAATGATAAAAAGGCACTTAGGGGTATTTTAGCCTGCGCGCGAAAGAAGAGAAACAGTTTAGAATGATTATTGCTATAGACGGTCCCGCAGGTGCAGGGAAAAGCACAGTCGCCAGACTGGTCGCCCAATCGCTCAATTTCCTTTATATCGATACCGGTGCTATGTACCGGGCACTGACCCTGAAGGCCCTGGAAGAGAGGGTAGATATAAAGGATTCCCAAAAGGTAACCGAGCTTGCTTCTCATACCGAGATCAGTTTATTTAATGACCCGCAGGCTCCGCTGAAGGTGTTATTGGACGGACGCGACGTAACAAATGCAATCCGCCAGCCGCGCATTACGAGCTTTGTTTCGGAAATAGCCAAAATCAAAGAGGTGCGTAAAATAATGGTTGAACTGCAAAGAAAGCTGGGAAACGAGGGTAATGCCGTGCTGGACGGCCGCGATATCGGCACAGTGGTTTTCCCGGAAGCAGAAAAAAAGTTTTATATTGATGCGGATTTTAAAGAACGGGTAAACCGCAGGCATAAAGAAGCGCAGGGCTTGGGCCAGGAATTAACCTTAGAGGATGTAGCTGCGGATTTAGCCAACCGTGACAGGATAGATTCCGGACGCGTAGTCGCGCCGCTTAAGCAAGCCGAAGATGCTGTTTATGTGGATACGACAAAACTTAGCATTGAAGAAGTAGTTAATAAGGTCTTAGGTTTTATCCATGGATAAAGCGCTTATTCGTAACTTCAGTATCATCGCCCACATAGATCACGGTAAATCTACCCTGGCCGACCGTATTCTGGAATTAACCGGGGCGGTAGATAAGAGGCATAAAGGTACCCAGCTCCTGGATGATATGGATTTGGAGCGTGAGCGCGGAATTACTATCAAGGCCTCCATGGTCAGGTTATTATACCGGGCGCATGACGCTAAAGATTATGTTTTAAATTTAATTGATACGCCCGGCCATGTGGATTTTACCTATGAGGTTTCTAAATCCCTGGCTGCCTGTGAAGGGGCCGTGCTGGTAATAGATGCCAGCCAGGGGATCGAGGCCCAGACCGTAGCTAATTATTATCTGGCCCTGGAAAGCAACCTGGAGATCATTCCCGTTATTAATAAGATAGACCTTGTTGCCATAGATTTACCCAGAGTTAAAAAACAGATTAGCAGTGTTTTAGGCTATAAAGAAGAAGATATAATCTTGGCTTCGGCTAAAGACGGCAGCGGTATTGAAGCTATCCTGGAAAGGATAATCCAGGTAGTCCCGGCGCCCCAAGGCGCAGAGAACCATCCCTTAAAGGCCCTGGTTTTTGATTGCCGTTTTGACGCTTATAAAGGCGTGGTAGTTTTTGTCCGGATTACCGACGGAAATATTACAGCGCAAACGCAGCTTAAGATGATGCATTCAGGAGAGGTTTATAAAATTGAAGAACTGGGAGTCTTCCAAAATCTAAAATACTCGGCGGTAGATTCTTTGTCCTGCGGTGAAGTAGGTTATTTTACGGCGAATATCCGCGAGGCCAGGGAGATTATTATCGGCGATACGATAACCGATGTTAAAAACCCGTGTGCGGATGTCTTTCCGGGTTACCGCAGGCCTAAGCCGCTGGTCTTCTGCGGTATATACCCGGTTAATCCGGGCGATTTTCCGGAACTGCGCGACGCTATGGATAAATTAAAATTATCCGATGCCTCCTTTGTCTTTGAGCCGGAAAATTCACAGTCTTTTGGTTCGGGTTTTCGCTGCGGTTTCCTGGGCCTTTTGCATATGGAGATTGTCCAGGAGCGCCTGGAGAGAGAGTATGATTTAAATTTAATCCTGACTGTTCCGAACGTAGTCTACCGGGTAATAAAAAATAGCGGAGAAATATTGGAAGTGGATACGCCGGCCAAGTTACCTGCGGAGCAGGAAATCCGCCAGGCGCAGGAACCCTATGCCAGCTTGTTGATGATTATCCCCGTAGAATCAATAGAAGGAGTTTGTGATTTTACCAAGTCCAGGAGAGGGATCTTTCAGTCAAACGAGTACTTAAGCGAGGACCGGGTTAAGCTGACTTTTAGTATCCCGCTTTCCGAGATTATCGTGGATTTTTATGACCGGATGAAATCCTTGACCAGGGGGTATGGGTCATTGGACTATGAGTTTAAAGATTACCTGCCTACAAAGCTGGTGAAATTAGATATACTTTTAAACGGACAGATTTGCGATGCTTTTTCATCCCTGATGTGTAAGGATAGAGCATATTCGCGCGCTCAGGCTTTGTGCAATAAGCTTAAAGAGCTCATCCCGCGCCAATTATTTGAAGTTTCAATACAGGCGGCTGTGGGTAGCCAGATTTTAGCCGCGCAGAAGATCCGCTCGGTCGGTAAGCACGTTACGGCCAAGTGTTACGGCGGGGATATTACCCGTAAGCGCAAGCTTTGGGAAGAGCAGAAAAAAGGCAAGAAGCGCCTTAAACAATTCGGGAAAGTAGAAATTCCCCAGGAAGCATTTTTGGAGGTATTAAAGATATGACGAAAAAAAAGAAATCGGCCTTACGCGAATGGATAGAGGCAGCGCTTTTTGCGGCTTTCCTGGCCTTCTGCGTTATCCGGCCGTTTATTGTGCAGGCTTTTAAAATTCCTACCGGTTCTATGCGCCCTACGCTCCTGGAAGGCGATTTAATCCTGGTGAATAAATTTATTTACGGGGCCAAAATACCTTTTACGCATTTAAGGCTGCCGGCGCTAAGGCAGCCGAAAAGAGGGGATGTGATTGTTTTTATATATCCTGAGGATAAAAATAAAGATTTTATCAAAAGGTTAGTGGCCTTACCGGGAGAAACGGTAGAGATTAAAAGCGGCACGATTTACGTTGACTCCCGGCCTCTCGCGGAACCTGTTTTTAATAACCGGTATTATTATAACCGGGGAGACTTTGCCCAGGAATATGAAAAGGTCGTCGTGCCGCAAGACAGTTATTTTGTTCTCGGGGATAATTCCGGCTCTTCCAGGGATAGCCGCTATTGGGGGTTTGTGCCGGCAGACAATATTCTGGGCGAGGCAGTAGTTATCTACTGGCCGCCGCTACGCATAAGAGTGATTAAATGAATATCGCAAATAAAATCTCGACTTTCAGGATCCTGAGCGTCCCATTTTTTATCGCCGCTTTGGCTTACTATTCGCCGCAGAGAAATTATCTCAGGTTTGTCGCCTTAGGGATTTTCATTCTCGCGGCTATTTCGGATGCCGCAGACGGTTATATAGCCAGGAAATCAAAGCAGCAGTCCAAAGCCGGGCTTATCTTGGATCCTTTAGGAGATAAATTACTCTTAATGAGCGCGTTTATCTGCCTATGCGTTAACAGTAACCTGGCTTTAAGGTTTCCGCTCTGGGTCATTCTTGTCGTGGTCAGCCGCGATGTGATCATAATTTTAGGGGCGGTGGTCGTCTATATCGTAAAGCAAAACATTAATATTATACCTACCTATTGGGGTAAATTAACGACCCTTTTCCAGATACTGGCGATTATCTCGGTTTTACTGCAATTAAAATTTTCTCCGTTATTTTGGTGGCTGGCGGTTATCCTTACGGTTATTTCAGGCGCAGTTTATATAAATAGGGGGTTTATTATACTTTATGCTTTGGACTCTCCTCGGAATAGTCATTAGTTACTTAGTCGGCTCTATCCCTACGGCCTATATTTTCGGCCGGATGATCAAGAAAACCGACATCCGTAAATTCGGCTCTGGCAATGTGGGGGCGACCAATGCCCTTAGGCTTTTAGGCAGGGGCTGGGGGTTAACTGTTTTGGGGCTGGATATCCTAAAAGGATTCCTGCCGGTAGTAATTTTATCCAGCGCCATAGGGGCCAGTGCTAATGTGCCTCTGGAATCATTCTGTATCATCCTTGGTTTAAGTTGTATCTGCGGGCATAACTGGACCATCTTTTTGCATTTTAAAGGAGGCAAGGGAGTAGCTACAACTTTAGGAGTTTTAGCGGGGCTCTCCGTCAAGATAGCCGGTTTAAAAATTATCTTGGGAATAACTATTTTAATCTGGTTAACCGTCTTTATTATCAGCAGGACCATTTCCTTAGCCTCGGTATTAGCGGCTTTAAGTTTTCCCTTATTAACGGTTTTATTCAGGCAATCTATGGGCTTAATTCTTATAGTGACGCTTTTAGCTGCATTCATCATCTTCCGCCACAGATCCAACATCAAAAGAATCCTCAGCGGCCAGGAGCCTAAACTAAACTTTTAAAAATAAGCGTTTCTTTTGTCCTTTCCCCAAAGACCTCGCGCAACTAAAAAAACTTAATCAGGGTTGCTCAGGTTAAGAAACCGCTTTCTTTTTTGCCCCCGCTACCCCTTGAAAACACCGGGTTTGGCGTTTATACTTTCTTAGAAATAGAGAGTATTCTATCCCCACCAGCCACAAGCAGGGGATGAGCCGGGTTATCTTAGTTTAGATAGCCCGGCGTAGATTCAAGGGGGTTGAAAAGATGCGCGATCTATTGTTCAAAAATTTGACTTCTAATGACCGCAGGAGGAAAATAATTACCAGCTCTGAAGTTGTAGACAAACAGGGCGTCTGCAGCACTATCCACCGGCATTTTATCTGTATGGTTAAAGAGATAGGGCCGGGGAATAATATTGCCAAGCCTGCGCCGTATCTTTATGTGCTTAAAAATCATAATACCAGAGAACAAAGGGAAAAGTTTTTTTGTAAAATAAAGGGGAGTATTTGCGCGGTAAATAAAGGCAGATTATTTTTAATTGTCTTTATGCATTCTCTCAGGATAGACCTCGTAGCTAAGCCGCAACAGGTATGCTGATCGCAATCCCATTGTTTCTAACAGGTTACGACAATTTCTAGCTGCACTTAGCTAAAAAAATTTCGTTGACAAGGCGAAGAACTCATATATAATAAAAATATATATGAGTAAAAAAATCCCTGTTTTAACCTTTCTGTTTTTCTTCCTTTTGCTGATTTTTCTTCTCCATGCTTCTTTGGCCTCTGGCGGGGGAGCTGAATATTTATGCGAGCTGGGGGTTAATTTCTATGGCCTGGGGAAATATGATAAGGCTTTAAGTGAATTTAACAAGGCTTTGATAGTTGACCCCGGGAACGAGGTTGCCAAGCAATACATCGCTGAAATTTTTAAACAAAATTTAGAGCCGCCGACGCCCGCCCCCCAGGCAAGAGCCCCGCAAGGCCCAGCGTCTGATTCCAGAGCCTTCAGTAAGGACGAGGTAATGGACCAAGCTATGGATAGACTCAAGCTGGAAAACTTACAGAGCGATGATGTGGCTAATTATAACTTTTCCGGCGCCCAGCCTTTTAAAAAAGATGAAAAACAAGGCTTGAAAGCCGGGCCGTTTAGGATTAGCGGAGAGAGCCGGATTGGTTTTGGCGTTACTGCGGATGATTTTATCTGGAAAAGGGCTAATTTCAATTTAAATGAACGCTCCCAAAGTTGGCGTATGAATTCCACTGCCGCGTTTAACCATAAATTCAATACTTATGATCCGGCAATCTATGATTCATTAAGTCTGAATGTTGACACCGACAACGAAGAAGGGTTTAATTTCCATACGAACCTGACAGTTGACCCGTGGAGCTTTACAGGTAAGAGCAATAAGATTACGCTTACAGACGGTAGCGGTGACACTGCCGATATGCAGTTGTATTATTGGTCAAATACCGGTTATACGGTCGATAGTAACGTCTACACATCTAATGGCGATACCATCAGCCTTCCGGAAATGAAGGTCTATAATGGCGTAACTAAATCTACCAGCATTACCTCTAACCGTTATGGAGATACCTACACAATCCCTTCCTTAAAGATTGAACGCCAATTCCAGCCGTTACGCGAGATATGGCTGGACTATACTAATGACCAGATGAAAATCCGGGCATTTCCTATGGGCTATCAGGACCAGGCTTATACTTCGGATGACCCCTTACATATTACTAATCACGGGATCTGGTGGAAAGACAGCAAATGGCTGCGTAAATATACCGCCGGGACTTATAACTCAACCGATACCACTCCCAGCTATACCCGGGGCCGCTGGGACGATTCGCTCTCCTTCTTGTCAAAAGATTCTACCGGCAAGTATCTGACGGCATTAAGAGGGTTCGCTTTCAATTTTCAACCCGATACCGTTACTTCTTTTGATGCCACTGTTGCTACGCCTAAACATCTTTGGCAGGAATACGGTGAAGTGGATAATATTATAGCCGTGGCCAGGGCGAAACACTATTTTACGGATAACTTTATGGTCGGAGGCACTTTTAGCAGCCGTACGGGTTTTGTCAGCGGTACCAAGCAAACGATCGACAGCCAGAATTTTGTGGGAGGTGTGGACTTGGGATATGAATTAGTGGATGGCTTAAAGGCCCAGGCCGAAGTTTTAATTTCTAATTCTAAATACGATATGAATAATTCTACTTATAAGACAGATAGCCGCGGTAACGCCTATTTTTTCTCACTTGTCGGCCGCTATCCGCAGAAAAGCATTATGGATTTAAGTAACGGTTATGACAGTATAACTATGGATAAGGATGAAAGTTTTTTCTTAAAGACTAAACTCTATGGCGCCCATATGGATAAGGGCTTTGATTCGGCGCTTTCGGACTTTCATAATACCCGCCAGGATGTTTTTTGGTCAAGGCATATACATTTCCGCAAGGTCTTGGATTATTATGCTGCGGGCATGGAAAAATTCGGCAGCAATTGGGGCGAACTTAATGCTACCCGTATCGGAGACGGTATTGATGTCGGCAGGAATACCTTAGGTTTTCGCATTGAAAGCATTTGGGATGAAAAGTTCGCCAACCTCCTGGATGTGCGTAACGTGCATAATACCAACGGCAAATTCGTTGAGAATGTAGTCCGTGATGAAGCTACCGTAAAAGTTACCGATAAGCTTACGGCTAAAGGCTTAGGCCTATACCAAAAGATGCATAAGACGGTCGGCGGGGTGGATCCGTTTGTATACGACGGGAACACCGGAGAGTATTATTTGAATGATGCCGTGAAAGACGGAGAAGACCCTTCGATCAAGACCGGCTCAATCGGTTTAAATTACGATTTCTTCGATTGGTTAAGCTTGAACGGCGTGTATGAACGCACTAATGATTATACGATAGCCTATGATAATTTTCCGCAAAGCGTCCTGCTAAACAACACTACGTTATACGGGACCTATTATAAGAACGGGGAACTTTACCGTTATATATTGCCTTTTCTTTATGATCAGGGTATTTTTCCTCAAGCCCCGTACGAATTCTATAATGTCTTCAAGTGCGGGTTAAGGATAGCGCCTACGGAAAAATTTGAAATATACGTTGATTATGCGTATAACGAATTTAAAGCCGCGTCATTAAATTCCGAAGGAATGAACCATGTGGGCCTCGAACTTGCTTATATGCCGACAAAGAAATTTGGCATGGTCTTTAAATATATTTACTCGCGTTCTCAGAATATTGACCGTATGCTGGACGGGAACGACAAGATGTATAGCCACCATAATTTTTCCAATGAATTCAGGTATATGCCGTCAGAAAATGACGAGTTCATTATGCAGTATGGCGTGGGAGATGCCTATTCTATCAGCAACCTTTCTTCGAATGACCCCTATGGCGGAACTACCCTTACCCTGGATACGCAGCATATCATCCGCGCTTATTACCGCCACAAGTTCTAACTTATTCCATATAGATATCAATCATATCAAACTGGCAGGACCTTGCGCGTTGTGCGTAAGGTGAGGGGATAACGGAGGAGTGGATTACCACAGGTTTCTCTTTATTCCTAAGGACAATTTGCATAATCTGCGCCGCATTTTTTCCAAAGGTATTCTTTCGTCCGGGATTATAATAAGTCACCCTAATCTTGCTCAAGAAATTAAAACTGTATTCGCCTTTTTTGTTGAACAGCCAACCGCTCAGCCGGGGGCTGAATTTTAACTTTAGCTCGTTATGATCTAAGAAGAAAGGGGCTAAGCCCGTATTCATCGTCAGCCATAGCTCTAAGAATTCAGCAGTTGAGCCGGAGAGCCGCGCGACAAAACCGTTTCCGTGCAGTTTAGGATCGCTAAACGCGCTGCTTACCAGGAAAGATGAATTTTCCAGAATACTTCTTCCATAAATTTTAGGTTTCTGAAAAGGTATCAGCGTATCTTTAAACTCCGCGTAAAATTCTTCATTCAGCCCGGCTTTTAAGAGTTCCAGCAGGTATTTATATTCCATATGCAGCCAGATAGATTCATTTTCCAGCCAGCCAGGAGCAAATACCCGGCACCTGCCGATTTCTTCGGACATTGCGTTTAAGGAGGCGGTGACCTTATACATCTTAAGTTTTTTGTCAAAAAGGGCGCTCTGTTTTGTCCCCTGGTGGATGAGCCTGGCCTGAGCCGGGTTGCCTGCCAGGCGCAGGGCGTGCACCTGGGTCTCTAAAAATAAAGGGAGACGGGTTTGTCTGAATTTAAGCGGTTTTATAAAATGCTCATTTAAATTTTCATAGGCAACTGCCTCGTTTATAAAATACCCGTAGTAAACCTTTTCTTTCTCATTCCAGGCTTGGGATATCCCCAGCTCAATCTTTTCTAATAACGTATCAAGAATACCCGTTATTTGGGAAGCAGGGATTTCTGATTCTTTTCCGCTCACCCCCATTTTTGTCATACTGCGGTAGTTTTCCTTCAGGGAATGCGTTTGGTCCCACCAGGTATAATCATCCATGGTTTTATTCAGGTAAGCGCAGGTCAGGCCGCTGAGCTGGCTTAAGAAAGAGTAGATCTCCTCGCAGACGCTTAGTTTTTCCAATCCGGTTTTTTGCAGGGCCTCTTTAATAAAGAGCGCCAGGCGTTTTAATTCCAACGTCTCGCAGAGCGATGAACCAAAGAGCGCGGGCAAGCCGTTAAGCGCATCAAACCAGTTGGGTTTGTTTGCTTCCATCTCTACGCCTACGCCGAAAGGGTCAAGCGAAGCGAATTTATTGCTCAGGAGGCAGAGTAGCTTATTAGCCAGCGTTGTGCTATAAATTTCACCCTGGCCGAATTGTGTCCTGACAATATGGGGAAGCTCTTTACGTTTGCGCAGCATTTCTTTTTTGGCGTTGTCGCAGGTGACCGCGTGCAGCTGGCGGGCTTTAGCGTTATAGAGGACGCATTTTTCGTTACGCGGCCTGACCACTTCGGAATTATCAAAAAATGTAAAGTTCCGGTTAGCAAAGACTATTTCGCTTAATTTTTCCGGGTAAAGCTTCAGGTAGCTATCCAGCAGGTCAAGGTTATAATGCCAGTGGTCGCTCCAGTAGCCTTCGCCGTGTTCAGCCTCGTGGGTTTTTAGCGCCGAGGAGATGACCAGGTCCAAAAATTCATCATAGGAAATATTGAGCGGGATCTTCCTTTCTTCAATAAACAGGATGACTTCACCCGGGGTAAAGGGTTTGCTGAGGAAGGTAATTATACGCTCGAGGTTTTTCGCAGCGCAGGATGATTGCAATTTTGTTTTAAGGCCGCTGCTGTCCTTAAGGATGAAACTTGTGCCCTTGACCACAAGCGGGTTAAAGCCGTCCAACTGGATTAGATTGAAAAGACTGAGCACATTTTCATCTTTTATTTCAGGGTGAAACCATATATCGTTCCTGCGGTTCTGATTTAAATCCCGATAGTTGCCATTGCCTTGAGAAAAGTAAGTAGGTGCAAGCTGGAATTTATTATAGTCGCGTTCAAGATCGCCGTGTTTACGGGAATACAGGTAAAAGGTCTGGCCGGATTTGAAAGTAAAAGGGTAACCCCCGCGCATCAGGTTATCCAGATATGTTTGTTGCGCGTACAGGTCAAATTCTTGGGAGCCAGAAGAGGTAGAAATATCGTTGCTTAACGCAGCGATTATCCGTTTGTTCTCTTGCTTTTTTTGCTCAAGGTATCCCGGGGCAGTAATCTTAGGGATAGAGCTGTTCAGCGCCTGCAGGCTGCGCATAAACCCGGTAACCGCATAAAAAATCTTTTCTTCATTCTTTTTCAGCTCGAAATTTAAGAAAGAGAACGCGCAGGGCGTTTTACTGTTTACTGCCGGGCTTATGCTTAGGTTCTTGTTTCTAATGAAATTAATCGGGCAGGAGAAATCCGTAATTTCTCCAAAGATATTTTCCGGGTCAACGATCGCAGCGGACAGCTGGGCTTTTTTCCCTGCAAAAGAAAAGCCCAGTGAGAAATTGCCTTCGTTAATATGGATGACTTCCGGCCGGTCAAGCGGGTCAACTTTCAGGCGAAAGAAGGGAGCTTTGTTTTTAAGGTTTTCCACAGCCATCCAGGCTTCGATAGTGCGGGACATTTTTTTAAGGAAGAAATTATTCGTGCCAAAGGGGACTATCTGGGGAAGCCCGTCAACCAACTCGATAGCCCGCTCTTTGCGGCCGGTATTCTTAACGTTTAAAATTCTGGCCAGCCCCGCGTAATTGTCGCCAGGGATATTAAAATATTCTACTTTTATGTTTAAGCCTAAAGAAAGATTGGTTTCTTCAAGCGCCAGGCCATCGGGGCGAACCAGCATTTTATTGGTTAAGTTATATCCCAGGTTGCTAAAACCATTATGGAACGGTTCATAAAAAACAGTTTTATTCGGGGAGCTTATCTTGATAAAAGTGCGGAATCCCTGGCTGCTGACCAGCTGCCAGGCTTTGTTTGCCGGGAGGAATTCCAGTAGGGCGTGGTCCTTATCCCGGATTCCGAAGCTGGAGATGGCCTGGCCCCGGTTGACATAAAATGTCCACATCGGTATACCGTACCTCCCGGCTATCCCCGGAAAAAAATTAGCGAAGGGCTTGGAATAGTTATAGTTTTCTATAACGAATTCTCCGGCCGCATTCAGGTAATATTTAGGTTTTTTGCTTTGGGATTGCATATGAGGTTATTCTACCTGATTTAAGCTTTTTGTCAAGAAAACGCTTATGAATGTGTTTGACTTTTTAACCCGGGAATGCTAACATATTTTTCTATAACCGTAAGGAGTGCTATGAGTATCGACAAAAAAACAGTTGAAGATGTGGCGCATTTAGCCCGGATCGAGCTGAAGCCAAAAGAGCTGGAGAAACTCTCCGGCCAATTAGAGCACATTTTAGCCTTTATTGATAAATTGAGCTCTTTGAACACCGAGAATATCGCTCCGACCAGCCATATTCTTCCCTTGAGTAACGTGTTGCGCAAAGATGAGCCGCGAAGCTCCTTAGCGACTGAAAAGACGCTCAAGAACGCCCCGGAAAAACAAGGGGACTTTTTTGTTGTCCCCAGGGTCATTGAATAATCATGGAACTCTATAAACTAACCGCTCACGAGCTCCTCGAAAAAATCAAGAAAAAAGAAATCACTTCTGAACAAATCGTTTCAGATTTAACCAAGAGGATTGAAGGAATAGAGGCTAAGGTTAAAGCCTACGTCCGGGTGCCTAGCTCCACACTTCTGGCTCCGGGTGCCCAAGCAAATGGAATTCCCGTATCAATCAAGGATAACATCTGTACCGATGGATATAATACTGAATGTTGCTCAAAAATCCTGCAGGGTTTTAACCCGCCGTATAACGCTAGCGTAATTAATAAAATCATTGCCTCGGGAAACAGTTTCCTGGGGTTAAAATGCAATATGGATGAGTTTGCTTTTGGCTCCTCTACGGAAAATTCCTGTTTTGGCCCGACGCATAACCCCTGGGATTTAGAATGTGTGCCGGGGGGTTCGTCCGGGGGCTCTGCGGCAGCCGTTGCCAGCGACGAAGCGCTCTGGGCCCTGGGCTCAGATACCGGCGGCTCCATCCGCCAGCCCGCATCTTTCTGCGGGGTAGTGGGGTTAAAACCAACTTATGGCCGGGTATCGCGTTTTGGCTTGATTGCTTTTGCCTCCAGCCTGGACCAGATCGGGCCGCTGACCAAAGACGTGGAAGACGCAGCGCTTTTAATGAAGATCATCTCCGGTTACGACCCCCAGGATTCCACTTCTATTAATGCGCCTGTTCCGGATTATACCAAGGCGTTAGTCAACGATGTAAAGGGGATAAAAATAGGGATCCCTAAAGAATATTTTGTGCAAGGGCTGGACCCCGAAGTTAAGGAAATTATAGAAGAGGCGATTAATAAATTAAAGGCCTTGGGCGCGCAATTCCAGGAAGTAAGCCTGCCGCACAGTGAATACGCTGTAGCGGTCTATTATATTATTGCTACCGCCGAAGCCAGTTCCAACCTGGCCCGGTTTGACGGAGTGCAGTATGGCTTGCGGGCTAAGACGGAAGGCTTAATGGATATGTATAAAAAAACGCGCGCGCAAGGATTCGGTGACGAAGCTAAACGCAGGATACTCCTGGGGACATTTGCCTTAGCGCACGGCTACTATGACGCTTACTACCTGCGGGCTTTAAAAGTGCGCACGCTGATCAAACAGGATTTTGATCATGTTTTTAAAGATTTTGACTGTATTATTACGCCGACTTCGCCTACCCCGGCATTTAAGATCGGTGAAAAAGTGGATGATCCGTTAAAGATGTATTTATCGGATATCTATACTATTTCAGTCAACCTGGCCGGTATTCCGGCAATATCCGTACCTTGCGGCCTAACTAAAAAAGGACTACCGGTAGGATTACAGATTTTAAGCAAGCATTTGAACGAAGAGATGCTCTTGCGCCTGGCGCATACTTATGAACAGAATACCGAGTGGCATAAAATGAAGCCAAAATTATGAAATACGAAGCAGTCATCGGGTTAGAGGTCCACCTACACTTAAATACCAAAACCAAGGCTTTTTGCGGCTGTTCTACGGAATTTGGCCAGCAACCGAATTCCCAGGTCTGTCCGGTCTGCTTAGGCTTTCCCGGGTCTTTACCGGTTTATAACCAGGCTGCTTTGGATTATGCCATCAAAGTTGCGCTGGCCTTAAACTGCCAGGTCCAGGAATATACTAAATTTGACCGCAAGAATTATTTCTATCCGGATTTACCGAAGAATTACCAGGTTTCACAATATGACCTGCCTTTGTCCCTGCATGGCTTCCTTGATATTGAGCTGGGTGGTAAGCTTAAGCGTATTGGTATAACCCGCGTGCATATGGAAGAGGATGCGGGTAAGTTGATCCACCAGGATGGCTGCAGCTTAGTTGATTTTAACCGCACAGGCATACCTCTCTTAGAGATTGTGAGCGAGCCGGATATTAGTTCTCCGGAAGAGGCTTACGAGTATTTATCTACGCTCAAAAGCACTGTTCAATACCTGGAGGTTTCGGATTGCGATATGGAAAAGGGCTCACTTAGGTGCGACGCCAATATTTCATTAAGGCCCTCCGGCGCAAAAACCCTGGGAGTAAAAACAGAATTAAAAAATATGAATTCATTTAAAGGCGTCAAAGATGCCTTGAGTTATGAGATCAGGCGCCAGAGTGCAATACTGGATTCCGGAGAAAGGCTGGTACAAGATACGCGGCTCTGGGACGCCAGGGCCCAGGAGACAATTGCCATGCGCACTAAAGAGGGCGCCAAGGATTACCGTTACTTTCCTGAACCGGATCTGCCGCCTTTTATTATTAAGGAAGATAAGATTGCCGAGCTCAAAAAAACCATCCCTGAACTGCCCAAAGAAAAAATGCAGCGTTTCATTAAAGATTACGGATTGACCGAATATGTTGCTAAAATTTTGGTTGCTTCTAAGCAAGACGCATTTTTTGCCGAAGAGTGCTTAAAGAAAACTGCTGATCAGAATAGAAAATCATTGGCTAATTGGATAATCGGCCCCGTATCTGCGCTTACCAGCAGTACCTGCGCAATTCACGAACTGAATATTCCGGCTGAGAATCTTGTGGAATTAGTCGATCTGGTTGAAAATGAAAAGATCATTTCCAATCTTACCGGAAAAGTTGTTTTAGAAGAGATGCGTAAAACCGGGAAAACCGCTAAGTCAATAGTTAAAGAAAAGAACCTGGCCCAGATCTCTGATTCCGGCAGTTTGCAGAGTGTTATTGAAGAGGTTATGCGAGAAAATGCCAAGTCCGTTGCTGATTTCAAAGCTGGGAAAGCCAATGCGCTGATGTTCTTAGTCGGACAGGTAATGCGAAAAAGTTCCGGGAAGGCTAATCCTAAGATAGTGCAGGAATTAATGCGAGAGAGGCTGGAGAGTGCGTAAGAGACTGTTTATCGTTTTCATTAGCGCGGTATTATTTTTTTCTTCTGCTTCACTGGCAATTTCTTTAGAGAGCAAGACCCGGGATGAGCTATACCGCCAGGTACAGCTTTTTTCAGATGCCCTAGCCGTTATAGAAACGGATTACGTAGAAGAGGTAAAAGCCAAAGACCTGATTTACGGCGCGTTAAAAGGCATGCTTTCTTCCCTGGACCCGCATAGCCAGTTTATGGACTCCGATACTTACAATGAATTAAAAGTTGATACCGAAGGAAAGTTCGGCGGCCTGGGGATTGAAATCAGCCTCAAAGACGGCCAGCTTACTATTATTACGCCCCTTGAGGATACGCCGGCCTGGCGCGCAGGGCTTAGGCCGGGAGACCGGATTGTTAAGATTAATGACGTATTGACGCGGGGGATGGATTTAACCGGCGCAACGAAGAAGCTGCGCGGTAAGCCCGGGGAAGCGGTAACCCTGGGTATCTTGAGGGAGCCTGCGCAGAAAATTTTGGAATTCAAGATTGTGCGGGATATGATTAAAATCAATGATATCAAGGAAACCAAGGTTTTAACCGACGGTATCGGCTATATACGCATAGTAGAATTCCGGGAAAATACCCCTAAGGATTTTAAGGCTGCTCTCCAAAGGCTTTCCCGGTCGAAGCTGGTTGCTCTGATACTGGATCTGCGTAACAATCCCGGAGGGCTGCTGGAAAGTGCTTTGGAGATAGCCGGAGAGTTTATCCCCGAAGGGAAATTGATCGCTTATACCCAAGGCAGGAAAGCGAACCAAAATATGCGCTTTATTTCTAAGGCCCGGCGCCCCATACTCGATTTACCCTTAGTCGTCTTGATCAATGAGGGCTCTGCTTCCGGAAGCGAGATTATTGCCGGGGCATTACAGGATTATAAACGCGCCACCATATTAGGGGTAAAATCTTTCGGCAAGGGCTCGGTGCAAACGGTCATACCTCTAAGCGACGGTTCGGCGCTCAGGCTTACGACCAGTAAATATTTTACTCCTTCCGGGAAAGAGATTCACGGTCAAGGCGTTACTCCGGATATTGTTTTAGCTGTTACTCCTCAAGAAAATAGCGGGCAGAAATTATGGGATTATAAGACTGATCCCCAGGTGCTGGCCGCAATTAACTTCCTGAAATGAAAAAACTCGCCATCATCATCCTGGCTTTAGTTATTCTGGCAGTAGTAGTTTTTATCTTTAGCGGCAGGCCCAGGCCTTTGAAAAAACCCCGTTTAGCGGTAAAGGGCAGGATTGCCATTGTCCTGGATGACTGGGGGTATAATTTAAATAATCTGGGGATCCTAGAAGATATAAGCTATCCGCTTACGCTAGCGGTTTTACCTAATCTTAAATATTCCGGGAGGATTGCTGAGGAATTGCATAAGCGGGGCTTTGAGATAATCTTACATTTGCCGATGGAGCCCGAAGAAAGATGCAACCTGGAAAACAACACTATCCAAGTATCCCTAGAAAAGGCCCAAATACTGCGCATATTGAATAAAGACTTAGCCAGTGTAGCTTACGCCAGGGGCATCTCCAATCATATGGGTTCAAAAGCGACCAGCGATTTAAAGACAATGGAGATTATTTTAAAAGAGTCGAAACGCAGGCACCTTTATTTTCTAGATAGTTATGTAACTGCTAAATCCATCTGTTTGGGCTTAGCGCGCAAGCTTAACCTGACTTTTTTCAGGCGGGATATATTTCTGGACAATAAGGGAGACAAGGAATACATAAGAGAGCAGGTCTATGCATTAAAAGCTAAAGCCCGGCTGCGCGGTTTTGCGCTAGGGATAGGCCATGACCGCAGGGCCACTCTGGAAGTTTTAAGAGAGGTTATGCCCTTAATAGCCAGGGAAGGCTATAAATTCGTATTTCTATCGGAGATGGCGCAATGATCGTCCTGGGTATAGAAACATCCTGCGATGAAACCTCCGCGGCGATCGTCCGGGACGGCAGGGAAATTTTAGCGAATACCGTTGCCTCCAGCCTGGAGTTCCATAAAAAATACGGAGGAATAATTCCCGAAATCGCTTCCCGCATGCAGCTGGAAACAATCAGCGGCGTCGCCGAGAGCGCGCTAAAAAAATCTAGGATAAGATTAAAGGATATCGGCCTGGTCGCCGTAACCAGCGGTCCGGGATTGCTCGGCTCCCTTTTAGTCGGGATTTCCTTTGCCAAAGCTCTAAGTTTAGGCTTAGGCAGGCCCTTATTAGGGGTAAACCATGTCTATAGCCATTTCTACGCTAACTTTTTGACTGGCGAAAAAATCAAATTACCGTTTGTAGCGCTGGTGGTCTCCGGGGGCCATACAAGCTTATTCTATATCCGCGATTTTGACAAAATAGAAGTTTTGGGAGAAACCCGGGATGATGCCTGCGGAGAGGCTTTTGATAAGGTCGCTAAAATTCTAGGCTTAGGCTATCCCGGGGGGCCGGCCATCGAAAAAATGGCTGCCTCAGGAAAGCCCAAGAAAATCAGGTTTAACTGTTCCGGGGCCAGGGATGAACTTGATTTTAGTTTTAGCGGGATAAAGACTGCAGTCTTATATTATGCCAGGGCCAGGCGCTTAAGCCTGGGAGAAAAAGCGGATATCAGCGCTTCTTTTCAGGAAGCGGTGCTTGATGTCTTGGTGAAGAAGGCAATCTTGGCCTGTAAGATGAAGAAGGTGGACCGTCTGGTCGTCGGTGGAGGAGTAGCGGCTAACCGCTGCTTAAGGGGCAAGCTCTATGCGGCCGCAGCGGAAGATAATTTAAATTGTTATTTTCCGGCCCCAGCGCTTTGTACGGACAACGCCGCAATGATCGCGGGTTTGGCCTACCAGTTGTTTAAAAAAGGCTATGGTTCAGGCTTGACTTTAACCGCAGATTTAAATTAGCCCTGCTTATAATATTGACATCGTTCTATGTTTTTGATATAAATAAAGAGATACTTTAGGCGGACCCGCGCGTCGCGCTGCCGGGGGAGAGTATAAAATCAAGGAGGTGGGTATGGCTTTTAAAAAAAAGATGGAAGAAAAAGTTTTAGACGTTGACGCCTCCATGCAGGGCAGCTTGATTTTTAAAGATGCCGTAAACTTACGGATAAACGGTAAATTTGAAGGGAATCTTGAGGCTAAAGGTAACTTAACGGTCGGGCCGAGCGCGGTAGTTCTCGCGGACATTGTCGGGGATAACGTGATTATCGGAGGCAGGGTCAAGGGCAGGATAACCGCTAAAGAGAGATTGACTATTCTGCCTTCGGCAATAGTGGAAGGGGATATTTACCCGGCTAAATTAAATGTCGCCGAGGGCGCAGTCCTGGAAGGCCGCTGCTGGATGCTGCATGACTTTTTAAATGCCGAAGAGCTAGCCAGGTACCTGGAAGTGGACCTGGGTTCAATCATGGAATGGGCAAGTTCAGGTAAGGTCCCGGGCAACAAAGAAGGCAACGACTGGAAATTTGAGAGGAAGGCGATCGATTCCTGGGTCGCTTCGGGGAAGATCGATAAATAAGGGGCGGGTAAGATTATGGCTGACGAAAAACTTTTAACGGTAAGAGAAGTCTCCCTGCTTCTGAATATTTCAGAAAGAGAAGTTATGAATTTGGCGGAAAGCCGCGCCTTGCCGGCGTATAAGGTAGGCGGTGTATATTTAAGATTCAAAAAAGAACAAGTGCTGGGGTATCAAAAATCATCCCGCCCAACCTCTTCTAAAATTACACCCCTGCGCAAGAGTACCGCCAGGGACAAGTTAAGTGATTTTTTCTATTTCAACGATTTTTATATACTAGCCGCTTTATCGGTAACTTTATTGCTTATAATACTCTTACGGGGTTAAACTAGAAAATAATATAATGTCTTCAAAGCCCGGTTTTTGTGATTTAGGATTTGCCAAGGTGGATATAGACAGGCAGAAGCGCCGGGGTTTTGCCGAGGTAATCTATTGTCCGGGTAAGGCCAGGGAGCATATCGCCAAGATCGCCAGAGAGTTAATAGAAAATAAGCAGGATTTATTGCTTACCCGGCTGGATAAAAAAACCTTTGTTTACCTTAAAAAGAAAATCCCCGGGTTAAAATACAATCCGCTAGCCAAAGCAGGTTTTTTAGTAAAAAGGCGCTCTTGCGTTAAGAAGGGGCTGGCCCTGGTCATCTCTGCCGGAACAGCGGATATGCCCATAGCCGAGGAGGCCGTAGTTACCCTGGAGACTATGGGCAACTGCGTAAAAAAGCTCTATGATGTGGGGGTAGCCGGAGTTCACCGCTTGACATGCCATAAAGTTCTTTTAAAAAGCGCGAAAGTGATTATTGTGGTGGCCGGAATGGAGGGCGCACTCGCCAGTTTAGTCGCCGGCTTAGTCAGGGTTCCGGTGATCGCAGTGCCGACGAGTTGCGGTTACGGAGCAAACTTTAAAGGCCTGGCCGCATTATTGACTATGTTGAACAGTTGTTCTCCCGGAATAGCCACGGTAAATATTGATAACGGCTTTGGTGCGGGATATTTTGCCAGCTTGGTTAATAAATGATTCCACTAAAAGAAGCGATAAAATTCCATGGCCACCTCGGCCCGTATTTAGTTTTAGGGCTTCTTGCCGGAGAAATGGGTTTAAAAAAGACAGGTGCAAAAAAATATTTTGGGCTGGAAGTCAAAGCTTACGGCGTAAATATTAAACCAAAGTCCTGCCTTCTAGACGGCCTGCAATTATCTACCGGCGCAACCTATGGTAAGGGGAACATCAAAAAATACGCTTCCCGCCGGATAAAGATTATTATGCGCAACCCGGAGAATAAGAGGAGCGTTACGTTCGGGCTTAAAGGCCCGGTATTAAAAGAACTGGGTAGATTAAAAGGGCACAGTGATTCAGAAAAGTTTGCCAGGAGATTATTGCATTTCCACAACCAGGAGATATTTACGCTAAAATAAGGAGCAGGTGCGCTATGGGTTTATCAGGATTGGATATTTATAAATTACTGCCAAAAACAAATTGCCGTGAATGCGGTTTCGCCACTTGCCTGGCCTTTGCCATGCAATTGGCCAAGAAAGCAGCCAGTATTGACAAGTGTCCCTACCTGACGGCTGAAGTCCAGGAGAAATTAGAAGCCCAGGCATTGCCGCCGATAAAATTAATTACCATTGGTTCGGGGGATAAGCGTCTGGAGATCGGCAATGAAAGCGTAATGTTCAGGCATGAAGAAAAATTCCACCGGCCGGCGGGGATTGGTTTTATCCTGGAGGATAACCTTAGCGACGGCGAAATTAAAACTAAGATCGAGAAGATCAATCAATTGCAATTCGAACGCGTTGGCCAGTCGCTAGAGGTTAACTTGGTGGCTGTCCGGCAGAATAATGGCAGCGGAAGGTTTATTGATACGGTCAGGCTTGTATCAGCGAGTACTCCTCTGGCCCTGGTCCTAATGACTGATGATATGCAGGGCTTAAAAGGGGGGTTAGAACTTTTAAAAGGCAGGAACCCGCTGGTTTATCACGCGACTAAAGAAAATCTAGATGCAGTAAGCAGGTTGGCCAAAGAATATAAAGTGCCTTTAGTTGTTTGCGCAGAAGACCTGGAGCAGGTTTCGGGATTGGCGCTTGCCTTGGCCAGCCAGGGCGTAAACGATTTGGTTATAGAAACAGTAAAGAAAGGTATTTGCGCGAAGATATGGGATTTGACGCAAGGGCGCAGGCTGGCCTTAAAAAAATCTGAGCGCAGCCTCGGATACCCATCTTTAGCTGTTGTTGAGCAGGACGACCCTTATGCGGAGGCAGAGGAGGCAGCCAGCTATATTTCCAAGTATGCCGGGATCATCCTGATGAAGGGGATCCAGTCCTGGCAGGTTCTAGCGCTCCTGACTTTTCGGCAGAATATCTACACTGACCCGCAAAAACCGCTCCAGATTGAGCCCAAGCTTTATCCGATTGGCCAGGTAGATGACAAGTCGCCGGTATTAGTCACTACTAATTTTTCCCTTTCTTATTATACGGTGCTGGGGGAAGTAGAGGCAAGTAAGATTCCCACTTACATTATGAGCGTGGATACGGAAGGTATGTCGGTGTTGACTGCCTGGGCAGCAGAGAAGTTTACCCCGCACAAAATTACCGAATCTCTGAATAAGTTCGGTATTCAAGAAGCTGTTTCGCATAAGCAGCTGGTTATTCCGGGGTATGTGGCGGTAATGAGCGGTGAACTGCAGGATGCGTCGGGGTTCGAGATTATCGTCGGGCCGAAAGAAGCGGCCGGCATCCCGGCATTCTTAAAGAACCTTTAAATGCATAAATTCAAAGTTACGTTTTATCCGGATAACAAAAGAGCGGAGGTAGCCAAGGATACGACTATTCTTTCGGCGGCGATCTCCTGCGGGGTATATATAAAATCGGATTGCGGCGGAGACGGGGTCTGCGGCAGGTGCAAGGTTATCTTAAAAAAAGGCGAGGTCCTCACCCAGCCTACCGGCATAATCAGCGCGCAGGAGAGAAGATGCAATATATATTTAGCCTGCCTGACTACCGTGCATAGCGATGTGGAGGTAGAAGTCCCTGTTGAATCAAGAGTGGAGATGCATTCAGGTTTTCAGGGGATTTATTCAGCCTCTGAAGAGGTCGAGCCGCGGAAAGCGGTTTTAAGCGATAAGATATTTAAACATTCTCCGCTGGCCACAAAATTATATCTGGAATTACCCCGGCCGAATTTAAATGATTCCTTGAGCGACCTGGACCGCCTTTTTCGCGGTATCCGCAAAGCGCAGGGTCTGCCGGTGATGCAGACCGGATTAAGCAATATCCGGCAGCTGGGAGAACTGTTGCGTGATTCTGATTGGAAGATTACGGTCACCCTCGGCAAGAGGAATGATACGGTAGAAATTGTTTTGGTTGAGCCGGGCAATACCGCAAATAAAAACTTTGGTTTTTGTTTTGATATAGGCACAACGACTATTTCCGGGCAATTGGTGGATTTAAATACTAAAAAAATATCGGGTACCCGGGCCACTTATAATAAACAGGCCAGTTTTGGCTCGGATGTGATCACGCGCATTATTTACGCCCGCCAGCAGGAGGGGATGGAGAAATTACACGCTGCGGTAATCCAGACGATGAACCAGATCATCAAGGAATTGACCCTTGAGCATAGCGTAGATTTAAACGATGTGACCTGCATTGTCTGTACGGGAAATACGACAATGATACATCTATTGCTGCGGGTTGACCCTACTTATATCAGGCGCGAGCCGTATGTGCCGACGGCAAATTTCCTGCCGGTCTTAAGGGCATCGGAAGCGGGAATAATTATTAATCCGCGCGGGCTCTTGTCCTGCGTGCCGGGAGTATCAAGTTATGTCGGAGGAGATGCGACCAGCGGGGTGCTCTCCAGCGGTTTATATAAGGAAAGAGACTTAAGCCTTCTGGTTGATATCGGGACTAACGGTGAAATTACGCTCGGGAATAAAGATTTTCTGGTTGCCTGCGCTGCCTCCGCCGGCCCGGCGTTTGAGGGAAGCGGAGTCAAGTGCGGCATGCGCGCCTCCGGAGGCGCCATCCAGAAAGTAAAAATTAACCCGAAAGATTTTTCACCGGAAATTTCTACCATCGGCGATGCCAAACCTTGCGGTATTTGCGGTTCGGGTTATATTGATTTAATCGCCGCGATGCTTGAGGCTGGCGTTATGGATAGGGATGGCAAGATCCGGCTCGCCGGGCATAAGCGGATAAGAGAGGGCGAGAACGGGAAAGAATTTATCCTGGTTTTTAAAGAAGATTCCGCTTCGGGAGAAGAGATAGTTATTACCGAAGCGGACATCGAAAACTTAAAACGGGCTAAGGCTGCGATTTATGCGGCGAGCGCGGTTTTAGTCAAGCATATGGATTTTAAAATTGAGGATGTAAAAAAGATTTTTATTGCCGGAGGCTTTGGCACTTCCCTGGATATAGATAGCGCGATAAAAATCGGCCTGCTTCCGGATTTAGAGAGAAAAAGGTTTTTCTTTATCGGTAACAGCGCCCTGGCCGGGGCGCGGCAGATGCTTTTATCCGCAGAAGCGTCCAAAGCATCCGAAGAGCTTGCGCGTAAAATTACCTATTTTGAATTATCGGTTGATGCGGGCTACATGGACGCCTACATGGCAGCCTTATTTTTTCCCCATACGGATTTGGACAGGTTTCCTTCGGCGGCAGGAAGGAAGAGTTAAAATGGGCCGGGTCATCGCTCTGGCGGGTAAAGGCGGCACCGGTAAAACTACTCTCGCCGCTTTAGTTGTGCGGGTCATCAAAGAAAAAAAACTGGGTTCGGTTTTAGCGGTGGATGCTGACCCGAACAGTAATCTTGCCGAAGTTTTAGGGCTGGAAGTTAAGGAGAGCATCGGTTCTATACTCGATGATTTAGCCAGCCATCCGCAAAGTGTTCCGCTAAGCATGGGTAAGGACGCTTTTATTGAATACCGCGTGCAGACGGCTATAGCGGAAGGCGATAATTTTGATGTGCTGACCATGGGCAGGCCTGAAGGCCCGGGTTGTTATTGCTATGTGAACAATGTCCTGCGCAATATTATGGGAAAATTAGTCAAAGATTATGCTTTTGTAGTCATAGATAACGAAGCAGGCCTGGAGCATTTATCCCGGCGTACTACCGGCCAGGCAGACAGCCTGGTAGTAGTTTCAGATGCCACTGTTGTGGGGTTAAAGGCCGCTAAAAGAATAACCGCTTTGACCCGGGAGCTGGGCTTAAAGATTAAACAGGAGTTTCTTATCGTTAACCGTTGCCCTGCAGGGGTGGATAAAGGCAGAATTAAAGATCTGAAATTGGATTTTCTCGGTGTATTATCCAATGACCCGGCGATCGAGGGCTTAAGCCTCAAGGGCAGCTCTTTATGGGGGTTAGCCGGGGACAATATTACGCTAACAGCTTTAGGAAAAATAGGAGAAAGAATATGGCATTGCAACTAATGACGGAAAAATGGCCCGGAGAGGTTTCGCTAGTAAGTATTGGCGCAACCCCGGAAGAGCAGGGCACGCGCTCGCATAGCTTAAAGATAGGCGGAGAAAAGTCTTTGCCTTGTTTATTCCGGGAAGGAGTGCTCCCGCATAAACCCCAGATTGTCTTTGAGGTTTGGGATACTGCTCCTCTGGATTGGCCGGAGGAGTTGGCCCGGAGTTATAAGGAAGTCCTTGCAGACCCGGTGAAATGGGCGCAGATGTGCGTGAAGGATTACAAGGCGCAAGGAATATGCCTGAGGCTGCAGGGAGCGCATCAGGATTTTGGCAATAAATCCCCCGAAGAAGAAGCGCGGCTTATCCAGAAAATATTAAAGAGCGTGCGCGTGCCGTTAGTTATTTTAGGTTGCGGGGATGAGGCTAAGGATAACCTGATTTTACCCGCCTGTTCCGAAGCGGCTAAGCAGGAACGTTGCCTGATTGGCCCGGCTACGCAGGATAATTATAAGACGCTGGTTGCCAGTGCCCTGGCTGACGGGCATAATATTATTGCCGAGAGCCCCATAGATATTAATATCGCTAAACAGTTGAATGTCTTAATTTCGGATAGGGGGCTGGCTTTAGAGCGTATTGTTATAGATCCGACTATCGGGGCTTTAGGTTATGGCCTGGAGTATGCTTATTCTATTATGGAGCGGGCGCGGCTGGCCGGGCTTTCCGGCGATAAAACGCTGGCCTGTCCGTTTATCTGTTTTGCGGGCCAGGAAGCCTGGAGGGCAAAAGAGGCAAAGGTGGGCCCGGCAGAGCAGGGAATAATCTGGGAGACGCTTACCGCAACAGCCTTAATCCAGGCCGGCGCGAATTTACTGGTTATGCGCCACCCTAAGGCGATAGAGAAGGTCAGTAAATACATAGATAATTTATTCGAAAGGTAGGTTATGTTTATTATCGGAGAATTGATTAACGGGATGTATGCCAATATCGGCAAGGCGATTCAAGAGAGGGATAAAACGGAAATTCAAAAATGCGCCTTGCGGCAGATAGGAAGCGGAGCAGATGCCCTGGATATTAATTGCGGGCCGGCGTCCAAGCAGCCGTTAGCGGATATGCCCTGGCTAGTTGAGGTTGTCCAGGAGGTTACGGATAAGCCCCTGTGCTTAGATGCAAGCAAGCCCCAGGTCATTGAAGCTGGGCTCAAGACAGCCAGGAACAGGACAATCATTAATTCGGTTACTGCGGACAACGAAAAACTGGATATTATCGTTCCCCTGGCTAAACAATATGGCGCGCAGCTTATCGGCATTACTATGAGCAAAAAAGGCATACCGCAGAATAAGGACCAGCGCCTGGAGCTGGCAGCAACGATTGTCTCTGCCTGCGTAGATAAGGAATTTCCCGTAGAGAACTTATACCTGGACCCGATAGTCTTACCGGTAAATGTCGCCCAGGCCCAGTTAAAGGATATCCTGGAATCCATCCGCGAATTTAAGATCATCTCTGAACCTAGCCCTAAGACTACCTTAGGCCTAAGCAATGTTTCGCAAGGCACTCCTGTCCGGGGCCTGGTAAACCGCACCTTCCTGGTTATGGCTATTGCTTATGGCCTGGATTCGGCGATATTAGATCCGACTGATGAGGAGTTGATGGAAGCCTTGATTACCGCCGAGCTGATTTTGAATAAAAACATATATTGCGGTTCATATTTAGAGGCTTATAAGAAAAAGTAAAAGTTGAGTTAACCAGGGTTTACTGGTAATATATTACTTATGGCGGAGTAGCTCAGCCTGATAGAGCACGCGGCTCATACCCGCTTGGTCGGTGGTTTAAATCCACTCTCCGCCACCAGCTATTTACGAAGTAGTGGCGTTGTAGCTATTTAGGCAGTCCTGCGAAGCAGGACCACTCTCCGCCACCAGCTATTTACGAAGTAGTGGCGTTCTAGCTATTTACGAAGGAGCGGCGGTATAGTTAGGAGAAACTTATGAAAAACCTGAATATTGCGGGGGCTATCTTTGGCTGTCTTGGATTGTTTATTTGTAGTAATGTTTTTGCGGATCAGATTGGCGCGCCGATAATTAAAACCGAGTTTAAGGCAATAGATGTAAATAAGAATGGCTATATCACCCCCGAAGAAATGCAGGCTCACCACGAGAAGAATTTCAAGGAGTTAGATAAGAACAAGAATGGGGTGCTGGAGAGAGAGGAAATAGGCGCGGATGAGACCAGGGTAGTGGGCAAATCCGATAAAAATAAAGACGGGAAAGTTACCCGGCAGGAATCCAGCGCGCAATTCCGGGAATACTTCCAGGAGATGGATGCCGATAAAGATAATAAAATATCGGAAGATGAGTATACCGATTATTGGAAACTGAGAATAAAATTTTAAGGATAGGGTATGGAAAACAGAGAGAAGAACCTGATTGAAGAATGGCAAGCCCGGGAAAAGAAGCTTGCTCAGGAGCTGGAGGCGTTAAGGATAACTGAAGCAAGGTATAGGCAGATAGTCCAGAACGCTAACAGTATTATCATGCTTATGGACACCCGGGGCAATATCAGGTTTTTGAACCAGTTTGCGCAGAGGTTCTTCGGTTTTTACGAAAATGATGTCTTGGGGTTGAATATTGTCGGAACGATTGTCGCTAAAACGGATTCATCCGGGAATGACCTGGCGCAGATGATTAAAGATATTACTTCTAACCCTGAGCTGCATTCTGTAAATGAAAATGAGAATATACGCAGTTCCGGCGAACGCGTACGTGTTCTCTGGACGAATAAGGCTATTATGGATAGTTCCGGAGCGATTATAGAGATCCTTTGTATCGGCAATGAAGTCGCTAGGCCCTCGCAAAAGAGGTAATCGTATGGATGTTCAGCCGAAGGATAAATGGTATTTCAGCCCCGTTTCTTTAATCGTTGGTTTCTTGTGCGTCGGGCCCTTTGTTTTACCGTTAGTCTGGACTAACCCGCGTTACAAGAAAGGGGCTAAGATAGCGATCAGCGCCATAATAATCATTCTGTCTCTTTTGTTATTAATCGCCTTAGGCTCTTCACTCAAAGTACTCAACGCTTACTACCAGCAGATCGATAAATTAAATTTTTAAATTTAATTATTTTTTTCTTTTAAAGAGGAGGGGAGATCTTCTCTTTTTCTTTTAACGGGGTTTTCTATAATTGCTGGTCAGGGCGTAGAGTATCTGTGAGGTAGAAATAAAGATAATCGCTTCAATAGTTATGGTTGCCGCCGCCGCCCCCAGATAAGAAAAATAGTGGATAAAAATAAAAATTAACGGCAGGCCCAGAAGCGCTGCCAGGACATGTATCCTGGAATAGATATCCGGCCTGCCGCAGACCAGTAAAAACTGGATTTTAAAGGCATTGGCGCTGATGAAGAATATTGAGAGGAGCAGGAGTTTCAAGCTGATTACGGCTTCCGGATAATTTTTCCCGCAGGCGATTTTTACAATCACCGGCGCAAGGAAAAAAAGCACCGGTATAGCCAGCAGGTAGGTCAGGGTGGTAGAATGCTGGACTTTATGCATTAGCCTTAAGGCCCGGCGCTTGCTTTTAGCGAAGATTTTGCTCATCCTCGGATAGATTGCCTGCGAAAGAGAGGCCAGGGGGAAGGCCTGGATAACACCGGTTATTTTTTCAGCGATGGAGTAGTAACCGGTTAGCGTATTGTTGGTGAGCAGGCCGACGGCAAAGATACGTGTGGCGGTATAGGTATTTATGGCGACGGTAGAAATAAAGATTTCCCAGCCCGTTTTTAATTCCTCCCGGATGTTGCTATAACTTTGAAAGACGAATTCCAGGTCAAACTCCTTAAACGCAATATAGAGCCCTAAAAGCCCGGTTATTATAAAAAAGAGGGAGTTCAATAAAGGCACCAGGAGGTAATCCGCAGGCTCTTTCACAAATATAAAAAGCGAAACCGTATAGATTATGCCGCCGATAATATTGATGATGGTTATGAATTTCATTTTTTCGGCTCCCTGGAATAACCAGACCGGAAAGAGGGTGTTCCCGATAACCGCTCCGAAGCTGAATACATAGAGCAGCCAGTCATGCTTGAATTTAGGAACAGCGTTTATCAGGAACAGTAAGATTAAGTAACTTAAAAAAGCCAGGATGAATTTTACGGTCATGACTGTCGAAAATACTGTGGAGGCCTGTTTCTGGTCTTTGCATAAAGATATCTTTTTAGTCGCGGTCAGGCTGAACCCGTAATCCGTGAAAATCATAAAGTACTGGATTAACGCCTGGGCAAAGGCGATCAGGCCGAATTTTTCCGGGCCGATTACCCGGATCAGATAGGGCAGGATAACCAGGGGAATGAGGTAACTGATTCCCTGCAGCGTAGAAAGCGAAGTAAAGTTCTCTAAGACAACCCTTTTTTCTTTGGGGGTTATTACCTTCTCTTTCATTAAGCTTCAATTTACACTTTAAAAACCTAAAAGTCAATCTTAAATCTTTGCAAAGCAGCCGGCTTATGCTAATATTTAGATGATGATTCTGGACAAGTTGAAGGCTACAATTGGAAGGTATGAGCTGATTAAGCGGGGGGATTTGGTGCTGGTCGCTGTCTCCGGCGGAGCAGATTCGGTTTGCCTGCTTTATTTGCTGCAGGCCTTAAGCCGCTCATTAGGCTTTAAATTACGGATTGCGCATTTAGACCATATGCTGCGCAGGGATTCGGCTAAGGATGCGGAGTTCGTAAGGCGCTTGGGGGCTAAACTCAACATCCCTGTTATAGCCGGCAAGGCCAATATAAGAAGGTTAGCCCAGAAAGGCTCGCTTGAAGAAATTGCCCGGAACGCGCGTTTAGAATTTTTATTCAAGGCCGCTAAGGAAAATAAAGCGGATAAAATCGCTTTAGCGCATAATCTGGACGACCAGGCTGAAACAGTGCTTATGCGTATCTTAAGAGGCACCGGCCTTTATGGTTTAGCCGGGATTCTCCCTAAAAGGAAACTTTACGGTTTTACAGTTATCCGTCCGTTAATCCGGGTCCGGCGCAGGGAGATCGAGGCTTTTTTAAGAAGAAAAAAGATCAGGCCGCGTATCGATAAAACAAACCTTCAGGATGTTTATTCCAGGAATAAGCTGCGCAATAAATTAATCCCTTTGCTTGAGAGAGAGTATAACCCTGCCATAAAAGAGGCCTTAAGCAATATGGCTGAAGGCATTGCTTTTGATTATGATTACTTGAGCCGGCAGGCCCTGCGCTTAGCCCGGGGAAAGCGCAACCGGGTAAATACGGCCAAATTCTTAAAGCTGCATCCGGCCATGCAAAGGCTTATTTTGCGCTTGCATATATCTTGGCTCCAGGGCTCAACCCGCCGGATAACCTTTACGCATATCCAGGAAATTGAAGACTTAATCGCCAACCGCCCGGTAAATTCTATCGTTGACCTGCCTAAAGGCATATCCGTTCTTAAAAAGGCCACGAGTATTCTTTTCTATCGCCGGCGCGGCAGCACAAGCTGTTGACACTTTCCGCAAAGAGTGGTATATTAAGGCAAATCCAGGGCTATTTTTAGCGGATTATTCATTTAAGGAAAGGAGATGATTATATTGTCAGAAGTCGAAGTTAAGAGAGACGAATCTTTTGAGTCGGCACTGCGCCGTTTTAAGAAGAAGATTGAACAGGAAGGCATCCTCAGGGAGGTCCGGGACCGCAAGCATTACGAGAAACCCAGCGAGCGCAAAAGAAAGAGGGCTAAAGAGAGAAGATAAGTATGCCTTTGGCTATTTCAACTTCCTGGAACGCTGCACGCCACACGAACGCCAAGAATCTGCTCTTTGAAATAAAAAAGCTGGGTTTTGCGGATTTAGAACTTAGTTTTAATTTAACCGCCGCGATGGTATATGAGATTGGCCGGCTGAGCGCGAAGGGCGCCTTCCACATCGGTAGTGTGCATAATTATTGCCCTATTCCCGAAGGTTTCGAGCGCCAGGCTGCCCTGCCGGATTGCTATTCCATGTCTTCTTTTAATAAAGAGGAGCGGGATTTAGCCGTAAAATACGCTAAGAGAAGTATAGATACAGCCAGGTTTTTAGGAGCTAAGGTAGTTGTCTTGCATTGCGGCAGGGTCCAGATGCCGGACCAGACAAAAAAACTTATTGAACTTTACGACCTCGGGCTTAAAGATACCCCGGCTTTCCTCCAGGTAAAAGAAGATGCCTTGAGGGAAAGGGCAATTATTGCCCAGCCGTTTTTTGATTATACCCTTAGGTCTTTGGAAGAATTAAATGCCTACGCTCAAAGTCAGGAGGTCTATTTAGGCATAGAAAACAGGTTTTATTACCGCGAGATACCTAACTTCCAGGAGATAGGCATAATCCTGGAGGAATTTAAATCCTCCCGTATTTTTTACTGGCACGATACCGGCCATGCCCAGGTTATGGAAAATCTGGGGTTTGCCTGGCATAAAGATTACCTGGACGCCTATGCGCAAAGTATGATCGGCATACATCTGCATAATATAATCGGCTGCCAGGATCATCAGGCGCCGGTGAACGGAGATCTAAATTTCTTAGAGCTTGCGCCTTATTTGAAGAAAGAAACCTTGAAAGTTATGGAAGCGCATTATCCGGCTTCAGCGCAGGATATCAAGAAAAGTAAAGCCTTTCTGGAAAATATATATGACGGCAGTATCTAAAATACGCCAGGCGCAGGTAGCCGGGCAGTTCTATCCGGCGAAAGCCTCGGATATCCAGGAACAAATCAGCAGTTTTATCACTGGCCAAGAAGAAAAAATAGACGCCTTAGCCTGTATGCTTCCTCATGCCGGGTATCAATATTCGGGCAGAGTAGCCAGCCAGACCGTGGCCAGGATAAATATAAAAGAGAAGGTAATCCTTCTGGGGCCTAATCATACCGGTAGCGGGGCAGTCTACAGTTTAATGGCGGAAGGCGCATGGCAGACGCCCCTGGGCCGGGTAAATATTGATACACAATTAGCCAAAAGCATACTGGCCGGGTCAAAATATTTAGAGCAGGATAGCCTGGCGCATGCCCGGGAACATTCTTTAGAGGTAGAATTGCCGATTCTGCAGTATTTTAAAGACGATTTTGAAATTGTCCCCATCGCGTTTAGGTCGGATGATTTGACCGCGCTTAAAAAAATAGGGGAAGAGCTTGCCGGGGTTATCCAAGCTACCGGTTTAAAAGAGAGGGTCCTGTTAGTTGCCAGTTCGGACCTGACCCATTACGAGCCGCAAAGCGCAGCCGCGGCCAAGGATAAATTAGCCATTGCCGCTATTTTAGAGCTTAATCCGGATAAGTTAATGCGGGAAGTAAAAAATTCTGATATCTCTATGTGCGGTTATGCTCCGGTGATAGCGATGTTGGCTGCGGTTAACTCTTTAGGCGCTAAAGCCGCCCGGCTGGTAAAATACCAGACCAGCGCGGATTCAACCGGCGAGGAGAGCGCGGTTGTCGGCTATGCCGGCATAATCATAAATTAATATGGACGATCAGCAGAAAGAATTTGTGCCTCCGGTTCCCGACTTTAAATTTTTTATCAGCACGCTTTCTTTGCAGGCCTCCATTTTTTTAGGCCAGCTTGCGAACCCGGCTACCCGCAAGAATGCAGAGGACTTACCCCAGGCAAAATTCATTATTGATACCTTAGGGATGCTCCAGGAAAAAACCAGAGGAAATCTGAATGAGGAGGAGGCGGCTCTTTTAGAGAACCTGCTCTATGAATTAAGGACATCCTATCTGAGCAAAAGTAAAGGAGAAATCAAATGATCGATAAAGAGTTACTGGATATTCTGGCCTGTCCCGCTTGTAAAGCGGATGTGGAGCTAAAAGGCAGTAAGATCGTTTGTAAAAAATGCGGCAAGAAATACCCCATAAATGACGGCATTCCGGTAATGCTGATTGACGAGGCGGAAGATTAAAATTATGAAAAAAATACTGGTTATCCACGGGCCAAATTTAAACCTGTTAGGCCAGAGAGAGCCTAAGGTTTACGGCAGGGTTACTTTAGCGGCGATCAACAGTAGTCTTAAGCAAATGGCCCAAAAAAGAAAAGTCAGCCTGTCTATCAAGCAATCCAACCATGAAGGCGAGATTGTCGACTTAATCGGTAAGGCCAGGGGCAAGTTTAACGCTATTTTAATTAATCCGGCTGCCTATACGCATACGAGCGTGGCCGTAAGGGACGCGCTCTCGGCCTGCGGAATACCGGCTATAGAAGTGCACTTATCCAATATTTATTCCCGCGAAGAATTCCGGCAAAAATCCCTGATCAGCCCCGTAGTCAAGGGTTCGATTCTGGGCTTTGGCGCCAAGAGCTACCTATTGGGCCTGGAGGCCCTGTTGGATTTACTTGATGTATAATGAGAGCGCGCCTGCAAAAATTTTTAAACCGGCTAAAATTAGAAAACCTCGATGGATTTATTGTCTCCTCTCCCGCGAATATATCCTATCTTAGCGAATTTACTTCCTGCGACGCTTATCTTTTAGTAGCTAAAAAAGAAATAGTCTACTTTACTGATTCCAGGTACGTGGAATCAGTAGGGCCTAAACTTAAAAAATGGGCCAGGCTAAAGAAGATTAACGGTTCGGTATTTGAGAATATCGCCAGCGCCTGCCGGGACTTGCAGCTAAAAAGGATAGGTTTTGAAAGCAGGCAGATGGCTTATGCCGAATATAGAAAGATTAAGGGGTATTTAAGGCCCGGAGAATATTTAATACCCACGCACAGTTTGCTTGAAAGTTTGAGGCAGATTAAAGATGCCGGTGAAATAGGAAAAATAAGAGAGGCGCTTAAAATTACCGCTCTGGCCCTGCAATTTGTTAAAACTTTCATTAAGCCGGGGATAAAAGAGCTGGAAGTCGCCGCAGAGCTGGAAAGGTTTATCCGTTATAACGGGGCGCTTGGCGCGGCTTTTGATATTATTGTCGCCTCCGGCCCCAACTCTGCCTATCCACACCATCACCCAAGCCAAAAAAAGATCCGGGAGGGCGAAGCAGTCCTGATTGATCTCGGGGTGGATTACTTTGGCTACAAATCTGACTTGACAAGGGTCTTTTTTTCAGATAAAATTACAAGTCTTACCCGGCGCATTTATGATATTGTCCTTAAGGCGCAAGCAAAAGCAATAGCTAAAATCCGGCCGGGCCAAGAGATAGCCGGGATTGACGCCTTGGCGCGTAACTACATAGCAGACAAGGGGTACGCAAAATTTTTTGGCCATAGTTTAGGCCATGGGATAGGACTGGAAACGCATGAGGCTCCGTCAATATCCGCTAAAAATGAAGGGATTTTACTTCCGGGTATGGTTTTTACGTTGGAGCCGGCTATTTACCTGCCGGGGAGGTTTGGAGTAAGAATAGAGGATATGATTTTAGTAACCCAGAAGGGATGCGAGGTGCTTTAGTGGCTCTGTCTATAAATGAAATTAAATCCGGGGTAACTATTTTGGTCGATGCTGCTGTTTATGTGGTGGTAGACGCCCAGCACGTAAAGCCCGGCAAAGGCGCGGCTTTTGTACGGGCAAAACTAAGGAATATCAAGAGTTCTAATATCCAGGAGAAGACCTTCCGGGGCGATGAAAAAATAGAACAGGCCTTTGTAGATGAAAGGAAACTGCAATACCAGTATAACTCCGGGCACCTTTACCATTTTATGGACCAGGATAATTTTGAAGAAGTTGCCGTTTCCCAGGAGAATATCGGAGACAAGGCAAAATTCCTGAAAGATAACCTGGAGGTAATGGGTTATTTCTATAAAGATGACTTCCTTACGGTAAATCTCCCTAATTTCATTGAGGTTGTGATTACGCATACTGAACCGGGCATAAAAGGGGATACGGCCAAAAGCGGGACTAAGCCGGCAGAGATAGAAACCGGGGCAACTATCCAGGTGCCTTTATTTATTGATGTAGGCGATAGGATCAAAGTGGATACGCGTAGCGCCGAATACGTAGAGAGGGTTAATTAAAGAGCCTGCCTGCCGGCAGGCAGGGAGCCTCGTAGGAGAAAGGTGAGAAATGAACATCAAAGAAATAAAAGAGATGGTTAACCTGATGAACGAAAACAATCTTGTTGAACTGGAGATAGAAAAAGAAGGTATGCGTATCAGGCTTAAAAAGACCTCCTCCGGCATGGAAGGTTTTAGCGGGCCTATTGTTGTAGAGCGGCAAAACATTGCGGATACGGGAGCAAAACAGATTAGCGAGCCAGCCAGGCAGGGACAGGTTAAGACAATAGAGATAAAATCTCCGATGGTCGGGACTTTCTACCGCGCTCCCAGCCCCGAAGCTGCTCCTTATGTGGAAGCCGGCCAGAACATTGAGCCAGGGCAGGTCATTTGTATAATCGAAGCCATGAAACTGATGAACGAAATTAAAGCTGAGGTTAGGGGTAAAATTCTGGAGATCCTGGTGGATAATGCCGAGCCCGTGGAATTCGGCCAGCCTGTTTTTTTGATCGAGCCGGCCTAGTTGGAAATTAAAACAAATGTTTTCTAAAATACTCATTGCTAACCGCGGCGAAATCGCCCTGAGAATTATACGTGCCTGCCGGGAATTAGGAATCCGGACGGTTGCCGTATATTCACAAATAGACCGGGATTCCCTGCATGTACGCCTGGCTGACGAAGCTATCTGTATCGGCCAGGCAGCATCATCTGGCAGTTACCTGAATATTCCCGCGATCATCAGCGCAGCCGAAATTACCGACGTAGAAGCAATACATCCCGGCTACGGCTTCTTAGCCGAGAATCCGCATTTTGCCGAAATCTGCCAATCCTGCAAGATTACTTTTATCGGCCCGACTCCGGAAAATATCCGGCTTATGGGAGATAAAATGGCTGCCCGTACTTCTATGCATAAGGCAGGCTTGCCGATAATCCCGGGGAGTGCCAGCGTAGTTAGAAGTAAAGAAGAGGCACTTAAGACAGCCAAGCTAATCGGCTATCCGGTAATCATCAAGGCTGCTTCCGGCGGCGGTGGAAAAGGTATGCGCATCTGCCATAATGACCTTACTCTAGTATCCAGTTTAATGACCGCCCAGGCAGAAGCCGAAGCAAATTTTGGCAATCCCGATGTTTATATTGAAAAATATATTGAGAAACCGCGCCACATTGAAGTCCAGATTATCGGTGATCACTCCGGCCATGTCCTGCAGCTGGGGGAAAGGGACTGCAGTATTCAAAGGCGCCATCAAAAGTTACTCGAAGAATCTCCTTCCTCGGTAGTAGACAGCAAGATGCGCAAGCGCCTGGGGGAAATGGTGCTTAAAGGGATAAAATCCATAAATTATGTAAGCTGCGGGACGATCGAGTTCCTGCTGGATGAAAAAACAAACAATTTTTATTTTATGGAAATGAATACCCGCATCCAGGTCGAGCATCCGGTCACCGAGATGGTTACGGGGATAGATTTAATTAAAGAACAGCTACGCGTTGCTTCCGGAGAAAAGCTGAAGATCAAACAGGAAGATGTCCGTATCAGGGGCGCGGCGATTGAATGCCGGATTAACGCCGAAGACCCGGATAATAATTTTATGCCTCAACCGGGAAAAATCGAAACCCTGGTCTTACCCGGCGGGCCGAATGTCCGCGTAGATACGCATATCTACGCGGGTTATGCCATCCCGCCTCAGTATGATTCACTTATAGCTAAGTTGATTGTCCATGGGGATAACCGGCAGGAGGCGATCAAGACCATGTACCGGGCTTTGACTGAATTTCATGTCTCACCGGTTAAGACCACTATTCCCTTTCACTTAAAGCTTATGCAAAATCCGCTTTTCTTAAAAGGTGATATTTCCACGCATTTTGTCCAGGACTTACTTAAAGAAGAGGCAGAGATAGAAAGGAGCAACGGATGAGGATATTTACGGTTCTCGGAGTATTATTTTATGCCGCGGTAATCATATTAGGGGGTATCATTTTAGTGGCTTTTTCCTTAAACTTGCTCCAGCCTCAATATATCAATCACATATTTGATTACCTCCAGAGCAGCCCTAATTCCCGGATCTTCACCGGCCTTTCCGGGGTAATTTTAATCCTGGTAAGTTTTTCCTTTGCCCGGATTATCCTCGGTCGCCTGCAGCGCGAAAAAACCATTGCTTTTGATACCGCTTCCGGAGAAGTTACTATTGCTTTATCCGCCGTGGAGGATTTAATCCGCAGGCTCACCGGGGTTATTCCTGAGATTAAGGAATTAAAGCCGGATGTTATTGCCGGCAAAAAAGGCATTATGGTCGATTTAAGGGTGGTCTTAAAAAAAGAGGCCAATATACCGGAATTGACCTCGCGGCTGCAGGATATTACCCGGTCTAAAATTCAGGAGGTTTTAGGGGTTGAAGAGCAGATTACCGTAAAGATACACATAGCCAAAATTATCGCGCTGGATGAAAAGGAAAGAAATAAAAAGAATATGGCAAAAGAAGAACCCACGGTTCCTTTTAGAGGATACGATAGGGCATAAAATTAAAGGAGAGCAGATGGAAAAAATAGGAGTACTGACAGGCGGGGGAGATTGCCCGGGGTTAAATCCGGTAATCCGGGCAGTAGTGCGTAAATCTCTGGTGGAAGGCTATGAAGTTATAGGTATTAAGAACGGCTGGAAAGGGTTAGTAGAAAACGACACTACGCCATTAAATATAAATGCGGTATCCGGAATATTACCCCGCGGAGGGACGATATTGGGAACATCCAGAACTAATCCTTATAAGAAAGAGGGAGATCCGGAAAAGGTTAAAGATAATTTTAAAAAGATGGGGTTAGGCGCGCTGGTGGCTGTGGGAGGAGAGGATACTCTGGGGGTAGCCGCAAAATTAACCCAAGACGGCATACCCAATATTGTGGGCGTGCCTAAAACCATAGATAACGACCTTTCGGCGACAGATTACACTTTTGGTTTTGATACTGCTTTGAATATCGCTACGGAATGCATTGACCGCTTGCATACTACTGCCGAGAGCCATCATCGGATCATCGTGGCAGAAGTTATGGGCAGGCATGCCGGCTGGATTGCCATTGAATCAGGTATTGCCGGCGGCGCAGATGTGGTGTTAATCCCTGAAATACCCATTGACCTGGATGAGGTCTGTAATATTATCCAAAAACGCCATGCCCGGGGAAAAACCTTCAGCATTGTCGTGGTGGCCGAAGGTGCCCAATTTAAAGACAAGGGCTTAATTACCCAGGAACAAAAACTGGATTCATTCGGCCATGTGCGCCTGGGAGGGATCGGAGAAGCGCTGGCCAATGAAATTGAGAAAAGGACAGGCTATGAAACCAGGGTTAGTGTTTTTGGGCATATCCAGAGAGGCGGCACGCCCACGGCCTTTGATCGAGTCTTAGGGACGCGCTTTGGCGTAAAGGCGGTAGAGTTAGTCAAAAATAAAAAATTCGGCAGGATGGTTGCCCTGCAAGGGATTAAAATAATTGATGTCCCGTTAACCGAAGCGGTGAAGGCCTTAAAAACGGTAGATATGGAGCTTTACGATATCGCCAAGGTATTCTTTGGCTAAAAGGATTACATATGCGAGAGAGAGTTCAGGAGATTATTTTAGAGAGCATTCAGGTTAAGGAAGAGCTGCTCAAGAGTAAAGTCAGCCTGATCCTGGAGATTGCGGAAGTAATTATAGAGGCGCTGAAAAAAGGCGGCAAACTGATTGTCTTCGGCAATGGAGGGTCGGCGGGAGATGCCCAGCATATCGCTGCTGAGCTCGTCGGAAGATTCAAAAAGGACCGGTCCGCCTTAGCCGCGCTAGCCCTGACTACGAATACTTCTATAATTACGGCCTTAGCTAATGACTTTGGTTATGATGTAATTTTTAGCCGCCAGTTGGAGGCATTAGCCGGAAAATTTGATGTTGCCTTTGGCATATCTACAAGCGGGAAAGCGAAAAATGTGGCGTTAGGGTTTAAACAGGCCAGAAAAATGGGCTTAAAAACCATCGCTTTAACCGGGGGGGATGGTGGGGACCTGGTCAAGCTGGCGGACCTGGCTTTAGTCGTGCCCTCTGGCGTCACTGCCCGCATTCAGGAAGCCCATATTACTATAGGACATATTTTATGCGAACTCATCGAAGAAGCCGGGATCGCTTAAGCGGCGGAAAAATAAAAACTTTAAATGCGCTTAAGAAAATAATTGCAAAATCAAAAAAACAGGGCAAAAAAATAGTTTTTACCAACGGCTGCTTTGATCTCCTGCACTATGGCCACGCCAGATACCTGCAAAAGGCCAAGGGCGCCGGTGATATCCTGGTCGTGGGCGTAAACAGCGACGTATCGGTTAGGAAGATTAAGGGTAGGCATAGGCCTGTCGTAGACGAAGAAAACCGCCTGAGGCTATTAGCCGCCTTAGCCAGCATTGATTACCTGGTTTTATTTAAAGAGGCCACCCCGTTTAAAGTAATCCAAGAACTTAAGCCGGATATCCTGATTAAAGGAGCGGATTGGAATAAAAATAATATAGTAGGCCATGACTTTGTGCTGGAGTACGGCGGAAAAGTGCAGACCGTAAAGCTGGTAAAAGGCCTTTCTACTACCAATCTGATTAAAAAGATTGCCCGCAAGCGCTAAGAGAAGCACGGCCAAGAGAATAATTGATGCCAATATAAACCGCGTAAAGGAGGGGTTGCGTGTCTGCGAAGAAATTACCCGGTTTATATTAAATAACCGCTTGCTTACCCGTGAGCTCAAAGCAGCGCGCCACCGGATCGATGCGGCGGCAAGGAGCCTAGTCGCGCGCAGTGAATTGCTCCGGGAGAGACTAAGCTTAAAGGATGTGGGAGAAAATATTTATGCCAATGAATTAAAAAGAGATAGCCTGGGGGATATCTTTTTTGCCAATATTCAGAGGGTTAAGGAGTCAGTAAGGGTTTTGGAAGAATTCAGCAAACTGATTAATGTAAATGTCAGCCTGGAATTCAAAAAGGTCAGGTATAAAATATATGCAATTGAGAAGAAGGCGGCTGCAAAAATCTCGGCTTTATGCGCTCATTGATAAAGCTACGCTTAAAGAGCCTGGCCCGGCGCTGGCGAGAAAATTAGCTGTTTCCGGAGCAGACATTATCCAGCTAAGGGATAAACACTCCTCCCGGGCAAGCATATTAAAAGAAGCGCTTGCCATTAGTAAGTCGCTTAAGGATAAGAAGACCATTTTTATTGTCAATGATTACCCCGACGTAGCGAAATTATCGGGGAGCGACGGCCTGCATATCGGCCAATCTGACATAGCGCTCAAAAAGGCCAGGAGTATTTTGGGCAAAGACAGGCTGATCGGAGTTTCCTGCTCTAATTTAGAAGAGGCGTTGGAAGCAGAAAAATCCGGAGCGGATTATATCGGCCTGGGGCCGGTATTTAAAACACCGACCAAGGCCGGCTGTAAGCCTATCGGCCTAAAGAGCATTAAAGCCTTAAGCCAAAGAATCCGGATACCGGTTTTTGCCATCGGAAATATAACCCGGGATAATTTAGGGAAAATTACCTCTTGCGGTATGAAGAGAATAGCGCTTTGCCGCGCGCTTCTAAAAAGCAGGGATATGCAAAAAGCGGCGGCATATTTTTCCGCGAAGCTAAAAAAGACGAAATGACGCAATTAGAATGCGCTAAAAATAATAAGTTTACTTCCCTAATGCGGGAGATCTGCCGCCAGGAGGGCATCTCTGCCCGCAACCTGCTTCGCTACATAAAAGAAGGCAGGGTTGTCCTACTCAAAAATAAACTGCATAATCTGGCTAAGCCCTGCGGCGTCGGATTCTCCTTGCGCACTAAGGTAAACTCTAATCTAGGCACCTCCACGGACAGATCCCGGGTCAAAGAAGAATTAAAAAAATTAGCTGTTTCCGTAAAATACGGCGCAGATACCGTGATGGATTTAAGCGTGGGCGGTAATTTAAGGTTAGTCCGCAGCCAGATCCTGAAATTTTCCACTATTCCCGTCGGGACAGTCCCGGTATATGAGCTTACCGTAAATGCCCAGGATAAAAAAAAGGATTTTCTTGATTTTGGCCCGGATGAGATGCTCAAGGTTTTAGAGGGGCAGGCAAAAGAGGGAATAGATTTTTTTACTATCCACTCCGGAGTAACCCGGGATAATTTAAGGGTGCTTAAAAAAAACCGGAGAGTGCTGGGGATTGTTTCCAGGGGAGGAGCAATAATTGCGAACTGGATCAGCCGGCACGCTAAAGAAAACCCGTTTTATGAATATTTTGATGAAATACTGGATATCGCCTATAAATATGATGTAGTTTTAAGCCTGGGTGACGGGATGCGCCCCGGCTCTATTCTGGACGCTACGGATAAAACACAGCTGGCCGAGCTCAAAACGTTGGGGGAACTGGCGCTGCGCGCAAAAAGAAGGAATGTCCAGGTGATGGTAGAAGGGCCGGGCCATGTCCCTTTGCATCAAATTGAAAAAAATATAATTTTAGAGAAAAAGCTTTGCCATCAGGCGCCGTTCTATGTGTTAGGGCCCCTGGTGACTGATGTGGCCAGCGGTTATGACCATATTACTTCTGCCATAGGCGGAGCAGTAGCTGCCGGCTTCGGCGCGGATTTTCTATGTTATGTCACTCCTGCTGAACACCTGAAGCACCCGTCAA
Organism: Candidatus Omnitrophota bacterium; assembly: GCA_041648915.1. GTDB lineage: Bacteria > Omnitrophota > Gorgyraeia > Gygaellales > Profunditerraquicolaceae > UBA6233. The sequence goes on from JBAZOC010000001.1 coordinate 104,674, forward strand.
TGGATGATGTTAAGGATGGAGTTATCGCTTCCAGGATTGCCGCCCATGCTGCGGATATAGTAAAAAACAACCCTGGGGCGATAAAGTGGGACAGGGAGATGTCTCTGGCCCGTAAGAAACGTAATTGGCAAAAACAGGTCAAGCTCTCTATTGACCCGCAGAAAGCCCGGGAATACCGGAAATCGTCGCAACCGCAGAATAAGGATGTCTGTACAATGTGCGGGAGATATTGTTCCATTAAACTGATGGATAAATGCCTGCCTGCCGGCAGGCCAGGTTTGCGGGCGTAGTTCATCGGTAGAACACCAGCTTCCCAAGCTGGATAGGAGGGTTCAATTCCCTTCGCCCGCTCCAAAATACAGCAGGAGAAATGAAGAAAGAATTATTAATAGTTTTATTAAGTTTAGGGATAAGCGGCTGCGCCACATCTCCCTATGTGCAGCCTGCCGCGGTTAGAGCGCCCGCGGGCATGGCCGGCATTTATCACCGTATTCAAAAAGGCCAAACCCTCTGGAAGATATCCAGGATTTATGGAGTGGATTTAGAGGAGTTGGCCCAGATAAACCGCATTACCGACGCCACGGCAATAGAAATCGGCCGGCAGATATTTATCCCTAACCGTTTTAAAGTGCAGCCGGCCAGCGCCAAGTACAACGATAATGACGATTTTATCTGGCCGTTAGCCGGCAGGATAACCGGTACATTCGGCCAGACGATTAATCATACGCTGAATAAAGGCATAAATATACAACCTTACGGTTCTTTAGAAGTGGCCGCTTCCCGGAGCGGTAAGGTAGTTTTTTTGAGCAGGGATTTCGCAGGGCTGGGCAAGACTTTAATCATTGAACATAAAGACGGATTATTTACGGTTTACGCCAGGAATTCCGAGATATTGGTGAGGGCCGGGGATAATGTGCAGAAAGGCGCGCTTATCGCCAGGGCAGGCTCAAGCGGCCGGGATAAAAATACTTACCTGCATTTTGAAGTAAGGAAGGGGCATATTCCCCAGAATCCTTTATTCTATTTGCCATGATAAAGAAAATATTTTTTGGACGGGATTCCTATCTGGAACTGCTGGAGAAACGTGTAAGCGGGTTAAAAGATAACTACCGCCAGAATATCGCTATAATCGGAGACGAGCTGGTAGGTAAAACTTCCATAATTTTCCGCTTTCTTGAAAAATTCCAGGACAACCGTATTATCATGCTTTATCTTGAAGCCAGGCCCGAATCGTTGGATTCCTTCGCTAAAAGGTTTAGCGGGGTCCTCCTCTATAATTTCCTCAGCAATAGCGGTATAGCCTTAGAAGAAGACCTGGATTTTCTTATGCGTCAATCCGCAAAATACGCGCCTAAAACAGTGGAAAAGATCCGGTTTATCCTGAACAGTTTAACGCGAAGAAAGAAAAAAGATATATTTACCGAATTGAACCTGCTCTGTGAAATAATCCACCGGGAGACAGGCAAGTCCTGCGTGGTAATATTTGACGAATTTCAAAATTTAGAGAGCGTGGGTTTTGCCAGCCTCTACCGCGAATGGTCTAAGCTCCTCATTACCAATAAGAACACGATGTATATAATTTTAAGCTCGATGAAATTTAAAGCTCAGAGCGTGCTCTCTAAGAACCTTTCCCTTCTCTTCGGGAATTTTGAGGTAGTCACCGTTGAGCCGTTCGACATAAAGGCCAGCGAAGAATATCTGGCGAGCCGGCTTTACGCCGCCAATCTAGCCGCGCCGCTGAAGAATTTCATCGTGCATTTTACCGGCGGCTGCCCCATGTATCTTGAAATTATCGCCAATGCCCTGCTGGAGAATAAGGGGGTCACGCTTTCAGAGATACTGGAAAGCCTGCTTTTTGATTCTACCGGGCTATTAAACCAGCGGTTTTCCAGTTATGTCAAAAGGTTCCTTGACCATCCGCATAGTAATGACTGCATAGCTATCCTTTATTTAGTCTCAAGCGGCAGGAACAGGATAAAGGATATCGCCCATATCCTGCATATGCAGAAAAAAGAATTACTTGCCAGGGTTAACTATTTATTGGAACTGGATACCCTGGCGCGCAGCGCAGACTTTTTAAAGATCAATGATCGGGTGTTTAGCTTCTGGGTAAAGTTTGTTTACCAGGAGAAACTGCATTCCCTTACCTTTGACGCTAAAAACCAGAAGACCAGGTTCCGCGACAGCCTGCAGGACTTGATCCAGGAATTTATAGTCAATGCCCAAAAACCGCTTACGGAAAGAATGAATGAACTGCTTTGCCTGTTTGAAAACGAAATGATGCAGTTAGAGAGGAAAAAGATCCGCTTAAACCACTTCCGCGAAATTAAGCCCTTGCGTTTTAACAGCCGGATATTAAAAAATGGATTGATCGGCCGTTCCAATGAGAGCCTGTGGATCGTAGCGCTAAAAACGGATTTACTGACCGAGGAGGACGTCCTGGAATTTTCCCGGGAATGCCGCCGGTACCGGCATAAGCTGCAAAGAAAAATTATCATCACCTTAAAGGATATTGATATGAATACCCGGCTCAGGGCGTTAGAAGAAAAAATCTGGGCCTGGGATATAAATAATTTAAACCAGATCCTGGATTTATATTCGCGGCCGCGGGTGATCGCATGAGAATCGTGGTAATTTCCGATACGCATATGCAGGATAAAGAAGCAGGCCTGCCTCCTAAGTTAATAGAAGAAATCAAGCATGCGGATATGGTGGTCCATGCGGGAGATTTTGTAACTATGGAGATACTTAAAAAAATAAAATCCCTGTGCGCCAATATCCGGGCAGTCTGCGGGAATATGGATACTCCGGAAATCCGTGATGCTTTACCGCCAAAGGAGATCTTTAAGGCCGGAAGGTATAAAATCGGCATTATGCACGGCTACGGAGCGCCGGGTATGCTGGTTGAGGCGCTCTGCGGTGAATTTAAGGGCGAAAATCTGGATATAGTCATCTTCGGGCATTCGCACGCGGCCTTTAATGCAAAAATAGGCGACACCTTATTTTTCAACCCCGGCAGCCTGACGGATAAAGTATGCGCTGCGGTTAATTCTTACGGGATAATCGAACTTAACGATAAAATAGAAGCAAGAATAATCGCACTATGAAAATGGATAAGCTTTGGGCGCCCTGGAGGATTAGCTATATAAAAAACATAAAGCCGAAAAAGTGCATATTCTGCCGGCCTGCTGACCGTAAGTCCAGGGGTTATATAGTATTTAAAACCAGATACACATCGGTAATCTTGAATATCTTCCCCTATAATAACGGGCATCTTTTAATTTCGCCGCTTAGGCACATCAGCCGGCTTGAAGAGTTAAGAGATGAAGAGGCGCTGGATTTATTTTACGCCTTAAAGAGGGCCAAGAAGCTTTTAGAAAAAGTCTTGAGGCCTCAAGGGTATAACCTGGGCATAAACCTTTCTCAGAACGCCGGCGCCGGAATAACCGGGCATTTGCATATACACCTGGTCCCGAGATGGAGAGGCGATACCAACTTTATGCCGGTCTTATTTAATACTAAGATAGTTTCCCAGTCCTTGGATGAATTATATAAACAGTTAAAGGATGCTCAAGCAAAATAAAATTAAGATAGCCGAAAACAGGGCCCTGGCTCCTTACGCGATGAAGAGCGAGTTCAGCAAGGGGCGGGTATATCCTGAGAAAACCCATCCCTACAGATCGGATTACCAGCGTGACCGCGACAGGATCGTGCACTCGGCCGCCTTCAGGAGGCTGGAATACAAAACTCAGGTATTTGTAAACCATGAAGGGGATTATTACCGCACGCGGCTTACGCACACTATAGAAGTAGCCCAGATTGCCCGGACTATTGCCGGCGTCCTGGGTTTAAATACGGATTTAACTGAAGCCATTGCCCTGGCCCACGACTTAGGGCATACGGCCTTCGGCCACTCCGGGGAAGATGCCTTAAATGAACTGATGTTAAAATTTGGCGGGTTTAACCATAATCTACAGGGCCTGCGGGTTGTGGATTACCTGGAGGAAAGGTATCCTGATTTTCCCGGGATTAATTTAACCTGGGAAGTAAGGGAGGGGATAGTCAAGCACTCCACAGTTTTTGATAAGTCCATAAAGATAAAGGGCCTGGCGCCTCTGGAAGGCCCGTCATTAGAAACCCAGGTTGTGGATATCGCCGATGAAATAGCTTATGACAATCATGATCTTGATGATGGCCTGACTTCGGGTTTGATTAAGGAGCCGGATTTGGCAAATCTGGCTATCTGGGAAAGGATCAATAAGCCTATCGCCGATAGGTATAGCGGGATATCCCCGGAAAAAAGAAAATATTTGATTATCCGCTCATTGATTGATTTGCAGGTCACCGATTTAATCGGAGAGACGGAGAAAAATATCGTAAGACTAAAGCTTAAATCCTATAAGGATGCCAAAAATATAGATAAAAAAGTTGTCACTTTTAGCCAGGATATGCTAAAATTAAGAACGCCGCTGCGCGCGTTCCTTATGCACAGGCTCTATCATCATTACCGCGTAGTGCGCATGAGCACAAAAGCAAAACGTTTTATTCAGGAATTATTCCAGGTTTACGTAGCTTGCCCCGAACAGCTCCCTGAACTGGTCCAGGGAAGGATTGCCCGCGATGGCGTAAGGAGAGCAGTTTGCGATTACATCGCCGGGATGACCGACAGGTATGCGCTAGATGAGTATAAAAAATTATTTAACCCCTACGAAAAGGTATAAAACCTTAATTTCTACCATCCACAGTATCTACAGGCTGGTGAATTCTACCTATGAGTTAAAGGATTTAATCCCCCGCCTGACCCGGCTTTTTGCCCAAATATTAAACGCCGATTACTGCCAGATAACCATGCTGGATTTTACCAAAAGGTATTCGGTTTTAAGATGTTTTGTCCACGGTAAGAATAAGTGTGTTTGCGATAAAAAAACGAGAATCGTCAATAGGATAGAGAAGAGAATACTCCGGACCAGCGCAGTAATAATAAACGGCAGCAGTATGGCTGCGCCCTTAATTTCCGATGACCTGATCGGCATCATCGTTATCCGGCGCAACAAAAGAGGGCATTCTTTTGAGAGGGCTGACCAGGAAACACTGATGACTCTGGTGGAGCAGGCAATCATGGGGATTCGCAACCTCCAGCTTTATGAAGAACAGCAGAAAATAGTTTTAGGGAGCATAAAATCGCTGGTTACCTTGCTGGACACCCGTGTGCCTCAGGAATATACGCATTCGCCTTATTTTAGCCGGCTGGTAACCGCGATAGGCAACCAGATGCACCTTGATGAAAAGCAAATCCAGAGCTTAAAATATGCCAGCCTCCTGCACGATACGGGTAAGGTGGATATCCCTCCGGAGATACTTACCAAGACCGGTAAGCTTACCGCCAGGGAGTATGATATCATTAAAAAACACCCGGTTAAGGGAGCCCAGATATTACGCCCCTTGCAGGTACTTAGGCCGGTTATACCGATTATCGCGCACCACCATGAGAAATATGACGGTACGGGTTACCCTTCAAGATTGAAAAAAAACCAGATCCCGCAAGGCGCGCGGATTATGGCAGTTGCCGATGCTTTTGAAGCTATGGTTTACGGCAGGCCCTACCGCGAAAGAAAGGGGATTAATTCCGCAGTAAAAGAGATCAAAAAAAAGAGCGGGAGCCAATTTGACCCCAAGGTGGTAGAGGCGTTTTTAAAGACTCTCAGGAAAATTAACACCAAGATTTACTTAAAACAGGATAACCCCAGGGCAGCTTAAAGCCGGAATGGAAAAACAAGATAACCCGCAGTTAGAATTATTTTCACAAGTAGGAGGTGGCGCGGGGCTAAGCCGCAAAGAGCCTAATGCGTTCCTGGCGCGTATCCGGGGCTATGAAAAAACAGTTCTTATTATTATCGCCATCCTGACTACGGGTATTATCGCTTTTTCTTTAGGAGTAGAGAGAGGCAAGCAGCTATCCTTTTCCTTAAGCGGCCAGAAAAAAAATCCGGAGCTGTTAAAGCCGCAAAACCAAGCAGAGGCGGTTAAACCGGTTACTCCCCCGCTTATTCAACAGCCAGGCGTTTTTACCATTCAGGTGGCCAGTTTTAAAACCAGAATTAACGCCCAGAAGGAGGCGGAATTCCTTAAAAGAAAAGGTTTTACCGCGTTAATATTTAACAAAGGCGCTTACGTTATCCTGTGTGTAGGAAATTTTCCTAATAAAGAAGCTGCGCAGCCTTTATTAGTGGAATTAAATAAGCGTTATGGAAGCTGCTTAATAAGGAGGTTATAAAGCCATGTCTATACACCCGTCGTTAGCCATATCAGAGAGTGATAAAAAACAAAGGTCCGTATTAAAGCGTACAGAGCGCATCAGGATGATGCTGGAAAAAGGGAAGTGGAAAGAAGGCGATAAGATTTACGGCCTGCCGAAAATTAAAACCGTAAGGATCAAGATCAAGAAAGAAAAGGCTGAAAAAGCTACGGAAACCGCTGCGGGCGCTAGCGCCGAAACCACTTCCGCTGCCCCAGCCGGAAAAGAAACTGCCTCCGCAAAAGGAGCGCCAAAGGCCCAGGAAAAGAAATAAGCTATGCGCCTAAAATACCTTAGGGGTATATTATGTTTAGCAGTAGTGGCCCTGGCAGCAGGTTTTAGCCCGGCTCGCGCCGGAGAGAAGCTACCTTTTTTAGGTGAAATTAACGCGGATAATATCAACTTGCGCCTGGATGCGACAACTAACGCGGAGGCCATAGCTACTTTAAGCAAAGGTGAGCGGGTAGATGTTATTGGGGAATTCTACGGATGGTATAAAGTCAGGCTTCCTAAAAATGTGCCTGTTTATATTAAAAAATCCCTGGTTGACTGTATCCATTATGCCGGGGAAGCCGCCGCCGAAACGCCCCTTAAGCAACGCTGTTCCAGCGCTAAAATATTAAAAGACCGGGTGAATATCCGCTCCCAGCCTTCTGCGTCCAGCGGCATAGTCGGTATAGTAGATAAGAACGTAATAGTCAATGTCGCTGTTGATGCCGGCAGCTGGTACGGCATCGAGCCTACCCAAAATAGCTTTGGTTGGGTATATAAAAAATTTATCACTAAAGCTGTAATTCTTCCCTCGCCTGCGCCGTTATCCCAAGATAAAATAACTAACCCTGAAGAGCAAGAGGGTGATAGCGTGCTTATAGGGATAGTCCAACCGTATGGCAGGGTATTTATGCGCCCGGCCACGCATAAACTTGTTTCTGTGGACGATAGGGTATTTTTGTTAAAAGGTAACCGTTCCAGCCTTAATGCGCTTAACCAGCATAAAGTAAAAGTTACCGGAAAAATGCTCAATTCCGTTAAAGGGGAATACCCGGTAATAGAAGTTAAGAAGATTGAGGTAGTCAATTGAACCTGCCGGCCAGGCTGCTTTCTTTTCTCGTCCTCTTTGGCTTATTGATTATCGCGATGAGCGTGCACGAATTCGCCCATGGCCTGGTAGCTTACAGGTTAGGGGACTCTACGGCAAAATATTCCGGAAGGCTCACGCTTAATCCGCTGGCGCATATAGACATATTCTGGACATTTCTTCTGCCGCTGTTTCTTTTTCTTACTTCCGGGTTTGTTTTTGGCGCGGCCAAACCGGTCCCTATAAATTACCGGGCATTAAAGAACCCGAAAAGAGACATTATCCTGGTCGGGGCTAGCGGCCCCCTGGCGAATTTTATCCTGGGAGGCCTGTTGGCTATAGTTATAAAAATAATCCCTCTACCCGCAAGCCTGTTGCCATTAATCCTAAATTTAATAGTGATTAATGTAATCCTGGGGGTGTTTAACCTGGTGCCTATACCGCCCTTGGACGGTTCACATATACTTATGGGGTTATTACCCGAGCCTCTTGCTTTACAGTATAGCCGAATCGAGCCGTACGCTTTCATTATTTTAATAATTCTTATCTGGCTGGGAGCTTTAAACTGGATAGTCTGGCCGGCAGTTGGATTTATCTTAAGGCTGATAGGAGTCTAATAATGCGGATTTTAAAAGTAAGGCTGGGCAGGCGTTCTTATACTATAGCGGTAGGCAATAAAATTATCCCTGCTCTGGATAAAGAGCTTAAGAGCCTTGATCTGGGCAACAGCGCTTTTATCATTACTAACCCCCTGGTCAGGAATAAATGCGCCGGAGAATTGATCAAGGTATTGAAAAAAGCAGGGTTAAATTTTAAAATAAGGCTTGTTCCGGATACGGAAAAAAGTAAATCTCTGGGCATATTATCTTCGGTGATCCGGGAGCTGGCAAAGTTTGACCTGGAAAAACGCACCTTTATCATTGCTTTAGGCGGCGGGGTAGTCGGAGACCTAAGCGGCCTGGTTGCCTCCATCTATAAGCGCGGCATTCCGTACATACAAATACCTACGACCTTGCTCGCCCAGGTAGATTCGGCTATCGGCGGCAAGACCGCGCTGGACTTAAGGGAGGGTAAAAATTTAATCGGCGCATTCTACCAGCCGCGTTTGGTATTCAGCGATGTGGCTATGCTTAAGAGTTTAGGGGCCAGGCAGTTGCGCACGGGTTTAGCCGAAGTAATTAAATACGGGATAATCAAAGACAAGCGGCTATTTGCCTATCTGGAAAAAAATTGCCAGGATATACTCCGGCTCAAGACGGAAAAACTGGCGCATATCGTAAATTCCTCCGGTAAAATCAAGGCGGATATCGTCAGTAGTGATGAACGGGAAGAAAAAGGCCTGCGCACAGTTTTAAATTTCGGGCACACCCTGGGCCACGCTATTGAATGTGCCTGCGGTTTCAATAGATATAACCATGGCGAAGCAGTTGCTTTAGGGATGCTGATGGCTTTAGAGATCAGCAAAAGCATGGGCCTGATAAAGGGCTTTTTGCAGGAAAGAATAGCGGCCCTTATAAAAAAATCCGGCCTGCCGCATGCGCTTGAAGGGGTAGCTTTAAAAAACATAATGAAGGCTTACCATCGGGATAAAAAATTTATCGGCAGAAAAAACCGGCTCGTCTTGATTACAGGCTTAGGTAAAGCCAAAGTCGTAGAAAATGTGCCTTTGGGAATAATAGAAGAGGCGGTAAAGAGCTTGTATCCAGCCGAAATAAAATAGAAAGGATATGTGCCATGCTTAGCTTAAAGAAGTTGTATATTCTTTCTTTAATCCTGCTTCTTTTTCTTTTTATCTCTCCCTGTAGCGTCCTGGCCGAAGATACCCTGACCATCACCACCTATTATCCTTCGCCTTACGGAGTATACCGGGAAATGCGCGCTAAGCGCATAGCCATAGGGGATAACTACATTGATAACGCTGACTATACCTGGGAAGAATCAGACGGAGACGGAGGAGAGATTGACTACCTGGCGGATCTGGTAGTTGAAGGCAACGTCGGCATCGGGACGACGAACCCAAGCGATGTTTTGGAAATTGACGGTACTAATCCGATCCTAAAAATTGGCAGCAGGATTAGAATAAAAGCTGATGAGTCTAATAATGACGCTTGGTTTGGCGCCGGCTCTGATTTAAATAAGATCAAATTTGGCGATGCTGATTTTAGTAGTGCTATGATGACCATTAGTACAGCTACTGGCAACGTCGGCATTGGGACGACGGCGCCGGGGGCGAAGTTAGATATTTATAACCCGGATACAGTAAGCAATATTGCACCATTTGCAATAACAAATGCTGATACGGATACTTGGTCAATGGGGCTTTATGGAACAAGCGCTTATGGATTGTATATAGATGCCCCTCCTGATACAAATTGCCATGGATATTATGGTACAGGTGCCTGTAGGCTGAATGACTATGCCGAAATGATGGAATTTTCTGAAATGCCTAAAGACGGCGACATAATCGTCATAGATAAGGATCGTCCGGGATTTATTAAAGTATCGGATCAATCGAATAGTCAAGATATCGTGGGAGTAGCATCGGAAAATCCCGCGATGGTTATCGGCAGTTATGGAATTTCCATAAAAGGCTGGAAGAATAACCAGCCGAAAGACGGAACATATATTTATCCTCTTGCCTTATCAGGTAGGAAGATAATTAACGTAACGGACGAAAATGGAGATATTAAACCGGGAGATAAGATTATTTCTTCTTCCTTGAAAGGCTATGGAGCGAAAGCTTTTGAATCTGGTCAGGTCGTGGGAATGGCTATCGGCGGATTCAGTTCTAGTCCGGAGGATGAAACGGTGACTTTGCCAAACGGGAGAAAGGTTAAAGTGGGAAAACTTTTAATAATCATCAATGTGGGATACGCCCGAATCGCACCGTAAAATATCTGCAGAATCATTTTTTAAAAGGAGGTTTCAAAACTCCTTATAAGAGTAAGATTGACAGGGCTGGGGATATATGGTACATTATTAACATAAATATAAAACGTTAAAGAAAGGAATCTAAAACACAAATGGCTACTGAACAGGCACAAAGCGCTACGCAGGCAGAAGCAAAACCCAAAGAGGAAAAGCAGGCTAATTGTTTAAGCTGTAATAAGCCTATCCGCAAGATCAGGCGTTATTATCGCGACGGTAAATTCTATTGCACCAAGAAGTGCTGGTCAAATTTTATCCAGAAAGCTAAATCCGAGGAGAAATGACCCAGTCCGGGATGGAAAGAAGAAGGCATCCGCGCTTAGAACAGAAGCTCCCTTTTAAGGTGGCGGCTAACGGCTACGGTTTCTCTACCTCTACCCAGAACTTAAGCTGCGTAGGCGCGTATTGCCGGATAAAAAAATACATACCGCCTTTTACCAAAGTCGCGGTCAAGCTCAAGCTGCCGATTAAGACAAAAAAAGATAAAAAATCTTATACTGTTGATTGCACGGGCGTCATCGTCAGGACGGAAGATAAAGACAAGAGCGGCTTTAATATCGCTATTTTCTTTAATGAAATCAACTCCAGCCAGCGCAAGAAAATATCAGAATATATCGACCAATTCCTTCCGCAAGGGGGAGATGCTCCTAGAGGTTCCTCCGGCCCAAGATGGGGAAAGTAGCCCCTGCTAAACCCGTTAAGCTCATCATCGGTTTTATTTTTAAAGAAAAAAAATCCCTGGCGCATGCCAAAACTCTCCTGATTAAACATTTCGGCAGCATAGATTTTGAAAGCCGGATTATGCCCTTTACATCTACGCCTTATTACCGGGATGAATTCGGACAGGCCTTAAAGAGAGTATTTATCAGTTTTAAGAAGCTTATCCCTGCGCAGCAAATCGCCGCTATAAAAATCCTGGCTAATAAAATCGAAAAAAAATTAACTTGCGCTAATAAGCGTACGGTGAACATTGACCCGGGATACCTGAATTTAGCTAAGCTCGTTTTAGCCTCGACTAAAGACTATGTCCACCGCATCTATTTAGGTAAAGGCATTTACGCGGAGATAACCCTTTTTTTTCAGGATAAGGCCTTTCGGCCCGGGCAATGGACCTACCCGGATTACCGGAGCGGTGATTACCTTGCTATCTTTAACCGGATAAGAGAGATCTATGCTGCGCAAACTAAAAAATAACTGACTCCTATGCCTTCAGAATACCCGGCGTATTTAAAATCCTACCATAACGGCTACCTGGATAAAATAATCAAAAAACTTTTTCAATGCCTGGAGTCCTGCGCGATTTGCCCGCGTAAATGCCGGGTAAACCGGATAAACGGGAAACAGGGTTTCTGTAAAACCGGCTTAAAGCCGCAAGTCTACAGTTATATGGCCCACCATGGAGAAGAGCCGCCTGTCTCAGGAGTAAAGGGCTCCGGCACAATCTTTTTCTCGAATTGTAATATGGCTTGCCTCTACTGCCAAAACTATGAATTCAGCCAGGCAGGCGCAGGCCGGGAAGTTGGTTTTGAGGAGTTAGCCGGATTTATGCTGGAGTTACAAAAGATGGGCTGCCACAATATTAACCTGGTCACCCCTACCCATATCTTGCCGCAAATCTTGAAAAGTTTAAAAATCGCTATTCCCGCCGGATTAAAAATACCCCTGGTCTATAATAGCGGCGGCTATGAATTGCCTGAAATAATAAAATTACTGGAAGGAATAATTGATATCTATATGCCGGATATGCGCTATGCCGATGCCGAGGCAGCAATCCAGTTTTCCGCTGCTTCAGGTTATCCGGAATATAACCGCAAGGCAGTCAAGGAGATGCACCGGCAGGTTGGCATTGCTCAAATAGATGAAGAGGGGATAATCAAGCGCGGCCTGATTATCCGGCACCTGGTTTTGCCCAATAATTTGTCGGGGACAGAGAAAATCATGCGTTTTATTGCCGAAGATCTATCCGGGGACACTTATATAAGCTTGATGAGCCAATACCTGCCGTATCATAAAGCAGCAGAATGCCGGGCAATCAACCGCCGGCTTAGGCTTAAAGAATACGCCGAGGCAAAGGAAATTATGGCCAGGCACGGATTGTCTAATGGCTGGACCCAGGATGCTTACGGAGCGGAGCGGTTTGCCGGAGTAAATATAAAATCAATTTTATGCACGCCTTAACCTTACTTATAATCAGTCTTCTGGTATTTGCCCTGGCCTACCGTTTTTACGCCAAGTTTATCATAACTAAAATCCTGGTTATTCACCAGCAGCGCTTAACTCCCGCGCATACCTTGAAAGACGGCCGGGATTATCACCCTACTAATAAATTCGTCCTTTTTGGCCATCACTTTGCCGCGATTTCCGGAGCCGGGCCATTGGTTGGCCCGGTGTTAGCCGCGCAATTCGGTTTTTTGCCGGGGTTTTTATGGATCCTTATCGGCGCGGTTTTAGGCGGGGCAGTGCATGATACGGTTATACTTTTTGCCTCGGTAAGGACCAAGGGGCTCTCGCTTACCCGCCTGGCGCGAAAGAACATCAGTAAGACTGCCGGCCTGGTAACCGGTATTGCGGTGCTCTTTATTATTATCACTGCCCTGGCTGGCCTGGCTTTAGTTGTGGTTAATGCGCTTAGCGAAAGCGCCTGGGCTACTTTTACTATTGCGATGACTATTCCGGCGGCGCTAACGGTTAGTTTATACATGTATAAACTGCGGCCGGGGAAAATCCTGGAGGCTTCTTTAATCGGGGTCCTGATTGTTGCTGCGGGCATAGTCTTCGGAGAGCCGCTCTCTAAATCGGTTTTTGGCCAGTACTTTTTGCTCTCTAAGCCTTCGCTTTCCATAATCCTGCCGATTTACGGGTTCGTTGCTTCGGTCTTGCCGGTCTGGCTTCTGTTATGCCCGCGCGATTATATAAGCTCCTATATGAAAATAGGGACTATTCTGCTCTTAGCTGCCGGGATATTTATGGTTAATCCTGTGCTGAAGATGCCGGCAGTCACCAGTTTTATCCATGGAGGCGGGCCGATTATCCCGGGCAAGGTCTGGCCGTTTGTCTGTATTACCATTGCCTGCGGCGCAATCAGCGGATTTCACGCCCTGGTCAGTTCCGGTACGACTCCAAAGATGATTAATAAAGAAGCGGATATCCGCATGATTGGCTTTGGCGCGATGCTGGTTGAAGCAGTAGTCTCTATTATGGCTTTGATTGCGGCGACCGTACTCCTACCGGGTGATTATTTCGCGATTAATGTGCCGGTAGAGGCATTTCAGAAATTGGGCCTTAGCCCGGTGCATCTTGCCGAGATAGAGAGGATGACCGGAGAAGTCCTGTCCGGGAGAACCGGAGGAGCAGTTTCCCTGGCCGCCGGGATGTCGGTAATCTTATCCGCTATTCCCGGGATGAAAGCCCTGATGGGTTATTGGTATCATTTTGCGATTATGTTCGAGGCTTTATTTATTCTGACTACGGTTGATACTGGTACGCGTGTGGCGCGTTATATTCTGGATGAGCTGATAAAATTAGCCACCCCGCGAAAAAAAATCGGTAAATCCCTCTGGGGAATTGCAGTTAGCGCCGGGACGATCAGCCTGCTCTGGGGATACCTGGTCTATAACGGCGAAATTTCTACTATCTGGCCGATGTTCGGCGTGGCTAACCAGCTCCTGGCCACCCTGGCCTTACTGGTCGGGACCTTATTTATCCTCAGGCACACCAAAAAATGGAGATATGGCTGGATAACTTTTTTGCCTGCGCTTTTTATGTTCGTCACGACAGTTGTTGCCGGAATAATGAATATTACGGATAATTATTTACCGAAGCATGATTTTCAGGGTAATCTGAATGCCGGGCTTTCAGCCGTAATGATTATCCTGGTTATAATTATATTTTTTGAGTCGTTAAAAAGTATGTATCTATTGCGGAGGGGGTAAATTATGGCTAATTTTTCTTTTGATATTATTTCCGAGGTGGATTTACAGGAAGTGGATAATGCGGTAAACCAGGCTTCTAAGGAGCTCTCCCAGCGCTATGATTTTAAAAACAGCAAAGCCTCGATTGTTTTTGACCGTAAAGGAGAAAAAATTACGCTGGTTGCCGATGATGAATTCAAGTTGCGCAGCCTTACCGATATTCTGGCTACCCGCCTGGCTAAGCGGGGGGTTTCCCTGAAATCCCTGAAATTCAATGCCCCGGAGAAGGCTTTTGAAGGGTATCTGCGCCAGCAGGTTGAAATTTGCATGGGTATTGAGAAGGATAAAGCTAAGGAATTAACCGGCATTATAAAAGGGTTGGGGCTAAAAGTGCAAACCCAGATAGAAGGGGAGAAGGTCAAGGTCAGCTCGGCCAAGAAAGATGAATTACAGGCGGTTATCGAGCAGCTACGGAGTTTAGATTTTCCTATCCCGCTTAATTTCGGTAATTATAGATAATATGAAAAACAGAAAATTATTTTTGCACAGTTTTTACGTAAAAGTAGCCTTATCTTTTACCCTCTCTTTGCTATTTGTCGCCCTGTTGGGGAATTTTGTCCTTTTCCGGTACGCTTTAAAATCGCAGTTTAATCAGCTCAGGGATAAGCTTAAGGTAATTGCCCAAACAGCCGCGCTTTCCGTGGATGCCGCCGAATTAAGTAATATCCCGCTAAAACCCGCAGGAGTAGATAGCCCTTCTTTTAAGAGTATTGCTCTTCGGATGTCTAAGATAAAAGAGGCTAATCCGGTTATCCGGTATATTTACATAATGGTAAAAACAGATACGCCGGGTATCTGGCAGTTTGTGGTTGATCCCGGTTTAACCTCCTATCCCGGGGATAAATACGATGCCAGGCGTTTTCCTGAAATGCTTAAGGGTTTTAGCGGCCCGAGCGCAGACACTGGCCTGACTATTGATGAATGGGGCAAACTGCTTTCCGGGTATGCGCCTATTTTAAATAAAGATAATATGCCTGTTGCCGTATTAGGCGTGGATATAGATGCTGCTGATGTTTATCTTGCCGGAAAGGGCTTATTCTACAGGGGTATATTTGTTGTACTGATGGGCGTTGTATTTTCTTTAATCCTTGGTTTTATATTCTCCGCAAAAATAATTATTCCCGTCAAGAAGTTGATTGACGGCACTAAGCATATAGTAAAAGGCGATCTTGGCTATCGGGTGAAAGTACCCTCTCAGGATGAAATCGGCCAGCTCGCCGCCTCTTTTAACGAGATGGCTGCAAATTTAGCCGAGGCGCGGGAAAAATTAAGGGATTATTTTTATCGCGTGGTGCAGGCGATGGTGCGTAGCCTGGAAGCGAAAGATCCTTATACCCGCGGCCATTCAGAGAGGGTTAGCGAATATGCCTATCAGATTGCCATTGCCATAGGGATACCTTTTAAGGATGCGGAACTACTGAAGAAAGCGGCGCAGCTGCATGATATCGGCAAATTAGGCATCCACGAGGGTATCTTAAATAAGAAAAGCGGCTTATCAAAAAGCGAATGGGATATTGTGCATAAACACCCTGAGGTAGGCGAAGAGATATTAAAACCGGTGTTCCCGGATGCGCAAATGCTTTCTGTGGCCAGGTCGCATCATGAGCGTTATGACGGTAAAGGCTATCCGGACGGTTTAAAAGGCGACCAGCTGAATATCTTTGCGCAGATTGTTACGGTTGCGGATGCCTATGACGCAATGGTTTCTGCGCGTTCTTATAAAACAGCCCTAACTAGAGAAGAAGCGTTAGTAAGAATAAAAGAAGGGGCGGGGACCCAGTTTAATCCTGCAGTTGTCCAGGCATTTGCTAAAGTTTTAGAAAGATAACTTGACAAACCACACAAATGTGTGGTATAGCTATAACTATGGAAAAGAAGCCGGATCTGACGCCTAAACAGGAAAAGGTGCTTAATTTTATCCGTAAGCGGATAGGGGAGAGATTACCTCCTACGATTAGAGAGATAGCCGGGGAGCTGGGGTTTAAATCTACCGGCACAGTCAGGGATTATTTAAAGGCTTTAGAGCAGAAAGGCCTGCTTAGGCGGATGAACAACAAATCCCGGGCCTTGGAATTAACTGAGCGTGCCAGCGTGAACAGGATCCCTATAATTGGTACCATCATGGCCGGCAGGCCAAATCTGGCTTATGAAGAAATTCAAGGCTATGTGGATGTGGACAATCTGTTTTTAGGCCGCCTGGGCTTTGACGATGTTTTTGCTTTAAGGGTTAAAGGCGTCAGTATGGTTGGTGCCGGTATTCTGGATGGGGATGTAGCGATTATTAAGAAACAGCCCTCTGCTGAAAATAACGCAATAGTGGCTGCGCTTCTGGATAATAATGAAGTTACCTTAAAAAAGCTAGCGCGTAAAAACAATAAATATCATCTGGAGGCGGCTAACCCGGATTACCCGCCGATTTTTGAAGAGTTTAAGGTAATCGGGAAACTTATGGCCGTGATCAGGAAGTATGCATCAAAATAGTTTTAACCCTCAGGCTCGCTGGGACAGGTTTGAGCCGGATAAGGCCGGCTTTAATCCGGATGCGCTGGCTGAGCGCATTGAGGTCCTGGCTTATTTTAAGAACGCCAGGATCTATCCTAAAGCTTTTCTTTGGAGTAATAAGGAATATAAAATTGATAACATAACCTATAACTGGCAGGAGCGCCTGGGCCAGGCATTGGTTAGTTACTTTTCCGTAGTCAGTTCCGGGCAGCTTTACCAGATATCCTTTAATAATTCCACCTTCCGCTGGCAGATCGATAAGATAATCCCATAATAATCTCCGGGTGTGTTTAAAGATGATCCTGCATATTGATATGGACGCGTTTTTTGCCTCAATCGAACAGGCTATCAACCCGCGCCTTAAGGGAAAGCCTTTGGTTGTGGGCTCGCGCGCCCATAAAATGCGCACGGTGGTCTGTGCTGCCAGCTACGCAGCTAAAGCCTTAGGCATCCATTCCGGGATGCCTTCAAAAGACGCTTTCAGCATCTGCCCAAACCTGGAATTTGTGGCCGCGGATCAGGCTAAGTACATCTGGACTTCAGGAGAGATTTTTGAGTTGCTTAAAGGTTTTGGTTTTCTGCTGCATTATGCTTCAGTTGATGAATTCCAGATGGATATCCAGGGGTATCCAGAGCCGCTTAAGCTTGCTGCTCAAATCCAGGAACAGATATATGCAAACTTTAACATTACTGCTTCGGTAGGCATAGCCAAAAACTGGCTTCTGGCCAAGCTTGCTTCCAAGATCAATAAACCCAATGGCGTAACCCTGATCAATGAGGGCAACTTTAAAGATATTTTAAGCGCGACTCCGCTTATTAAGGCTTACGGTATGGCCGGTAAAACCGGACAGATCTTGCTGGCTCAAGGTTTAAAGAGCTGTTGGGATCTCTACCTAAACTTACCGGGATTCTTTACAGAAAATCCCGGTAAGTTTGAGGAAATGCCTGAAAAGCCCAGGTCAGTAAGCCATGCGTATACCTTACCCAGGGCTCAAACAAACCCCCGGTTTATCAGTGCCTGGATCAGGGTATTATCGGAAATGGTTGGCCTTCGCTTACGTCAGAAAAACCTGACTGCTAGAACAGTCCAGCTTTGGTTAAATATACCGCAAAAAGGCGATTTTCTGGTTCAAAAAACCTGCTCAATAGCTACTAATGACAGCTATGAAATATACCTGCGCATCCTTAAACTCATGGCTGGAATGCCTCAAAAAAGGCCAAAAATCCGGGCTCTGGGAGTAAGCGCCAGCCATTTAAGCCCCCAGGAGTACCATCCTTTGCTTATTGAGGAAAAACGAAGGGAGGCCCTGGTTAAGGCAATAGACAGAATCAACAGCCGCTTTGGAGATAATTCCATCTTTCCTGCCCAGGTCATTCTAACCCACAAATAAAAAATAAGCGATTAAAGGCAAAAAATCCTGGTAGCTGCATATAGAAATACTTACCAGAATGTCAAGCATAAAATAAAGCGGTAAGTTTAAGTAAGCTAAAAATCGCTTTTCCACAGGAAAATACCGCCATTACCTAACTCCTTAATTACCAAAGCATTAGAGCAGTTTAGCCAATATGCTCAAGTTAACATAAGATATATTATAGGAAGTTGAGCACAAGGGTAAAAGTGCGTAAATTTCAGTAAAATTGCTTATTTGCAGTAGGCTTTCCTAAGGGTGCTCTTTCTTTAGGTTGGGTTATTCTGGCTCCTGGCAGGATTAGTTTCATCGCGGGAACTGATTACGTAATGGCCTCCCTGGATCTTGATGGTATTACCATTAACCAAGGCATTGGCGATGTTCTTATGCGCCCTTTTAAATACCCGGCTAAAGGTCTGTTGGGATATGTGCATGGATTTAGCTGCCTCTTTCTGGGGTAAGCCCATATAGTCAGCCAGCCTTAAGGCCTCAAACTCATCCATACTCAAATCTACTTCATTTGGCCGGCCAGCCTTACCTCGGGGGCTAAATTGGCTGATTTTAGGGTCTAGGCGCACTATCCTGTATTTTTTCGGTCTTCCTCGAGCCTGCATTTACTTGAACTTACCGGGTTTTAACGCCATAGTTATTATGGGTACTTACCCAAAATACTTACTTAAAATCAAAGGACGGTGCAATTTTGAACCGTCCTTTAGAGGAAACTTAAACTTCGTTTTCCTTAACCAGCTTACGGTAATATTCTACGCATTTATGGCAGGTTTTTTTGCTTTCGTGCCATTCCGGGTGGTCCCGCCGGATTAAATCCAGCAGGTATTCTTCAGCCTTGATATGGGCCAGGCTGGCAAAATCATCGATATCGCGGTCACAGATCTGACAATGGTATTTCATTTTATGCAGTCACTCCTCCAGCAACAGCTTAATTGCTCGCAGGAACTGCGCTTGCTCCCAAAGCAATCTAGGTTGCCTTCTACGCGTTGGATTGTTTTGACTAATTCCTTCTTAGAAAGCCTCCAGGTATCCCGGATGCCTAAGCTTTTTGCCCTTTTTTCGATTTCGGAAAGCCTCACTCCTACCTCCTCTTTTAGACCTTATAAACTAAATCGTGCTGTCTGACTCTGGATTTAACCAATAAGCCTATTTCTTCCCCGGTTTTAGCCGTATTTACCGGAACACGGTTGATCTGCAGGGAAGCTATTGTTTGGGTAAAGTCTGTTGTATGGCCTTTGACCTTGATGGTATCCCCTACGGATAAGGGGGCTTTTAGTTTAATTACTGCAGCCTGTACATGCGGAAAATAATGCGTAATATTACCGATCAGGTTTTCTTTGGATCTTTTCGCCTTGGCCGCTGCCGGCCTCTTTTTAGAGACAGTCTTTTTGAGGGTCTTCCTGGCGGGTTTCTTGCGCAAGGCTTTTTTGACGATTTTTTTCTTTAAGGGTCGCTTTTTAACTACTTTCTTTTTTGCCTTTCTTTTTTTTAAGGCCATTTTCCACCTCCCTTGCCCAAAAGGGCCACCGGCGCACTTCTAATTAGCGCCGGGCGTTATTATTATTGTTGCCGATTTCGATCAGGGAATTAACCGAACCGTAGGGGTTAATTTCTTTTAAAGGGTTGCCGGGGTCTTCCACCCATTTACCGTCAATCACAAAACGGTAACGGTACTTGCCGCAGGAGAGGTTTAATTTTTTACTCCAGGTGCCGTTATCCTGGGCCATGCGCCCGCTATCATCCAGCTGCCAGTTGTTAAATTCTCCGGCCAGGTATACGTCTTTGGCCTCGGGCGCGGCAACTTTAAAGACAACTTCGTTAAGCTTAGGTAATTCTGTTTTGAGTATCTCCCGCATCTTTTTTTCTAAAGGCGGGATGGGTTTAGGGATTTCTTTATCTACGATTTCCTGGGTAATAATCTCCCGGGAGAGGCTGTAGTAGTCTTTGGCGCCGCGGCAGTATTTATCAAAATCCAGGATATGCCGGCCCTGGTTCTGCGCTTCTTTTAGTTTTACGTTTACATGGATAATATTGCTGAAGAGCTTATTTTTAAAATCACTCCTGATCTTTTCCAGCATCTTAAAGGAATGGGCCAGGCGCGAATCAAAGTTAGAGACCAATATCCGGAAAGCGACTTCATGGCTAAGCCGGTCCTTGACCAGGTTTACGATACTGATCAATTGTCCCAGGCCTTCCAGCGAAAACCTGCTGGCTTCAACCGGGATGATTACCTCACTGGCTGCCCGGATAGCGTTGATGGTCAGGATTCCCAGGTTAGGCGGGCAATCAATCAGGATATAGTCATAATTTTCTTTGAAATTATTTAAAACCTCCCAGAGCCGGGATTCCCTGCCGATTTCACCGGCGAGCTCCTGTTCCAGGGTGCTTAAAATAATACTGGATGGGGCGATATCAAAATCCGGGCTGATGTTCTGGATAATGCCGTCTAATTTTGCTTTTTGGTGGGTTGTCTTGGAGAGGACATTATAGATACTGAAAGGAGATTTGATATTCAGGCCCAGGGTAGCGTGCGCTTGAGGGTCAAGGTCGATCAAGAGTACTTTCCTGCTGTTAGTGGCCAGGGATGCGGCCAGGTTAACTGCTGTCGTTGTTTTACCGCAACCGCCCTTTTGATTGGTAATCGCGATTATACGCATGGCCTTAGGCTAACTCTCCTTCCCTATTTCGTAAGCCGGATATTGTCTATATAAACTACGCCTTTTTTTCTGGCGGCGTTCCAGGCTTCCACGGCAAAAGTCAGGTTCTTCATTTCCGACCAGTCGTTTATATTCTCAAACTGCGTCAGGTTGATCCGGACATCCTGCCATTTACCGGGGATGTCTTTTATATATACTTCTGATCTTTCTTTAAAAGCATTAGTGAACTCCACCCTTAAGGCGATGCTATCTTTGGGGTGCATATTCCTGAGCGCAAAAGCCAGTTGTTTGAAACGCCCGACATTCAGGCGGTTTAAATTGATGGTGTAGGTTTCCCGGCTGGCCGGGTCAAAATTGAAATTTATTCTAGAGGGGCCGTTTTGCAAAAAAAGCGCGGTCTCCGCAGGCAGCGGATGCCGCTTGGCGGAAGAAGAAAATAAAGCGGTGCTTAAGGCCACCAGCATAAATAGGCTTAAGATAAAAAAATTCTTAAAAAGCTTGAGCTGGCTCTTATTTCTTTTTTTCTTCTTGGAAGAAGCATCCAGATAAATCTTGGCTAAATGTTCGTAGATATCCTTTTTGTCCATATTAACTTGTTATTTTATAACACAAAAGGCATTGAATGTCAACACTTTCGTATATATCAAGTACTGAGCGGATTTTTTAAATAATCCGGGGGGTCCTTAGCGATGAGCGTATAAAAATTACGTAAATGCCGGCGAAAGAGCCGGTCAAAAGAGCCATCCGGGTCTTCGCCATACCACCAGAACCAATCGCTGCCTTCTAAAATATAAATTTGTTTCCAGGCTAACGCCCGCCTTTCGTTAGCTAACCCTAAATCCGGATTATCCAGTTCCTTGCGCGCCGCGCGCAGCCAGTCCCAGGCGCAAGCCTTATAAGGGTTGTTCATCCATTTATTAAAATTGCCGTAGATCCAGGAGCCTGCGCTTAAATGCTTGATTTCGGATTTTATCCTCGCTGCCTTCAGGTATGCAGAGACGGTAGTTGTTTTAATGAAGTCCGCGGCGCTTAGGCGCGCATAAAGCAGGCTTAAAAAATCCTGGCCGTCATTAGTGTAATATTCCCAGGCATTCTCTCCGTCCATAGCAATAACGACCAGAGGGTCTGCATCGCTGAAAGTTTTGTTGATATTCTCCAGGTGAGAGATAAAATCCGCTACGGCGTTCTCGGCTTTCCAGCTGTGGTAAACAAACCCGATCAGGTCCGAGAGGTTGCGGTCGCGAAATACGATGCTTAACTCCCCTTCCCTCCTCTTCAATAAATGCGGCCGGTAAAGTAATCGCGTATCCCTCTTTTTGGATTTTAAGGATTTAAAGAGCAGGGCTTCGTCCGTAACGATCCATTTTATCCCGGAAGCGATTATCGCCGGAAGGATCTGTTCGCTGACTGATTCTTCGGATGGCCACATCCCCAGGGGCGCGGCCTTGAATTTCTCCCGGTAAAATTCAACGCAGGAGTCAATTTGCGCCCGGGCGTCCTGGGGATAACGAAATTCCTGGTTCGGTAAGAGGCTTTGGCGGTTAGCTTCTTTAGCACTGTTCGTGCTGCACAATAAGGGCAATATGGGATGATAATAGGGTGTTACGCTTAACTCAATCTGGCCGCTTGCGCGGAATTTAGCATAATTAGGGATGATCTCTTTTAAAATGCTTAGCTGTTTAGCCAGGACAATACGCTTTTCCTCTTCCGTAAAAAACCTCCCTTTAGCTATCAAGGCCTTTAATTCCGGGAATTTCTGGCGGAAAGAAGGGTCGATCCAGGCCAGATTAAACCAGGTTTGCAGGTCCAGGTAGTCCTGGGTATTGAATTCCTGATTGCGCTCTTTTTTCAAATATAACTCATAATAGCGCGGGAAAAGCGCGATCACCTTATCTTTGTTAATGGAAAAAAAGTTATTCCGGATAAAAGTCTTATCCTCGGGGGATAAGTCTTGAGCGGCTTGATAGGAA
Source organism: Candidatus Omnitrophota bacterium (assembly GCA_041648915.1). Lineage (GTDB taxonomy): Bacteria > Omnitrophota > Gorgyraeia > Gygaellales > Profunditerraquicolaceae > UBA6233. Next base: position 127,493 of record JBAZOC010000001.1, read on the forward strand.
AGCGCAAGGTATTTATCTTTTACCCTTTCTTCAGCGTAATCTTCTACCTGCTCCAGCAAAGAGGGCACCAGATTAAAAGTCTTATGGATTTTAGGGTAGTGCTCTAATATCTGGACCATATCCAGATAGTCTTTAGCTCCGTGTAAACGCACCCAGGGTAAAGCTGTCTCCTGAGTGAGGAGGTCTTTATAATAGGGTTGGTGCATATGGAAGATAAAGGCGAGGTTGAGCATAGGGATTTAAAAAAAATCCTCGGGGGATGTTCTCCCCCGAGGATTAGTGTTACTACATAAGTTAACTTAGAATACTACCTTTAAAGAACCAATCAGCTGATTGGCGTCTTTTTCTTTCTCCTGTATACCTTCACCCGGCCTGAACCAGCCATAGGTTAAGCCCAGCTGCACATCTTCGGTGTAGTCATAGGTTGCGGTTAAATCAATGGAATCACCAAGATGCCTTTTGCCTGTGTAGGTGTAGGTTTCGACATTAGTACCGTCATAGCTGAATGCGCTGTTGAAAGAAGAGCCAGTGGTAGGCTTGGTCGCTACATCATACCATCCGTAAACCGCAGAAACAGTAACATCATCTAACGGTTTGAAGCTGCCTTTTAAATTGAAAACGCTCATATTGGTAAAAGGCAGGATAGCATAAGCGATGTTATTCAGTTTTTGATCATAGAACATCGGGTCCCAACCCTGGTTGCGGGTATCTTCACCAGCAACTTTGTTGCCGGAAAGATAGGTGTAAGAAGCGCCGAGGGTAGGAGTTGTTCTTACTTTAGCAAAGGTATAATCTAACATACCTTGTAAAGCCCAGGCATCATGCTTTTTCTGGTTTTCATTAGTGGTGTTGCTCTTGCCGAACTGATAAGCCGCTTCAAAAGAAGCAGTCATGTTCTCAATCGGTGAGCCGGAAATTAAGGTGCCGATAGTGTTTACTTTATCGGATTTTCCGCCAGAAGTAGCAGTGTCGCCATTTTTGTACTTATCATTTTTAATATAGTAATAAGCTGCGATATTCGCATTTTTGTTTAAGGCATACGTAGCATTAACACCCGCTAAGCTGATATCATTTTTCAGAGAAATAGGGTCATTGCTCGTATCATCAGTACCATAAGTTTCCTGCCTTACTTTAGCGTAGAGCAAGTCAATGATCAGCGGGTCATAGTTTAAGGTGGCCCGGATAGCGTCAAAGGCTTTTCTTTCGCTTAAGTCCGTAGGAATGTTGGTAGAACCGTTGGAGGCTTTGGCATTACCCATAATTAACCCGTTGCCAAAACGGATTTCCTGGCGGCCTACAACAAAACTTAAAGGAGAATAGAGAAATTCCTTTAAGGTAACATAGGCTAAGTCCAGGTCAATCTTGGAATTTCCGCTGGATGAGGAATCATTCTGTCCGTTCCAAACGCGCTCATTAATCAGCCTTAGGGTGGCAGCGACATTATCCGTAAGGTCTGCATCCACGCGCAGCCGGATCTGAGACATCAAAAAGCTCTGCTTAAACTGGCTCTTGTCTCCATCTGGTACGCTGTATCTCAAGCCAAAACGGCTCCTGGCTACTCCGGAAGCGATAATATCACCGGATACCTTGATGTTTTGCACTTCTGCGTAGGCAGCACAAGCTATGCTGGCTACAAACAGAAGCGTCAGCACCACAATTAAGCGTTTACTCATTTCTTTCTCCTCCTTTTTTAATTGCTTGGATTTTTATATTAACTAGGTTTTAAGAAAGTATATACCTAGATGATTTTTAACTGCCCAAACACTTTGTTCTTTTTTAACATATAACTTGATATTTGTCAAGTATTTTCTTAAATTTTACTTATTTTACCGTGTGCTTGGACTTTTTCGATAAAACCGAAGCTTTGGGGCCAAAAGCCAGGCTGATGACCGACTTATTTCCCTTAGTGATTACGCCGATAATGCAGCTTTCTGACTCGCGCTCAAAATTCATTATGCAGTCGCCATACTCGGTAATATTCAGCAAGGCCCAGTTATACATGGGCATCTGCTCCTTATAAAAATTCACCACCTGGTCTAAGCTGGCTTTACCCTGGTACCTTAATAAGCCCACCCGCACCCCGGAGCTCTCAAAGGAATAGGAATCTTCAGGGAGGATTTTAAACCCGGCCGGCACTGGCAGGTCTGAAAATTTTAAGATTGACTGGGCCTGCAGGGATTGAGCGCTGCCTGTCCGGTTTTTGTCGGGAAGCGCTACGCAGCCCAATAAGAGAGTAGGCAGCAGGTAGGCTATGGCATATAGGAAAAATTTGCGCTTAAAAATTCTCATCTGCCCTCCTTCTTTTTCAGAAAAATAGTTACCTCACTATAAATTTTTTCTATTTCTTCTTCGGAAAGCCCTGCCCGGATACCGATATTGCTTAATTCCTGCGGAGCAATAATATCCTGCGGGGCGTGGCTATCGTTATTCAAAATTAATTTTGCGCCGAATTTCCTGGCCTGCATAGCTACGTGCGCGTTAGTATCGGCGTGTCCCTGGCGGCTGGTAAGCTCTAAGAATACCCCCCTCTTTTTAGCCAGCAGCGTATCTGCATCAGTGATTAAGCCCGGGTGGGCGAGGATGTCAATATCCGCTAAAAGCGCTAGGCGGTTGGTATCTTGGATTACCGGTTCAACCGTAGTTTCGCCGTGAGCGATAATGATTTTAGCTCCCTGCCTCCTGGCGTAACTGGCTAAAGGCCTGAACTGTTCCGGAGGCAGGTGGGTTAATTCTATCCCGGGCAGTATTTTTATAGCAGAGCCCTTGGGCCACCTGCGGCAAAATTCCAGGATTGCCTTAAGCCCCGGCTTGATATTGCTGTAATCAGCATGGTCGGTAAGGGCAATCGTTTTATAGCCGGCCGCCATATAGCGCACCGCTACCTCCGAAGGAAGCAACTCCCCGTCGCTTAACAAAGTATGCGCGTGTAAATTATAATTATACATAATCAAACACCTTAAAGTTTTTGTCTAGTGCAGTCCTACCGAGCTATAGCGAGGTAGGACTAATGTGCCCCTGGCAGGAATTGAGCCCCCGCTATTTTTTATCCGGCGAAATCCTTGCGAGCGCAGCGAGCAAGGACGAACCTGCCTCATCCTGCCCGAATATTTATGCCCCTGGCAGGAATCGAACCTGCCACACGCAGTTTAGGAAACTGCTGCTCTATCCTTATGAGCTACAGGGGCAGATATCATTCCCCTTAAATATTCCCTTCCAGAACCAGATTTCAATTCTTTTTCGCGTTCTCGAGCAAAATTACGCGAAATAGATTTTTCGGAATAAAACAAAATCCAAGGTTTATAAAATTTTGTAGATTTTGTTTTTCCTGAGTTATGTTCTTTGATTCTATTTTCTAAATCCTTAGTTATTCCAATGTATATTCTGTTGTCTTTAATTGACCTTAGAGCATAAACGTAATGCATGTATTTAGGAAACTGCTGCTCCCTGCCTGCCGGCAGGCAGGTATCCTTATGAGCTACAGGGGCAAGTTTGTCTTAATGGCCCCGGAACTTTACCAGCGAAAAAACAGGGTAGCCTTTTAGTTTTTCTTTGCCCTGCAGGTCAACCAGTTCAATGACAAACCCGATGCCCTGGATTTTGCCTTTCAGCTTATTGACCAGTCCGATCACCGCTTTTACCGTGCCGCCGGTAGCCAGGAGGTCGTCAATGATCAGGATTCTTTCTCCCGGTTCTATCGCGTCTTCATGGATTTCCAGGGTATCTGTCCCGTATTCCAAGGCGTAAGTAGCCGCGATAACCTTACGGGGGAGCTTGCCTTTTTTACGCACCGGGACAAAGCCGGCGCCGATTCTATGGGCCAGGGCTGCACCAAAGATAAAACCCCGCGCTTCCACTCCTACGACCTTGTTGATGCGCTTACCTTTATATTTATATGTTAATAAATCTACCGTTTTTTTAAAAGCAATCCTGTCCTGAATTAAAGAAGTAATGTCGCGGAAGATAATCCCTGCCTTGGGAAAATCAACGATGTTTTTTATGGCTTTTTCTAAAACCGGGTCGTTTTTTTTGCTCATAGCTCTTCCTTGGCTCCTTCCACAAATTTCCTTATTTTCTTTAAGGCTATTTCTTCTATCTGGCGGATCCTCTCCCTGGAGACGCCTAATTTTTTGGCTACCTCGGCCAAGGTGTGTGTTTTTTTATCGGCCAGGCCAAAACGCATATCTAAAATTTCTCTTTCCCGCTCCGTCATAATTTCCAGCAGATTGGCTACCCTTTCTTTGTCCAGCAGGTGTTCAATCTTGCTGTCCGGCTGTATGGATGCGCTGTCTTCAATTAAATCCGAGACTTTTCCTTCGCTGTCTTCGCCGATCGGCGCTTCCAGCGATGAAGTTGAAGTGGACATCCAGAAGTTTATCTGCGCTATTTTTTCTTTAGGAATTTTTAATTTTTTGGCTATTTCCTCGTCGGTAGGGATACGTTTTAACCTTTGGCTCAGGCGCTCGCGGGTTTTACGCCATTTAGCGATTATATCGTTCATATATACCGGAACGCGGATCATCTTACCCTGTTCGGAGATCGAGCGCGTAATCGCCTGCTTAATCCACCAGGCCGCATAAGTTGAGAAACGGAAGCCCTTATTAGGGTCAAACTTATCCACTGCTTTCATCAGGCCTAAGTTTCCCTCTTCAATTAGGTCCAGGAAAGGAGTCCCCAGGCGCATATACCTTTTAGCAATGTTGATCACCAGGCGCAGGTTAGCCTGGATCATGGCTTTGCGTGCCTGCTCATCCCCTCTTTTAATCTTCCGGCTTAAAGAAACCTCTTCGCTGGCGCTGAGCAAAGGAATATTCCGGATCTCTTTAAGGTAAGTTTTTAGTGCTTCCATATTTTTAGTCAGGGACGGTTATTTCTTTCTTTTTTCTCTCAGTACTGCCTGGGCCGCGGCCAATTTTGCAATCGGAACGCGAAAGGGCGAACAACTTACATAATTCATCCCTACCCGGTGGCAGAATTCCACTGATCTTGGCTCTCCGCCATGCTCGCCGCAAATGCCGATTTCTAAGCCCTTGCGGGTCTTCCTACCTCTGGCAATGGCGATCTGGATCAGTTGGCCGATCCCTTCCTGGTCAATGCTCTGGAACGGGTCTTCCGGCAAAATGCCTTTTTTAATATACTCCGGCACAAAGCCTCCGATATCATCGCGCGAAAATCCAAAACCCATCTGGGTAAGGTCATTGGTCCCGAAGGAGAAGAACTCTGCCACTGTGGCAATCTTATCCGCGACTAATGCTGCCCGCGGGATCTCGATCATCGTCCCGAACATATGCTTGATTGTTTTAATATTGTATTTTTTCAGGGTTTGCGCATAAAGCGCCTTAGCGATCACCAGCTGGTCATTTAGCTCCTTAACATCGCAGACCACCGGGATCATAATCTCCGGATAAGGTTTCCTGCCTTCTTTGAGCAATTCAGCGGCAGCTTCAAATATGGCGCGTATCTGCATTGCGCTAATTTCAGGATAAGTTATGCCCAGGCGCACGCCGCGATGGCCCATCATCGGGTTGGATTCATGCAGGTTCTCGGCGCGCCGGGATAGCTCTTCCATATTGATATTTAATTCCCGGGCGAGCTCTTCTAACTTTACCTGTTCGCGCGGGACAAACTCATGCAGGGGCGGATCAAGCAAACGGATGACTACCGGAAAACCATCCATTGCTTCCAGTGTCCCTTTAATATCTTTTTTTACATAGGGGAACAGTTCTTCTGTTGCTTTTTTTCTTTCATCCTCCGTCTTTGAGATAATCATTTTACGCAGGATAAATAACGGTTCATCCGCGCCTTTGCCGTAGAACATGTGCTCGGTCCGGAATAACCCTATTCCTTCAGCTCCGAACTGGCGGGCCTTGACCGCATCATCCGGGGTTTCGGCGTTGGTGCGGATACCCAGTTTTTTAATAGCGCCGCAGATTTTTAAAAAATTCATCAGCATGGCGTTTTCTTCCGAGGCATCCATCATCGCCAGCTTGCCTGCATAGACTATGCCTTTGGTCCCGTTTAAAGTGATCCAGTCGCCTTCTTTTAAGGTTTTTCCGCCGGCGTTGATCGTCTTGTTTTCTGAATCAACATGCAGGTCGCTGGCGCCGACAATGCAGCATTTGCCCCAGCCGCGGGCAACCAAGGCGGCGTGGCTAGTCATTCCGCCGCGGGCAGTAAGGATTGCTTCGGCAGCGCGCATACCTTCAACATCCTCCGGGTTTGTTTCTTCGCGCAGAAGTATGACTTTTTTGCCTTGCAGTTTCCAGGCTACCGCGTCTTTGGCATTGAAGACGATTTGACCGCAGGCGCCTCCGGGGCCAGCAGGCAAGCCTTTCACTAAAGGTTTATTCAGGCCTTCTGCTTTAGGGTCAATGATCGGATGCAGCAGCTCATCTAATTGCGCCGGAGTTACACGCATAACCGCTTCTTCTTTTTTAATCAATTTCTCTTTGACCATCTCCATGGCCATGCGTACTGCTGCCGGGCCATTGCGTTTTCCAATGCGGCACTGCAGCATAAAGAGCCTTCCCTTTTCAATGGTAAATTCAATATCCTGCATATCGCGGTAATGCTTTTCCAGGCGTTTCTGGATCGCAAAAAGCTCCTTATAAATCGCCGGCATGCCCTTTTCCAGCGTCAGTAAATCTTTATTATGCGCGGATTGGGAAAAAGTATTGATCGGCGCAGGGGTGCGGATACCGGCAACTACGTCTTCGCCTTGGGCGTTGATCAGATACTCGCCGTAGAAATGCGCGTCGCCGTTTCCGGGGTTGCGGGTAAAGGCTACGCCGGTAGCCGAGTCATTTCCCATATTACCGAAGACCATAGTCTGTACGTTTACCGCGGTTCCCCATTCATCCGGTATGCCTTCGATGCGGCGGTAGCTTATAGCGCGCTTTCCGTTCCAGGAAGAAAATACCGCGCTGATCCCGCCCCATAGCTGTTGCCTGGGCTCATCCGGAAATTCTTTGCCCAAAACTTCTTTGATCTTTATTTTATATTTCGCACAGATATCTTTTAGGTCGGCCAGGGTTAAATCCGTATCGGCTTTCGAGCCTCTCTTCTGCTTTACCTCATCCATGATCCGCTCTAGCTGCTTGCGGATACCCATATCCTCTTTTGGCTCTATACCGGCTGCCTTTTCCATAACTACGTCGGAGTACATCGTAATCAGCCGGCGGTAGGCATCGTAGACAAAGCGCTCATTGCCGCCTGCCTGTTTGACTAAGCCGGGAATTGTTTTTTCGGTCAAACCCACATTAAGGACAGTCTCCATCATCCCGGGCATAGACTTGCGCGCGCCGCTCCTGACCGAGACTAATAAGGGGTTAGCCGGATCGCCGAATTTCCTAGCCATGAGCTTCTCGACAGTGGCGAGCGCCTTTTCCACCTGGCCTTTTAGCTCCTTGGGGTAAGACTTTTTATGCCCGTAATAATAGGTGCAGACTTCCGTAGTCAGGGTAAATCCCGGAGGAACAGGGAGCCTTAAATTTTTATGGCCGGCCATTTCCGCTAAATTCGCGCCTTTGCCGCCCAGAAGATTTTTCATGCTTTCATTGCCGTCTGCTTTGCCGCCGCCGAAGGAGTAAACGTATTTTTTGTTACCCATTTGCTTTAAAACCCTGCCTTTCTTTAGTTAAATAAGTTTGTTGGACAAGTATTCTCTTAAATTCTCTATGGCCATTCTCTCCTGCTGCATGCTGTCGCGCTCGCGCACAGTCACCTGTTTGTCTTCCAGGCTCTGTACGTCCACCGTAACACAATAAAGCGTGCCTACCTCATCCTGCCTGCGGTAAAGTTTGCCGATGGCGCCTGTATCATCATATACCGCAACCAGCGCTTGCTTTAAATCCCGGGCAATCGTTTTAGCCAGCCCGACGATCTCCGGCCGGTTCCTTAAAAGCGGCAGCACCGCCACTTTGGTGGGAGCCAGGTCCTTATGCAGTTTTAAAACTACCCGCGTATCCTCCCTGACCTTTTCTTCATGGTAAGCGTTAATTAAAAAAGCCAATACTGCCCGGTCCACTCCGCCCGAAGGCTCAATGATATAAGGGTAAAACCTTTCCTTGAGCGCGTCGTCAAAATATTTCAAATCCCTGCCGCTGGATTCGGCATGCTGTTTTAAATCAAAATCCGTGCGGTTGGCAATACCTTCTAATTCGCTCCACCCGAAAGGAAAGTTGTATTCTATGTCCGTGCAGGAAGCCGCATAATGCGCTAATTCATCCTTGGCGTGTTCGCGTTTTTTCAGGTTTTCTTTTTTTATCCCTAAGTTTATATACCAGTTAAATCTTTCCTCCACCCAGGATTTATAGTATTTATCCGCCTCAGCAGGCCTTACAAAATACTCCAGCTCCATCTGTTCAAATTCACGGGTGCGAAAAGTAAAATTGCCCGGAGTTATTTCATTGCGGAATGATTTTCCGATCTGGGCCAGTCCGAAAGGAAGCTTAGGATGCCGGGAGTCCAGGATATTCAGGAAATTTACGAACATACCCTGGGCGGTTTCCGGGCGCATATATATTTCATTACCGGCTTCTTCTACCGGGCCCTGATAGGTTTTAAACATAAGATTAAAGGGCCGCGCCTCGGTAAGCGCCCCGCCGCACTCAGGGCATTTATTTTTATCTGTTAAGTCCGCGCCTTTAAAACGTTTTTTACATTTCCGGCAATCGCTTTTTAAATCAAAAAAGTTTTGTACATGGCCGCTGGCCTCCCAGACTTTGGGGTGCATCAGGATAGCCGCGTCCATGCCCAGGGTATCGTCACGCGCGTAGACGTTCGCTTTCCACCAGGCGCGCTTCAGGTTATTTTTAAGTTCAACCCCGTAAGGGCCGTAATCCCAGGTATTGCTCAAACCCCCGTAAATATCCGAGGACTGAAATATAAAACCCCTTCTTTTGCAAAGGGCAACCACCTTTTCCATCAAGTTTTCGCTCATAAGTCCTCTATTCTTAGCATAGTTTGCAATAAAAATCAAGCACTTTACTTAATTTGGCGTTATCCCGGAGGCGATAGTAAAGGCCTTATTCAGGTCCAGGACTTTGCCCGTATCTTTTATATAAATTTTAAAAAATTCCCCGGACGGGGCGATTATGCTGCAATCAAAAAAATTGATCGCTCCGGAAAGGTTATAATTGATGAAATAATTCCGGCCTTCCGCCTGGAATTGGAGCATTTTGACTTCTTGCTGGTCGCCTAAATTAGGAGTAAAGATACTTTTCAGGATGACAAAAAACGCGTCGTTTATATTATTGATTTTAGTTTCCTGCGCGGACATCAGGCTGCGCATAAACGCGTAATTATCTTTAATCCCCGCTTTCTTGACCTGGGGAAAAAGGTTAACGAAGAAATCCTTAGGCTCGTATAATATATAGATTACTGCCTCGGCGGTACGCGAGCTCTTCTTCTTGTAGTAAGGTTTTTTTACCAGTTCCTCGACCACTTTAAAGCCTTTAGGCACGCTAAGCTTTGTTTTGGGAAATTCCAGCGCAAGGAGCTCTTGGGCATATTGATCGTCTTTTTTAAAAACTGCCTGCGTATCTTCCGGGGCCATGCAGAGGATAGGTATGCTTGAGCAGCTCCCGATACCGGTCTGGATATAAGCGCGCAGGGCCTGGGGAAGAGCGAACTGGATTACAAAGGCTGCGGCTAAAGCGGAAACAATAATGTATAAAAGCAATTTTACGAGCGCGTTCTTCATATTTTCTTTAATTCATCTTCCTTGATGGTAAAAGTGTGCTCGGGCGCAGGAAACTTCGCCTGGAGGACATCTTCCTTGAATTCTTCTATCGCTTTCAGGATCAGCGGGGAAAGGTTTAAATATTTTTTGACGAATTTAGGCGTATAACGCTCAAAAAGACCGAGCATATCATTGATCACCAGTACTTGCCCGTCACAGCCAGCTCCGGCGCCGATGCCAATTGTCGGTATATGTAATTTTTGAGTAATCATTCCGGCGATCCTGTCCGGAACACATTCCAGGACGATGGCAAAACATCCCAGCTTTTCCAGCTCCTTAGCCTGCTCAATCAGCCTGCGCGCCGCGTCAGCATCTTTACCCTGGACCTTAAAGCCGCCTAATTTATCCGCGGTCTGGGGGGTCAGGCCGATGTGGCCCATTACCGGTATCCCGGCCTTAAGTATTTCTTTGGTTACCTCCGGGCATTTATCAAACCACTCTAATTTTACGGCAGCGCAGTTAGCTTCCGTGATAAACCTGCGGGCGTTCTTTACCGATTCTGCGGGGTTAATCTGGTAGGAGGCATAAGGCATATCTCCGACTACCAGCGCGTATTTTACGGCGCGGGTTACGGCCTTGGCATGGTGCAGCATTTCCGTCATGCCGACTTGGGTTGTAGAGTCCAGGCCTAAAACTACATTGGCCAGGGAATCGCCAACCAGGATCATATCCAGGCCGGCCTTGTCTACCAGGCTGGCAATCGGATAGTCATAAGCCGTAAGCATGGTTATTTTACGCTTACCCTTTAAAGACAAAATTTCCTCCACTGTTAGCTTAGGCATATTACTCCTTTAGGTATTGCTCTATTACCAGGGCAGCTTTTTTTCCTGCTCCCATTGCGGAGATTACCGTGTCCGCGCCGCTGGTAATGTCTCCTCCGGCAAAGACTCCCGGGATAGAGGTCATTAGATTTTCGTCGACTACGATTGTCCCGTTTTTATTTATTTGAAGGCTTTTAGTCATTCTGGGCAATAAGGGGTTGGGATTCTGGCCTATAGCGATGATTAACGTATCTGTCTCCAGGATAAAGTTGGAATTTTCTAGAGGGACGGGCCTCTTTCTCCCCGAACTATCCGGTTCTCCCAGTTGCATTTTAATGCACTCCAAGGCTCCGACAGACCCTGTTTTATTAGCGATTATGCGGATGGGCTGGGTCAAGATTTTTAGGGCCACTCCTTCTTCTCGGGCGTTCTTAATTTCTTCCAGGCGGCCGGGCATTTCATTTTCAGTCCGGCGATAAACAAGCGTTACCGTGCTCCCTAGCCTTAAGCCTACCCTTGCCGAGTCCAGGGCAACATTTCCGCCGCCGATAACCACCGTTCTTTTACCTATATTTATGGGGGTAGCATATTCGGGGAATTTGTAAGCCTTCATCAGGTTCACCCGGGTCAGGAATTCATTCGCGGAATATACCCCGGGTAAATTTTCTCCTTCAATGCCTAAAAATTGCGGTAATCCTGCGCCTACCGCGATAAAAGCTGCCTTAAAGCCGCTTTTAAATAAATCTTCCAGGGTAAAGGTATTGCCGATCAGCGTATCAACTTTGAGCTCTACGCCCAGGCCTCTTATGTAATCAACTTCATCCTGGACTATTTTTTTGGGGAGCCGGAATTCCGGGATGCCGTAAACCAGGACGCCGCCTGCTGTATGCAGGGATTCAAATAAGGTAACCTCAAATCCGCGTTTGGCCAGGTCCGCGGCACAGGTTAACCCTGCCGGGCCGCTGCCTACTACCGCTATTTTAGCCGCCAGGTTTTGCCGGCGGTGCGCTATTGGCTCTGGTTTGTGGGTTAATGCGTAATCTGCGGCATAGCGCTCCAGGGCGCCGATATTAAGCGGTATTTTTTTCTTATTCAGGATGCAGACTGCTTCACACTGGTTTTCCTGCGGGCAGACCCGTCCGCAAACCGCCGGAAGATTATTTTTTTCTTTTATTTTTTCCAGGGCTTCCCTTTGCCTGCCCTCTTGGATTAATTTTATAAAAGCCGGGATATCAATCCCTACGGGGCAGCCCTTTACGCAAGGCTTATTTTTGCACTGCAGGCAGCGAGAGGCCTCTTTTTGCGCCTCGCTTTCCGAGAAGCCTAAAGCGACTTCTAAAAAATTTTTAATTCGTTCTTCCGGAGGCTGGTGGGGTATTTTATTGCGCATCTTATTTTATAAAACTGGTTAATAAAAGGGCCGCGGAAAGGCCGATCATTGCGACAATAACAGCTATGCTTAAAATATTATAAATCCGTGAATTGGTGTATTTACCCATCAGGCGTTTATTGTTGACCAATAAGAGCATGAAGATAAGGACAAAAGGCAGAAGTATGCCGTTAGTGACTTGGGATACCAGCATGATCGGGATAAGTCTTACATTAGGCAGAAGTATTATCGCTGCCCCGATAATGATTATGGTTGTATAGAGCGCGTAGAACTGCGGCGCCTCCCTGAACCGGCGGTTTACTCCTACCTCCCATCCCATCCCCTCGCAGACCGAATAGGCAGTGGACAAAGGAAGGATGCATGCGGCAAAGATGGACGCGTTCAGCAGCCCGAAAGCAAAAAGATAAAAACAATATTGCCCGGCCAGGGGCTTAAGGGCCAGCGCTGCGTCTTTAGCGGTTTCAATCCTTATGCCATGCGTAAAAAGGGTATTCGCGCAGACGACTACAATAAAGATGGCGATGATATTCACCACAAAAGCGCCGATAATCACATCCAGACGGCTGTATTTATAATTCTCCATCTTGATGCCTTTTTCTACGACTGATGATTGCTGGTAAAACTGCATCCACGGAGCGATGGTTGTTCCGATTACGCCGATGAGCATAAACAGGTAGGCTTTATCAAACTGGATAGCCGGCTTTAAGGAGCTATTGGCTACGGCGTTCCAGTCGGGCCGGGAGAGAAAACCCGAAATAATATATGATACATAAAACAAACAAGCGACAAGGAATACCTTCTCTACGGATTTATAGGTGCCTTTGACGATGAGCCACCAGACAAAAAGCGCGCATAAGGGTACAAGTATATACTTATTGATGCCGAATAATTCCGCGCTGGCGGCGATTCCGGCAAATTCCGCAATGGTGTTAAAGATATTAGAAAGTATCAAGCCCATCATGGCGTAAAAAGTTATTTTTACTCCGAACTCTTCGCGGATTAAATCGGCCAGGCCTTTGCCGGTCACCACGGCCATCCGCGCGCACATCTCCTGGATAATGACCAGGGCAATAATGATGGGGACAAACGACCAGATCAGCGAGTAGCCAAAATGCGCCCCGGCCACCGAGTAGGTGGTAATGCCCCCGGCGTCATTATCCACGTTGGCGGTAATTATCCCCGGCCCCATTACCGAAAGGAATATAATTATTTTTCTCCAGGTGTTTTTCATGAATTTTTAGAAAGTATTTTTATTTTTTTAAGCCTTCTCCAGGCAAAAGCGATTAATTGGCTCAGGATATCGTCAACGGTGATGATCCCCTGCAGTACGCGGTTCTCGTCAACCACCGGGATAGTATAGTATTTGTATTTTTCCATTAGATAGGCTACTTCTTTTACGCTGGAGTTCAGGTGCACGGAATAGGTCTTGGGGAACGCGACATTCTGGATCGGTTCCCGGGGGTCAGCCAGGATCAATCTGCGGAAATTAGTTGTGCCGAGCAGGCAGTTATTTTCGTCAACGATGTAAACATATTGCGCAGGTTCAACCTTATAGGCGCGCTCCTTGATCTGTTTAAGCGCCGTCTCCACCGGCGTATCTTTGATAAAGACCGTATATTCGGCGGTCATCAGTCCTCCGGCAGAATCGCTGGAATAACCCAGTAATTGAGATAATTTCTTGGCGTATTTACTTTCAATAAAGCCTAAAATATGCTCGGCCATATCCTTGGGCAGCTTTTCCAGGAAGTCCGTGGCTTCATCGGAAGGGATATTGTTTAATAATTCGGCTACCTGTTTGGGCGCCAGGTCTTCCACCAGGGATTTCTGGGTTTTGAAGTCGATATTGGTAAAGACCCTGGCCCGGGTCAGGGCATCCAGCGACTGGAAAAAAGTAAGCTGTTGTTTAATATTTAGATCCAGGAATATCTCTCCCAGGTCGGCAGCCGGGATGCTACTAAATTGCTTCTCCGGGACGTTCACCTTGATGGTCATGCTCGCCGAGTTGGCCGAAAGCGGCTGGATATATTTCCAGGAGATAAAGTGCTCGGTTTGAAGATACTTGGAATTCTTAGCGATCAGGCTGACCAGAAAATCTACTAATTTTTCAAAGCCTAATCTGCGGATAAGCCCCCGGGTGCTGATGTCCACGTGGGCGACCATCAGCGCCTGCTCTACGAAGAGCAGATGGATGTCGTTAATCCGGATGACTTTGTGGTCATGGGTATCCACTACCTGCTGGTCGAGTATATCCCTGCGCAGGGTAAGCTCGTTTTTATTATCGTGTTTTTTTTCAAAAGCAATCCTAGGGCCCTCGATGTCCAGGCTGGTTTCCTGGCTATAGATATCTATGTCTTGTATATGCTCCCAGCTGATTATTGCGTATTTACGGTTAGGAAAACCTTTGCGGATGACCAGGAATGCGGACTGCGGATAGACTGCGCTGGGCTTAAGTATTATGTCGTATATCTGGCCGATGACCTTCTTATGGCTATCCAGCACCGGCTTATCTATCAATTCGGAAAAATAGATAAACATTTTATTTGCCGTTATCCGGTTAAACATTGTTTTGTCCTGTTCAGGCATTTTCTTCGCCGATCTCTTTTTCTTCTTGTTTAAAGGCTTTAAGGCGCTGGCTAAGTTCTCCGAAATCTACCTGGTGCGCGTCAAAATCCGGCCCGTCCACGCAGGCGAAAGCGGTTTTGCCGGCTACGTGGCAGCGGCAGGCGCCGCACATGCCGGTAGCATCAACCATAATCGGATTAAGGCTGGCTATGGTTTTGACGGAGTAACCTCTGGTAAAATCCGCTACTGCCCGCATCATCGGCACCGGGCCGATGCAGTAAACTAAATCCGGATACTGCGTTTGTGTCGAATTTTCAATTGCCGCAAAAAGGTCTTTTAGGACGTCGGTAACCAGGCCGCGACGGCCGTAAGAACCGTCATCAGTAGTAATGAAGAGCTCGTCGCAGCTGCCGCGTAAAACATCTTCCAGGATCAATAAGTCCTTATTTCTGCTGCCGACTATACAGATAACCCGGTTATCTGCCTGTTTAAAGGCTCTGGCCACCGGATAAATTTCAGCTGCCCCCACGCCGCCGGCGACGCAATAGACCTGCCCCAGGTTTTTTGCTTCCGTAGGATGCCCTAAGGGGCCGAGTATATGCCGGAGCTCCTGGCCTATTTCCAGTTTAGCCAGCCGGCGGGTAGTAAAGCCCGCTTTTTGAAAAATTAGCGTAAGCGTACCCTCCTCCTTATCCCAATCTGCGAGCGTAAGCGGTATGCGTTCTCCCTTTTCATCGATAATGATTACCACAAATTGCCCGGCTTGGGCTTTTTGGGCAATGCAAGCCGCTTCCACGGTAATCCGGGTTATGTCGCTATTTAAATTTTCTTTCTTAATTATTTTGAACACGGGTATCCTCAATGATGTTCACGCGGATATGGTTAAATTGCCTGGCCAGCTCTTCTCCTTTATCTTTGCCTAAGACAAAAATTGCCGTAGCTAATGCGTCTGCGGTCAGGCCGTCCCTGGCAATAACCGTTACCGAAATAATCCGGCTATCCGCCGGATAACCGGTTTGCGGGTTAAATATGTGCGGGTAACGTTTTTTATCCTGGGAAAAGTAGCGCTCATAACCGCCTGAAGTTGCCACGCATCTGTCTTTTAACTCCAGATATCCGGCTATAGTATTACTCCCCGCGGCCTTGATCGCTATCCTCCAGGGCTTGGCGAACCTGTCTCCCAGGCAATAAACCTGCCCGCCGGCATTAATCAGGCAGCTCTTAATCCCGCACTCTCTTAATTTTTTTGCTGCGCAGTCCAGGGCATAGCCTTTGGCTACTCCGCCCAAATCCAGCTTCATCCCGGAAAGTTTAAATTGTACCACACTCTCTTTCTCTTGCAAAATAATTTTATCCGCCCCGGTTAATCTTAGGGCTTCTTCCAGCTCCTCTTTTTTAGGCACGCGGTATTGCCTGTCCCCGAAACCCCAGAGGTCCACCAGGGGTCCGGTGGTAATATCAAACGCTCCCTTACTGGCTGACCAGAATTCCTTGGATTTTTTAATTACATAAAATGTTTCCGGGCTCACCTTCAAGCAGCCGGTTCTATTCAATTGCGCTATTTCGCTTCCACTCTCGTATTTACTTAATAATTTTTCAATGCGCCGGAATTCGTCAAAAACGATTTTTCCTGCTTTCAGGTCCGGAGAAATCACCTCCAGGCATGTTCCCATCATTAGGTATTTGGCCCGGTAGAGATGCTCATCTTGAGCATATGCCTGTGCCAGGAGTAGGCCAGCCTTGCTAAAATCCGGGGCAATTTCCAGCGCGTATTTTAATTCCCGGATCGCTTTCTTTATGCTCCCGCCTTCAAGTAAAGGCGCTTCCAGATAGAAAATTCCCAAATATAGGTGGGTTTCGGGTAATTCCGGGGCCAGCCGTACGGCTTTTAAGAAACAATCTTTAAGCTCCAGGCCCCTGTTTATCCTGGCGATCATTCCGCCGTTAAAAGGCCGGGCGCTATTTATTAGGCCCAGGAGCGTATAGGCTAAAGCCCGGCCCTGGCAGTTTGTCTTGCAAACGCTAAAAGCCTGCCGGGTTAGATTCAAAGCCGTGTTTAAGTTTCCCTCATTATATTGGATATAAGCTAAACTTAAAAGCGCTCGCCAATGGTCCGGTTTTATATCCAATACCTCCTGAAACATAAGTTCGGCTAATTTATTTTGCCGTGCCCTTCTAAAAATTTCGGCTTTTCCCCAAAGAGCGTCCGGATTTTTCGGTTCGCTCAATAAAACTTTATCCAGGATTACCAGGGCAGCTTTGTTTTTTCTGACCCTGAGTAAATCCAGGGCTTGGTCAACTGGGCGAAGCGGTTTTTCCGCAATAATCCTGGCGGGGCAATTTAGCGCCTTTTTCTCCAGCGCAAAATAGGCCAAAGCAATACCGCAGCCAAGCAGCACCAGCAGTATCAGAAGGCGTCCCCTATTAGGGGACACCTTTGCTTTGAGTTGAGAACCGTCCCTGTTATTAAAGTGTGGAAGCATAGCTTGCCTCAATAGTTTTAACCAGATCCACCAGCATGGAATTCACCGGTACGGGGATGTTTAACTCCTGCCCCAGGCGTACAACTACGCCGTTAATAAAATCTATTTCCGTGCGTTTCTTGCGCAGGATATCCTGGAGCATCGAAGAAACATTGCTGGAGGTCGCCTCGCAGACTGCCTCCACCTTGGCCAGCGGGTCGTCGTAAATCAGTTTTATCCTTTTTCTTTTAGCGATGCGGATAGCTTCCGTAACTGCCTCGCGCATAATCCTGCGCGAGCCTTCAAATTCCGTCAATTTTCCGTTGTTCAGCCGGGTTATGGCCGTAAGGGCGTTAATACCAACGTTAATGATTAGTTTTGACCAGAGCAGGGATTTTATATCCCGTGAAATACGCGTATCCAGGCCGGCGCTATTAAAAATTTCGCGGATAGAGCGCATACCTGCTGTGGTTTTGGCGTCAATCCGGCCGATGACGGTTTCGCCTTTGCCGGCGTGCCTGGCCTTAGCAATATCCAGCAGGGTCGCGCCAAGGTTAGTTACCCCGCCGATTACTTTATCCGGCCCTACTGCTTCGGCGATAATTTCCACATTACCCAGGCCGTTCTGCAGGGTTAGGACCGCGGTATGCTCTCCTACCAGCGCCTTAGAGCGCGTTATTGCTTCTTTGGTATTATAGGATTTAACGCAGATAACCACCAGGTCGGCTAAGCCGATATCTTTTACCTCGGTCGTTGCCTTAGGGTTACACTGCCATTGGCCGCTGATGCCTTCTAAGGTTATCCCGCCCTGCCTAATCCTGGAAGCCCGGTCTTTATTATAATCCAGAATCCATAGTTCTTCTTTTAACTTGGAGAGAAAAGCGCTTAACAAACAACCCATCGCCCCCGGCCCCACAATAGCTATTTTCATCTTAGACCTCCACCAGCCTGTTTGCGACTTTTTGTGATTTTAATTCCCGCTCCAGATGGAAGTTCAAAAAGGCATTCAGGATTATTTCCAGCTCTTTTTTGATCTGCGGGTTTAAACCCAGGTTTAGATTATTCTTCAGGTTATTCCTCTCGATATATAATACGGAGGCAATTGTCCCGCGGAATATAGAACGCGAGGAGGTATCTTTAGGGTAACATTTTTCGCATAAGAGCCCGCCCAGGCTTAAGGAAAATTTTGACTGGCCCAGGATCCTGTCGCCGCAGGAGACGCAGGAATCAAAGTGCGGCTTAAAACCTGAAAGCGCAAGCATCTTGATTTTAAAAATAGTCATTATTTTTTCCGGGCTATAGGTCGTTTCAAGTTCTTTCAGGCACTCTAAAGTTAAGTTGAATACCTCTTCGTTCCTGTCTTCAGGCTGCATAACTGCCGCCACCAGCTCCATCATAATACCCATAAAACCTGCCTTAGCCAGGCTCTTTCTTATATCAAAAAAATTATCCTTCAGGTCACAGGCGCTGACCAGGTGCAGCGCAGTATTTGTTTTTTTATAGAAGATTATTTCATTATAGGAAGAAACCTCTAAAGTGCTGGCGAATTTTTCCGGTTCAGTGCGTATTCCCTTAAGCAGGCCGCTAAGCTTGCCGAAATCCCGGGTGTATAAATCCACGATCAGCGAGGTTTCTCGGAAATCCCGGCGCCTTAAGACTATGGCTTCGGTTTTATGGATGGGCATATTGAGATTCTTTCTTGCGCATGAGCGATTTGCCTTTAAGGGTATGGTCCGTATAACCCAAAAGATGCAACAGTCCGTGGATAGAATATAAATTTAACTCATCAGCAACCGATGTTTGGTAAGTCCGGGCATTCCGCAGTGCCGTGTCCGCAGAGACCACTATGTCGGCAAGCATTTTTTTTGAGTTCAGGCCGCCAGCCAGGTTAAAAGCCAGGACATCCGTAGGCTGCTTTTTTTTCAGGTACCTAAGGTTAAGCTTAGCAATTAGCCTGTCGTTGACAAAAGAGACAATGATTTCACCTTGTTTTTTCGGGCCCTCTTGCTTTAAAACCCTAAGAATTGATTTTTTTATCCTTGCCGGATAGATGGGGACCTTCTTTTGAAGGTTTTTTATGATTATTTTCAATCTGCGCACCTTCAGGGTAGCTTGTCCGGCTGTGGTATATGCCACAGAGCAGCCGGATAAATACCGCTGAAATTTTTTCCAGGTCTTTAAGGGTTAACTCGCACTCGTCAAGCTGACCGTCGATAAATTTATTATTGATTACCTTATGCACTAATTCTTCGATTTTCGCGGGGCTGGGTTCTCTCAAGGTACGCATGGCTGCTTCTACTGAATCCGCCAGTAACACTATGGCTGTTTCTTTAGTATTGGGCTTAGGGCCGGGATAACGAAAACCCTCTTCTTTTACGACTTCGTCTCTTTCCACGTTCTCCAGGGCCCGGCGGTAAAAATAATAAACCAGGCTATTGCCGTGATGTTGCTGGATAAAATCTATGAGCGCCGGGTTCAAGTGGTACCGCTTGGCCATCTCCAGGCCTTCTTTGACATGGTTCATGATTACCAGCTTGCTCATGGACGGAGAAAGATTACCGTGTTTGCTGATCTCCCTGTTCTGGTTTTCGCTGAAATACTCCGGTTTCTGGAGTTTACCGATATCGTGATAATACGCGCCGATCCTGGCTAATAAAGCATTCGCTCCTACTGCCCGGCAGGCGGTCTCGGATAAATTACCGACAATCAAACTGTGGTGGTAGGTCCCCGGGGCTTCCTGGATCATCCGCTGTAAGAGCGGGTGGTGAAAATCTGCCAGTTCCAGGAGGCTGATATTAGTCGCGGTATTAAATAAATATTCAAAAACAGGTAGGACCCCCAGTACTATAATGCTTGAAATTATTCCGTTAAGGAAAAGGGTCAGGTACCTGGAGGCTAGCCCGATCCAGAGATGTTCGATAAGGACTAAAACGATTACCTGCAAGAGGGCGTTAAGAATACCCGCGCGGATAATCGTGCTGCGTTTACGCGCTCCCAGGACGAGGAAGCTGGATACTATGCCGCTGGTTAAAGCCAGCAGCATTGTCTGCAGCGGGTACCCGGAAAAAGAAGCCAGGGCAACTGCCGAAGCCAGGGTAAGCAATAGGGATACCTCCAGGCTGCCAAAGAGCAGCGTGGCCAGCATGGGTATGATGGAAAATGGGATGTAGAGTATGGAAAGCTGTTGCCGGATGATAAAAGACCCGCCGGCATAAATAATCAGGAAAAGCAGGGAAAGGTTAATCAGCCGGCAGCGCTTTATATCCAGCTTTCTTAATTTCAGGTAGCCGCAGAGGATAACCAGGAATAAAGTTACCGCTAAGTTGATCTGCGCAATATAGCTGAAAATAAACGCCAGCAGTATTAAGATTATTGTTGGGAAATTAATTTTAGCGGGTAGCTTTATCATATGCCTCAATAATCCTCTGTACCAACGCGTGCCTGACTACGTCAAGGCCGCCAAAGTAGATAAATTTTATCCCTTCGGTATTATGCAGGATATCCTGGGCCTGCAACAGGCCGATAGGTTTACCGTTAGGCAGGTCGCTTTGGGTTATATCTCCCGTGATTACCGCTTTAGAATCAAATCCCAGGCGCGTCAGGAACATCTTCATTTGTTCGGCAGTGCAATTCTGCGCCTCATCCAGGATAATGAAGGCATCATTAAGGGTGCGGCCTCGCATGTAAGCTAAGGGCGCTACTTCAATAATTCCGGTCTCAATGTATTTTTCGATACGTTCGGCCTCCATCATATCATAGAGTGCGTCATACAGGGGCCTTAAATACGGAGATATTTTCTCGTGCATATCCCCGGGCAAAAACCCTAATGATTCTCCCGCTTCAATAGCCGGCCGGGTAAGGATAATCCTGCGTACTTCCTGTTTCTTTAAGGCCTCTACCGCGCTGGCCATTGCCAGGTAAGTTTTGCCTGTTCCTGCCGGGCCGATGCCAAAGACAATATCAAACTTTTTCATTGCCTCAACATATTCGCGTTGCCCGGTAGTCCTGGGGCCAATCTGCTTTCCGCTAAAAGCGCGGGTAACCCCGGCATCCGGAATTTCCAGGGAACCGGTTTTGCGGGGTTTCTTGAAATTAGCAATAAGGTAAGCTAAATCCAGCTTGCCTGCGTTAGCCTGGCCTAAGCGGTAGGAGGCCAGGAGATACTCGATTAATCCGGCAGCCTTTTTGGTATTGGCGGTTGTGCCGCTGATTTTTAAATGTTCTGCGCGCAGGGTCAGTTTTACCTTAAATTCTTTTTCAATGAGCTTAGCCTGGGAGTCGTGCAGTCCCAGCAGGTCCTGCGCTTCCCGGTGAGTATGGAGTTTGACTATAGTATCCATTAATTATTATTTTAGGTTTTCTTTCGGCTCGCTTAATTCTTCGGCAGCCGGTTGCCTTTGCCCGGCGTCGGGTATGTTCAGAACCTGTCCGGGATAGACTTTATTCGGTCCGCTTAAGGTATCTTTATTGGCCTCGTAAATCTTGGTCCAATTTCTGGTCGTGCCGTAGAATTTTTTGGATATCTTCTGCAGGGTATCATTTTTAGTTACCACATATCTCTGGCTGGTTACACCGGTCTCTGCTTTCGGCTCCGCAAAGGTTTCTTCAATAAGGATTTCGTTAGTTTCTACTGCCGGTGGCACTGCGTATCCTTCTTTAGCTTTATACGAACGGCCCAGCTCGAACTCAAATACCTGTATGGTGCGGGTATCTTTTCTGGCTGTTGCCTCCTGCGCCGGGGCCTTACCCGTAATAAATCCGCGGTTACCAGTGCTTAAATTCTGGTCGATCCTGTCCTTAGACACCGAATAGGTCCGGGTAACGCAGCCGGAGAGGATTAAAATAGAGGCTAAGATTAAAAAACCCAGCAGATTCTTACTTTTCATTTTGGTACCCTTCCTTTCTTAATGGTTAAATTTAATTCCTGCAATTGTTTTTCATCTACGTCCGAAGGCGCACCGGTTAATGGACAAACCCCTGCGCTCGTTTTGGGAAAGGTAATTACCTCTCTTATGCTTGTTTCATTAGCCAGGATACTTAACAGCCTGTCCAGGCCGAAAGCAAAACCGCCGTGCGGCGGGGCGCCAAATTGAAAAGCCTCCAGGAGGAAACCAAAACGCTCAAGCGCAGTTTCTTTATCTATACCGATGATCTTAAAGATTCTTTCCTGTAACTCCTGGTTGTGGATTCTTATTGAGCCTGAGCCTAACTCTACGCCGTTTAAGACCAGGTCGTAAGAGCGCGATTTTACTTTATCCGGGGATTTTTCCAGGTGCGCCAAATCGTTTTCCGCCGGAGCGGTAAAAGGATGGTGCTCGCTCTCCCAGCGTTTCTCTTCGGTGTTAAATTTAAAGAGAGGAAAATCCGTTACCCAGGCAAAAGCAAATTCGGTATTAAGTTCTTGGCGTAAATCCGGCTTATCTGTTTTATATTTCTCTTCTGCTTCGCTGAAGGTAATGCGCGGGAAAGGAATTTTTAATTCTATCCTTTTTAGTTCTTTAAATACCTTAAACAGCAGTGTTTCAATTATAGCATAGACGTCTTCCTCGTTGATGAAAGACATCTCCAGGTCTAGCTGGGTAAATTCCGGCTGGCGGTCAGCCCGCAGGTCTTCATCACGGAAGCACTTGGCGATCTGGTAATACCGCTCGATCCCGGCAACCATTAAGATCTGTTTGAATAATTGCGGCGACTGGGGAAGGGCGTAAAATTTCCCGGGATTAAGCCGCGCGGGGACCAGATAATCGCGCGCGCCTTCCGGGGTAGACTTGGTCAGGATCGGTGTCTCGCATTCAATAAACCCCTGGGTATCTAAATATAGGCGGATAACCTTATAGAGGTTATTCCGCAATAATAGATTGCTTAAGGTTTTTTGGCGCCTTAAATCCAGGTAGCGGTATTTGAGCCGGCTCTCCTCCGTTACCACCAGGTCTTCTTCTATTTCAAAAGGGGGATTAGCGCTGGGATTTAAAATCTCCAGGCCGTTGGCCAGGATTTCGATTGCTCCGGTTTTTAATTTAGGATTGATGGTCCCTGCGGGCCGTGGGTTAACTTTACCGGTTATTTTAATAACGAATTCAGCTCTTAATTCCTGGGCGGTTTTATAAGCCTCGCCGGACTCTTTCGGGATAAAAACAATTTGCGTAAAGCCGCTGCGATCCCGGATATCGATAAAAATGAGCTTGCCGTGGTCGCGCCTCCTGGCTACCCAGCCGCAGAGCACAACTTCTTTGTTCAAGTCCCCGGCAGTTAATTCTCCGCAAGCGTGCGTTCGGATCATTGGGTTTCCTTGAGGATGTCTTTAAATTGGATTTCTTTTTGTTCTCCGGAATGCATATCTTTTAAGGTAAGCGTGCCTTTTTCGATCTCATTGTCTCCGATAATCAGGGCCAGGCGGCTATTGAGGTTGTTTGCCTTGCGCAGCGCACCTTTTAAGGATTTATCTTCATAGTTAGTATCGCAAGGCACGCCATGCTTGCGTAATTCAGCCAATACTTTTAGCCCTTCCGCTTTCGCCGGTTCCCCTAAGGTAATTAAATAGACCAGGTTTTTGCCCGGAAGGTTAACGTTCTTATTTTGAGCCAGGAGTAATCTTTCTAGGCCAAAGGCAAAGCCAATCGCTCCGGCTTCTTCTCCGCCTAACTCCTGGACTAAATTATTGTATCTCCCTCCTGCGCCAATAGCATCCTGGCTGCCTAAGTCTTTTTGCGCTATCTCAAAGACAGTCCCCGTGTAATAATCCAGGCCGCGCACCAGCTGCGGGTAAACCGTGTAGCCTATCTTTAAAGAATTCAGCCCGGCCTTAACTTTATTAAAGTGTTCCTGGCAGCTTGGGCAAAGGTAGCTCTCAGAGATATTTAATTCCCAGACTACCTTTTGGCAAGCGTCGTTCTTGCAATCTAAAATCCGTAAGGGATTATTCTCAAACCTGTTTACGCATTCCGGGCAAAGTTTTTCTAACTTTGCTTTAAGGCCTTTACGCAGGAAAGCTATTAGTTTCTCTTTATCCGGCCGGCAGCCCAGGCTGTTTAGCTTAATCGTATAGTCGGTTATGGAAAAGTTGCGTAACAAATTGTCGGCTAAAGCAATAATCTCAACATCAAGCCCGGGATCCGGCGAGCCGATGGCCTCGCAGCCAATATGATGAAACTGCCTTAAACGCCCTTTTTGCGGCCGCTCCAGCCTGAACATCGGGCCGATATAGTATAGTTTTACAAAGCCATTAGTTTTATTAAGGTTATTCTCGATATAGGCGCGCACAATGGGAGCAGTCCCCTCCGGCCGCAGCGCGTAGGTCTCGTTTTTATTCTGGATAAGGAACATCTGTTTCTGGACGATTTCCGAAGCTTGGCCTAAGGAGCGGTTGAATAATGCCGCTTCTTCGATTAAGGGAGGACGGATTTCCTGAAAGTTGTATAAAGCAAAGGTGCTGCGGCTGATTTCTTCTAGACGCTGCCAGTTAACCGCTTCTCCCGGCAGGATATCTTTTGTCCCGGATACTCTTTTAAACATTTATACGGTATGTAAATATTTTAAGGGTTATTTCACCTTTTGTTTCATCTCTAAGCCGGATTTAAAGACTACTACTTTTCTCGGCGGGACAGGGATGATTTGATTAGTACGCGGGTTCCTTCCTGTGCGGCTCTTTCTTTGTTTAACCTTAAAAACCCCGAAATTACGCAGTTCTATTTTTTCCCCTCGGATCAAAGCCTCAACTATGCTGTCAAAAGTCTTTTGGACCACTAGTTTAACATCTATTTGTTTCAAGCCGGTTTGATCAGCTACTTTTAAAATAATATCTTTCTTAGTCATTTTTCTTGTCCTCCCTCGATCTTTAACCTTATTGCCGCCTGCCTACCGGCAGGCAGCTCAGGCAGACGGCAGTCAAGCTTATTTTCTAACTATAATAACAGCAAAAAGTTACGATGTCAAGTTTTTTATACTATCAGTGATAGGCGTTCTTCTCCCAGCAGGTCCTCGATATCCTTAATCAATTTTTCGGACGGCGCGACATAGAAATTTTCACCCACTACCAATTGCACTTTAGCTTTTGCCGGCGTATCTAAATTCAGGTAGATCGGGATATTTCCGCGCGAGGCAGTGAGGGCGCCTTTTAAGCTTTCAAAAACATTTTCCCTTAAGCCCGAAAGGTTGATGCTCATCGCGGTAATCAATTTATATATCTCCTCAAACGGAAAAAGGTCATTCACCAGGATTTTGGGAGTGTCTTCTTTTAAGTTAAGTATGCCTCGGACCAAGACTACGCTGTTGGGTTGGATATAGCGCGATACCTTCTGGAATGCCCGCGGAAAAACCAGCAACTCCACCGAGCCGGTCAGGTCTTCCAGTTTTAAGATAGCCATTTTTTCCTGTTTGGCGCGGGTTACCGTATGCTTAATCTTAGCGATCAAGCCGACGATCTTTACTTCGTCTTCATCCTTATGCTGATGCAGGGCATCGATTGACGAAGAGGTAAAACGCTTTAATTGCCGGGCGTAGCGCGCCAGGGGATGGCCGCTGACATAAAAACCGAGCATATCTTTTTCAAAGGCCAATAGCTGCGGCTCCGGCCATTCCTTAACCTCAGGCATATTATTAGTCGTCTGCTCAAAGCCGCTTGCGCATAAACCCTGGTCAAAAAAGGAAAGCTGGCCTTTGGCTTTTTCCCTTTGTTTACGCGAGGCGGATTCTAAAATCATATCCAGCGAGACAAACATCCTGGCCCTGGCTATTTTAAAAGTATCTAAGGCTCCGCATTTGATCAGGCTTTCCAAAACCTTGCGGTTAACCAGGCGCAGGTCAATAGATTGGCATAGGTCTTCCAGGGAATTAAATTTACCGGATTTATTCCTTACTTCAATAATGGATTCTACGGCGCCGTGCCCGACATTCTTGATCGCCAGCATTCCAAAGCGGATGGTCTGATTATCTACTACCTTAAATAGAGCGCCGCTTTCATTGATATCCGGAGGCAGGACAACCAGGCCCATGCGTTCGGCTTCATTCACATATTCGACTATTTTATCCGTATTATCGCGTTCAGAAGTTAAGAGTGCCGTCATAAACTCTACCGGATAATTTGCTTTTAAATAAGCCGTGCGGTAAGAAATAAGCGCGTAAGCCGTGGAATGGGATTTATTGAAGCCATACCCGGAAAAATATTCTATCAGGTCGAAGATCTTAGTTGCGCTGGATTCTTTGATCCCGTTTTTGACGCAGCCGTGTAAAAACGCGCTCCTTTGTTTTTCCATAACCTCCGGAATTTTCTTACCCATGGCTTTACGCAGGATATCTGCCTGGGCCAGGCTAAAGCCGGCTAACAGGGAAGCAATCTGCATAATTTGTTCCTGATAGACCATGATCCCGTAGGTTTCTTTGAGGACCTCCTCTAATTTCGGATGCTCATATTTAATAGGTATAAGTTTATGCTTGCGCTTGATGAAATCATTTAACATTCCGGAGCCGATTGGGCCGGGCCGGTATAAAGCGAGTAAGGCGATCAAGTCTTCAAAACGTTCAGGTTCAAGTTTTTTCAGCAGGTCGCGCATCCCTGAACTTTCTACCTGGAATACGCCCATTGTTTGGGCCGCACCCAGAAGTTTATAGGTCTGCGGGTCATCCAGGGGAAGCTTATGTATATTTATGGATTCACCCTGGGTCTCTTTAATTATTTTTACTGCCTGGTCAACTACGGTAAGCGTCCTTAAACCCAAGAAGTCTACTTTCAGTAAGCCGATCTTCTCTAAGATACCCATACTGAATCCGGTCGTTATCTGGTCGTCGCTGGTCTTAAACAGCGGGCTATATTCGGCTAGCGGCTTGTCCGCGATAACTACGCCGGCAGCGTGCACTGAGGCGTGGCGGTTTAACCCTTCCAGGGATAAGCCGGTATTGATGAGCCTGGTGACTTCCGCATCGTTCTGGTAAAGGTTATTTAGCTCTGGCTCGCTTTCCAGGGCCTTTTTAAGTGTCATATCCAGTTCAGGCGGGATCATTTTAGCGATGCGGTCAACATCAGCATAGCTCATTCCCATTACCCGGCCTACATCGCGCAACACCGCGCGCGCCTGCATCGTCCCGAAAGTAATGATTTGGGCGACGTTTTCCTGGCCGTATTTTTGGGTCACATAATTAATGACCTCCTGCCTTCTCTCATAACAGAAATCTATATCTATATCCGGCAGCCCCAGGCGCTCAGGGTTTAAGAAGCGCTCAAAAAGCAGGCCGTATTTCAAAGGGTCTAAATCGGTTATCCCCAAAAGATAGCTCACCAGGCTTCCTGCGGCTGAGCCCCTGCCCGGTCCAACCGGTATAGCTTTACTTTTAGCGTAATGAATAAAGTCCCAGACTATCAGGAAATAACTGACAAACCCCATATCCTTGATGATCTTCAATTCGTGCTCCAGGCGCTCGGATATTTGGGGGGTTAATTTTTCAAATCTTTCTTTTAAGCCGCGCGCGCAAAGTTCTTCCAGAAAATCTTCTTTAGTTTTTCCGGCAGGCGCAGCATATTTAGGCAGGTGTACCTTTTTAAAATCCAGCTCTAAATTACAGCGGGAGGCAATTTCGCAGGTATTCGCAATAGCGTCGGGTATTTCCTTAAAAAGCCTTTTCATTTCTTCGGGAGATTTAAAATAAAATTCATCTGTCTGAAAGCGCATGCGGTTAGGGTCATCCAGGGTGGTCTGGGTCTGGATGCACAGGAGCGCTTCGTGGGCCCTAGCCATGCCGCGGGTTAAATAATGCACGTCGTTAGTGGCGGCTAAAGGGATCCCCAGCTCTTTTCCGATTTTAATCAAGCCGGTATTGACCAGCTTTTGTTCGGGAAGGGAATTTTCCTGTAATTCCAGGTAAAAGTTATTTTTTTCGAAAATATTCAGGTAGGTATCGCTGAGTTTTAAGGCATCGTTAAAGCGTTTCTGCAGGATTAAATCCGGGATCTCGCCTTTTAAGCAGGCGCTCAGGCCGATCAACCCTTTAGCATACTGGGCCAGGATTTCTTTATCAATACGCGGACGGTAATAAAAACCTTCCAGGTAACCGATGGAGACCAGCTTCATCAGGTTCTGATAGCCGGTTTCATCCCTGGCTAAAAGTATTAAATGGTAGGCTGCTTCGTCAATCCCGCGGGATTCTTTATCCAGGCGGCTCCCGGGAGCAATATAGGCTTCGCAGCCGATAATGGGCTTGATCCCGGCCTTCTGGGCTTCTAGGTAAAAATCAATTGCCCCGAACATATTCCCATGGTCGGTAATGGCCAGGGAATCCATTTTATATTGTTTAGCCAGGTTAAGAATTTCCGGGATACGGCAGGCACCGTCTAAGAGGCTGAACTGGGTGTGCAGGTGCAAATGGACAAAATCAGAACGCGGCATTTTTATAAAACTAATTTATTCCCACTCAATAGTCGCGGGCGGTTTGGAAGAGATATCGTAGACAACGCGATTGACGCCTTTTACTTCGTTGATAATCCGATGGGATATTTTTTCCATTACTTCAGGGGGCAGCCTTACCCAGTCGGCAGTCATTCCGTCAAGACTTGAAACGCAACGCACAGCCACGACATTCTCATAAGTGCGTTCATCGCCCATAATTCCCACACTCTTAATGGGCAGTAATATTGCGAAAGACTGCCAGACCTGCTCATATAGCCCGGCGGCTCTTATCTCTTCAATCACCCGCTTGTCCACTTCGCGGAGTATATTTAAGCGCTCTTCGGTAACCTCACCGATGATCCGGATAGCCAGGCCCGGGCCGGGAAAAGGCTGGCGTAGAATTACCGTATCCGGTAAACCTAATTCCCTGCCGATGGCGCGCACTTCGTCTTTAAATATTTCCCGCAGCGGCTCAATAAGCTTAAGTTTCATCTGGGCAGGCAAGCCTCCGACATTATGGTGACTTTTTATTTTACGGCTGGGCGCGCCGCTAGCCGAGATAGATTCAATGACATCCGGATAGAGCGTGCCTTGCACCAGGTATTTTATTCCTTTGACCTTAGCCGCTTCTTCTTCAAAGGTCTTGATAAATTCATCCCCGATTATCTTCCTCTTTTCTTCCGGGTCGGTTATGCCTTTTAAACGGACCAAAAATTTCTTACTTCTGTCTACATAGCCCAGGTTTAAATGATAGATGTCGCGAAAGATTTTTTTTACCTGTTCCGGCTCGTCCTTTCTGAGCAGCCCGTTATTGATAAAAATACATCTGGAGTTCCTGCCTATCGCCTTGTGTAATAAGAGCGCGGCCACCGATGAATCCACTCCTCCGCTTAAGCCTAAAACGACTTTATCTTTCCCGGCGTTCTTTTTTATGTCTTCGATAGATTCTTTAATGAACGACTGCATAGTCCAGCGGCCAAGGCAGGCGCAGATCTTAAATAAGAAATTGCTTAAGATCTGGTTTCCTTTTTCTGTGTGCGTAACTTCAGGGTGGAACTGCACCGCGAAAATTTTTCTCTTAGGGTTACTGATTGCAGCCACCGGGGTATTGGTAGTATGCGCGCTGACCTGGAACCCGGCAGGTATTTTAGTGACAAAATCTCCGTGGCTGGCCCAACAGGTAAAATTTCCCGGCATATGGCTGAATAAATCCCGGTTGTCGTCAATAAATAATTCTATCTTACCGTATTCGCGGCTGCGGGTATGTTTGACCTTTCCTCCAAGCATCTCGGAGATAACCTGCATACCGTAACATATGCCGAGGATGGGAATCCCCAGTTTAAATATTCCTTTATCCGGGAGAGGGCTCTTCTTATCTATAACCGAAGCCGGGCCTCCTGAGAAGATTAGCCCTTTGGGGTTAAGGCCGGCTATTTCTTTGGCCGGAGTGTTATAGGGGATTATTTTTGAAAAAACCTTATTCTCCCTGACCCGGCGGGCAATCAGCTGGGTATATTGCGAACCAAAATCCAGGATCAGTATTGTTTGCCGGGCTATTTTTATTCCGGGCTTGGGCCTGCTCTTAGGCCTGCTCTTGGGTCTGTTCTTAGGTTTACTCCCGGGCCTGCTCTTGGGCCTACGCTTAGCTTTTTTTGTTCTCATTTTATTTACCCATCCCTACTCTTTGCCCGACCTGAAAAATTTTTCCTTCGGTCTGGATTGACGGCGCGATAATGATTTCAACATCGTGCAT
The DNA here is from genome assembly GCA_041648915.1 of Candidatus Omnitrophota bacterium. Classification (GTDB taxonomy): domain Bacteria; phylum Omnitrophota; class Gorgyraeia; order Gygaellales; family Profunditerraquicolaceae; genus UBA6233. The sequence continues at coordinate 157,535 of JBAZOC010000001.1, forward strand.
CTCTTTTAAGTTCGTGGCGCCCAGGGAACCCATGGAAGTCTTAAGCGCGCCCATTAAATTTTGCGAGCCGTCATCAACCCTGGCCGGCCCAAAAAGAATTTCTTTTAAAGATCCGGTTGTCCCGACCCGGATACGCGTTCCGCGCGGTAAATTTACATGGGAAGTAGCCATACCCCAGTGAAAACCTCTTCCCGGGGCTTCCTTGGCCCGGGCAAAACTTGAACCAATCATTACCGCGTCTGCTCCGCAGGCAAAAGCCTTGCAGATATCTCCGCCGCGGTTCATTCCGCCGTCAGTAATAATAGGGATATATTTACCCGTTCTTTTATAATAAAAATCGCGTGCGCCGGCTGCGTCAACAGTTGCGGTTACCTGCGGCACGCCGATGCCTAATACCCCGCGGGTGGTACAGGCAGCTCCCGGACCGACTCCGATCAGTAGTGCCGCAGCGCCTGTTTCCATAAGCTCGATAGTTGTTTCGTAGGTTACGCAGTTGCCTAAAATAACCGGGATCTGGGTAGCTTTGCAGAATTTATACAGGTCCAGGGTTTTATATTCTTTGGCAATATGCCTGGTCGTGGTGACTGTGGATTGGATGACAAAGATATCCGCGCCGCTGGCCATGGCGAGTTTAGAGAATTTTTCGGCATTAGCCGGAATACAGCTGACTACGGCTGTGCCTTTTTTCTTCTTTATCTCGGCGACTCTTTTGGAAACTAATTTTTCTTTTATCGGAGTGGTGTATACTGATTGGATCAGCTGGGTGGCTTTTTGGGGGTTAGCTTTAGCGATTTCATTTAATACGCTACCCGGGTTTTCATAACGGGTCTGCACGCCGTCCAGGTTCAGGACAGCTATCCCGCCTAAATTGGACATTTCCACGCAAAAATTGACATCGACTACCCCATCCATAGCCGCGGCCAGTATGGGAACTTTAAATTTCTTACCGTCTATTGTGAAAGATATCTCTACTTCATTGGGATTAACTGTCTGTGCGCCGGGTACCAGCGCGATTTCATCAAAGCCGTAGCATCTGCGGCTGCGCCTGCCAATACCTATCCATTCTGCCATTTTAGACTCTCTCCTTATTATATAAGTTATTATTTAACAATAATTTACGGATTTTTTCCTCTTTTTTGAATAGTTTAAGCGAAAGGATAAAAGATTTTACACCAGAGGAAGCAGTTTGTCAAGAGAAAAAATACGCGTAAAAAAAGGGCGGGAATTTTTCAATTCCCGCCCCTGGTTACTGCGTATTAGTGCCTGGGATTAATAACCGCCCATTCCTCCCATGCCGCCCATTCCTCCCATGCCTCCCGGTGGCATTCCGCCGGGCATTCCGCCGGCTGCTTCTTTTTCCGGCTTATCCACGACTAAAGCCTCGGTAGTCAGAAGTAAGGAAGCGATACTGGCTGCGTTTTGTAAGGCTGAGCGCGTAACTTTTTTAGGGTCAATTACGCCGGCCTCGATCATATCGACATAATCCTCTTGCGAGACATCATAGCCGATATTGGTTTTTTCCTGTTTTACCCGCTGTACGACTACGGAGCCTTCTAATCCTGCGTTCTGGGTAATCTGCCGGATTGGCTCTTCCAGCGAGCGCCGGATTATATCCACGCCGATTTTTTCATCGTTATCCAGTCTTAGCTTATCTAAGACAGGTATACAGCGTAATAAAGCTACTCCGCCGCCGGGAATTATCCCCTCTTCAACTGCTGCGCGGGTTGCGTGCAGAGCGTCTTCCACGCGGGCTTTTTTCTCTTTCATTTCGCTTTCGGTGGCCGCGCCGACATTAATCACGGCTACGCCGCCGGCTAATTTAGCTAAACGCTCCTGGAGCTTCTCTTTATCATAATCAGAATCAGTTTCGTCGATCTGCTTTTTGATCTGGGCTATGCGGGCGCTTACTGCTGCCTGTTTTCCCGCCCCTTCCACGATAGTTGTATTTTCCTTGTCAATTTTTACTTTTTTAGCCTTGCCTAAGTCTTCCAGGTCAACATTTTCCAGCTTTATGCCGAGGTCCTCGGTGATCGCCTTACCGCCGGTAAGAATGGCAATATCTTCAAGCATCGCCTTGCGCCTGTCACCGTAACCTGGGGCCTTGACTGCGCAGGAGACAAATGTTCTTTTTAAGTTATTCACTACTAATGTCGCTAAGGCCTCGCCTTCCGCTTCTTCCGCGATAATCAAAAGCGGCTTTCCGCTGCGGGCGATCTTCTCTAGTAAAGGTAAGAGGTCTTTCAGGGAAGCTATTTTTTTCTCATGAATCAGTATATAGGCATCCTCTAAAACGCACTCCATCCTCTCGGCATCAGTAACAAAGTAGGGGGATAAATAACCCTGGTCAAACTGCATACCTTCCACCAGCTCTAAGGTAGTGGCAGTGGCCTTGGCTTCTTCCACGGTAATTACACCGTCCTTACCCACCTTTTCCATGGCTTCGGCAATCAGATTGCCGATAGTAGTGTCGCCGTTAGCGGCAATGGAAGCAACCTGGGCTACTTCTTTCTTTTCCCGGGCGTTGATCGGCTTAGCTAATTTCTCTAATTCCTCTACAATTTTCTCTACTGCTTTTTCAATCCCGCGCTTTAAAGCCATAGGATTGGCTCCGGCAGTAACGTTCTTTAAGCCTTCGCGGTAAATTGCTTCGGCCAGGACCGTAGCGGTTGTAGTTCCGTCGCCGGCTATATCCGAGGTTTTCTCGGCAACTTCCTTGACCATCTGAGCGCCCATATTTTCATAGGGATCTTCCAGGTCAATTTCTTTAGCTACGGTTACGCCGTCTTTAGTGATGGTCGGCGAACCGAATTTCTTATCAATGACCACATTGCGGCCCTTGGGCCCTAAGGTTACTCTAACCGCCCGGGCTAACTGCTCTACGCCGCTTAAGAGCTTCCGGCGGCCTTCGTCCTGATATAGTAACATCTTACTCATCAAACCCTCCTTATTTTATTATCGCCAAGATATCTTCTTCGCGCATAATCAGTAATTCTTCGCCTTCTTTGGTAGTGATTTCATTACCGGAATATTTTCCGTATAATACCTTGTCGCCTACCTTAACTTCCGGAGTCGAAGTTGTCCCGTTTTCTAAAACTTTACCCTTACCCACGGCTATAACCTTGCCCTCTTGCGGTTTTTCCTTGGCCGTATCCGGCAGGACTATTCCGCCTTTTGTCTTAGCCTCTGCTTCCAAAGGCTTGACCACAATGCGATCTCCCAATGGTTTAATATCCATGCTTACCACCTCCCTTAAATTGGTTTATATTAGCACTTAATCTCTGAGAGTGCTAATTATAATTTAAAAAATAATTTTGTCAAGTATTTTTTTCATGGAGAAAAAGCATATTTAAGCCTTTCAAAGTTAAATTGATATCTTTGGCCTCCAATTTGCGGCAATACTTGGCAATTAAATTTATATTCCCACCGGTGCCGATGGCCTTTGTTCTTTGGCCTAACTTGTCCTTTAGGCGCGCGATCAAGCTGTCGGTCAAAGAGCTGAATCCATAAATAACCCCGCTGAGCATACTGTCCTTAGTATCCCTCCCGATAAACGTCTTAGGCTCTTCCAGTTTGATTTTAGGGAGCAGGGCGGTGCGCTGGTTCAATGCTTCTAAAGAAATACCCAGTCCCGGCAGGATCATTCCACCAAGGTATTCTTTTCTTTTGGATATGGCGTCAAAAGTAACTGCGGTGCCAAAATCCACAACTACCAGCGGCGCCCCGTAGAGTTTAATTCCGGCATAGGCATTGACCAGGCGGTCCTGGCCAACAGCTTGCGGGTTTAGGTATAAGTTTTTTATGGGGACGCGGATATGCTTACCCACAATATAGGGCTGCCTCCCTAAAAAAATACTTAAATCTTTTTCTATCTTCCGGCTTACCTTAGGGACAACGCTGCAGATTATGGCGTTATCCATTTTAAATTGGCGCAGGCTTCTTCTTAATTTATTCAGGGTATAATTCCCGGTGGGGATATTAAAGGCATGCTTGATTTTATCCCCCCCGGAAAATATTCCGAATGCGATATTAGTATTGCCTATATCAATGGCCAGTAGCACTTTTTAGCTCCCTGATTTTATCCCTTAATACAGCTGCCTGTTCAAACTGCAGGTTGCGGCTGCTTAACTCCATCTCATATTCTAGCTCAGAAATATATTTTCGCAATGCATATTCATCCCTGGCCTGGCCGGTAAGGTTTACCACAAACTCTTCTGCCTGCGCTAAGCCGGCAATGCCTTCTTTTATTGCTTTTACGATAGAACGCGCGGTAATCTTATTCCGGGCGTTAAATTCCAGCTGTAATTTTCGCCTGCGCTGGCATTCGCCAATGGCTTTGCGCATTGAGCCGGTAAGCGTATCCGCATACATAATCACCTTACCGTTGATATGGCGGCTGGCCCGGCCGGCCACCTGGATTAAGCTGGTTGCCGAGCGTAAAAATCCTTCTTTATCCGCATCCAGGATAGCGACCAGCGAGACCTCCGGCAAATCCAGGCCTTCTCTTAAAAGATTTATCCCTACCAGGCAGTCAAACTCTTTTTTTCTTAAATCCCTTAAGATTTTAGAACGTTCAATCGTCTGTATTTCAGAATGCAGGTATTTTACTTTCAGGCCCTTTTCCTGTAAATATAAAGTCAGGTCCTCAGCCATACGCTTGGTTAAGGTAGTCACCAGCACCCGCTCGCCGGTTTTAGCGCGTTTTCTCACCTCGGTAATTAAATCTTCAACCTGGTTTTCCGTTGGCCGGATTATAATTTCCGGGTCAACCAGGCCGGTAGGCCGGATAATCTGCTGGATAACTCTATTCTCGCTCTTAGCAATTTCGTATTCATTCGGGGTTGCCGAGACAAAAACGGTTTTTCGGGCTAAACTATTGAATTCTTCAAATTTTAACGGCCGATTATCTAAGCAAGACGCCAGGCGAAAGCCATAGTCTACCAGCACTTCTTTCCTGGCCCGGTCCCCTTCATACATGCTGCGTATCTGCGGCAGAGTTACGTGCGATTCATCAATGATTGTTAAAAAATCTCCCCGGAAATAATCGATGAGCGCGTAGGGCCGAGAGCCGGCTGGCCGGCCGGACAAATGGCGCGCATAATTCTCTATCCCGTGGCAGTAACCGATCTCTTTTAACATCTCTAAGTCATACTTGGTCCTGGACTCGAGCCTCTGGGCCTCCAGTAATTTATTTTTGGATTTCAGGAAGTCCAGTTGCTTAACTAACTCTGCCCGGATTGAATCCAGGCTGGAATTAATATTATCCTGAGAAACAATGAAATGTTTGGCCGGATAGACCGCTATTTTATCCAGCGCGCCTAATACTTTACCCGTGACAGGATGGAATTCCGAAATTTTTTCAATTAGCTCGCCCTTTAATTCCAGGCGTAAAGCTTTCTCCAGGTAAGGCGGATAGACCTCCAGTACATCTCCCCTGACCCGCAGCTTGCCGCGGATAAATTCATAGTCGTTTCTTTCGTATTGTATATGTATAAATCTGGCGATGAGCTCATCCCGGCTTATGCTCTGGCCTCTCTCCAGCAAGATAAGCATTTCGCGGTAATTCTGCGGGTCACCCAGGTTATAAATACAGGAAACCGAAGCGACAATGATTACATCGCTGCGGCTCATTAAGGAAGTGGTGGCCGAGAGCCGCAGCCGGTCCAGCCGCTCGTTGATGGAAGAATCTTTTTCGATGTAAGTATCGGTAGAGGGAATATAGGCTTCGGGCTGGTAATAATCGTAGTAGCTGACAAAATACTCTACCGCGTTATGCGGGAAAAACTCCTGAAATTCCGCATAAAGCTGGGCAGCGAGAGTCTTATTGTGCGAGATAACTAATGTCGGCAGGTTTATCTTGGCAATGACATTGGCCAGGGTAAAAGTTTTTCCTGAGCCGGTCACCCCCAGGAGCGTGGCGTAGCGTTGTCCTGAAAGAATAGCCGCGGTTAATTCCCGGATGGCTTTAGGCTGGTCACCGCAGGGCTTATAGCTTGCAACAAGTTTAAAACCGGGCAACTTACTTAACCTCTAAACTTATATCCACGGTTTTAACCGAATGCGTCAGTGCACCGATAGATATAATATCCACTCCCGTAGCGGCAAGCTTTTTTACGGAATCAAAATCCACCCCGCCGCTGGCTTCCAGCATAGTCGGGGCATGGTGGCTCTTGAATTCGGTATGGTCGCGGATTTTTATCGCTTCTTTTATATCTTCCAGGCTCATATTATCCAGCATGATCACATCCGGCTTAAAGTAGAGCGCGTGCTTGAATTCATCCAGATTCTGCACTTCTATTTCAATTTTAAAGCCCTTAGGCACACTGGGTAATTTTTCATAGCCTTCCGTAACCTTAATATGGTTATCTTTCATTAAGATCATTTCATCCAGGCCCATGCGGTGGTTATGGCCGCCGCCCACGCGCACGGCATATTTTTGCAATTCCCTTAATCCGGGGAGCGTCTTACGGGTATCGGTAATCTTAGCCTTATAAGGTTCGATCTGCTCTACATATTCCCGGGTCTTGGTGGCTATCCCCGAGAGCATGCTCAAGAGGTTAAGCGCGACCCTCTCTGAACTCAATATACTGGCTGCCTGGCCGGAAAGCTTAGCGATGACTTTGCCGGCCTTCACTTCCGAGCCTTCTTTGACCAACGGCTTAAATTGCACCGACGTATCGATAGCCTTAAATACTTTTTGCGCTACCTCCAGGCCGCAGATAACCGAGTTTTCCTTAACCAGGACTTCCGCGTTTATCTTTTTATCCTTGGGGATAGTCAGCTGGGTAGTAATATCTCCCCTGCCGATATCTTCGATTAAAGCGTGGCGGACGATATAATCTAATTTTTCCTGGTCAAGCTTAGGCTCTTTCTCAGAAAGAAAATGCTTATTTAAGGGCATCGCGCACTCCTTTTAGTTTTTGCACCCGCTCTTTTAGGTCCTTTAACTTCTCTTTCTCTTTTTCTACAATTTCCCCAGGCGCTCTTTTTATAAAATTCTTATCTCCGAGCATTTTTTCTTTTGCCTTGATCTCTGCTTCGGCTTTATTGATTTTAGAACTTATCTTTTCTTGATGCTTCTCCCGGTCAATCACTCCGGAGAGGGGGATAACAATATGCGCATCCTTTACCACGCTGGCAAATTCTCCGGAAGCGCGCTTATATTCGCTGAGGATAGTGAGTTGCTTTAGCCTGGCCAGAGATTTAATCTGTCCGGAAAAAGATTCCAGGGCTTCTCGCAGGTGCTTATTCGCTGTAAAAATCTTCACTGCGATATTATCCGCTTGCGGCGGGATATCTAATTCCAGGCGTATGTTCCTTATGCCCGTAATAATTTCTAAAACTTCGGCCATTATTTTTTCGCTCTTTAAATCAATAATATCCTCCTGGATATGCGGCCAGGATTGGGTCATAATACTCTCTTCAGGGGCAGTCCGCGCAGGGGATTGTTCCGGGATGTGTAATTTCTGCCAAAGCTCTTCGGTAATAAAAGGCATAAAAGGATGCGCGGCCCTTAAGGATTTTTCCAGTATTTTGTGCATCACCAGCTGGTTATGCGGATTTTTAATGTCCGCCTTGATTATCTCCAGGTACCAGTCGCAAAACTCATGCCAGAAAAACCCGTAAAGCAGGTTTGCCGCTTCATTGAACTGGTAACGCTCTAAGTTCTTCCCTACCTCCTTAAGCGTAGAATAAAACCTGCTGAGTATCCAGCGGTTAACCAGACTTAGCTCTTCTTTCTTAAAGAATACGCACAGGTCGGTTTTTGTTCTTGAGGCATCTAGATTCATTAAGATAAACCTGGAGGCGTTCCAGATTTTATTGCAAAAATTCCTGCCCTGTTCAAACCTCTCTTTGGACAAAAATACATCCTGGCCCTGGGCGGTAATGGCGATAAGGCTAAAGCGTAAAGCATCCGCGCCGTATTCATCAATGATCTCTAAGGGGTCGATTATATTCCCTAAGGACTTGGACATCTTCTTTCCTTCTATATCGCGCACTGTGCCGTGGATATAAACATCCTTAAAAGGAATATCCTTTTGGAATTCCAGGCCAGCCATAATCATGCGCGCTACCCAGAAGAATATAATTTCCGGAGCGGTCACCAGCGTTGAGGTAGGATAGAAATATTGCAGCTCTTCTTTGCTGCGCGCCTCATCTGGCCAATAGAAAGTAGCAAAAGGCCAGAGCCAGGAAGAAAACCAGGTATCTAATACGTCTTCATCCTGTTTGATGTTTGCCGAACCGCATTTAAGGCACTTTACCGGTGCCTCTACGCTCGCCATAGCCACATTTTTACAATCTGAACAATACCATATCGGAATACGGTGGCCCCACCAGATTTGCCGCGAGATACACCAGTCCTGGATATTCTCCATCCAGTTAAGGTAAACCTTGGTCCAGCGTTGAGGGTGGAATTTAATTTTACCTTTTTTAACCGCTTCAATTGCCGGCTTAGCTAAAGAGTCCATCCGGACAAACCACTGCCGGGATAAATACGGTTCAATAATGGTATGGCAGCGGTAACAATGCCCGGCGCTTAAAGGATGCGGCTCCACTTTCTCCAGCAACCCTTTTTCTTTTAAATCCTCCAGGATTACTTCCCTGGCTTCCAGCCTATCCATATCCTGATAATCCCCGGCATTTGCATTCATCTTGCCGTCAGGATACAGGATATTGATAAATTCTAAACAATGTTTTTTGCCCAAGGCATAGTCATTAGGGTCATGGCTGGGAGTCACCTTGACTGCGCCGGTTCCGAATTTCATATCCACCATTACATCGGAAATAATTTTTATTTCCCGGTTGATTAAGGGTAAGCTTAAGGTTTTTCCGATTAGCTTTTTATAACGTTTATCTTTGGGGTTAACCGCAACCGCGGTGTCCCCAAGCATAGTCTCCGGCCGGGTCGTCGCTACGACGATAAATTCATCGGGATTATCCTTTAAGGGATATTTTAAATAATAGAGGTTTCCCTGAAGTTCGCGGTGGGGCGCTTCTTCGTCGGAAAGCGCGGTCTGGCAGCGCGGGCACCAGTTAATGATTTTATCGTCTTGATAAACCAGTCCCTTTTTCCAAAGAGCAACAAAGGCATTTCTTACTGCTTGGGAATAATCTGTGTCCATAGTGAAGCGTTCGCGCGACCAATCACAAGAAGCCCCCATTTTTTTAAGCTGGTGGATAATGGTTGAGCCGTAGAGTTCCTTCCATTGCCAGATTCGTTCAATGAATTTATCCCGGCCCAGGTCCTGACGTTTTAGCCCTTCTTTAGCTATTGCTTTTTCTACCACATTTTGCGTGGCTATCCCGGCATGGTCAGTCCCGGGCATCCAGAGCGCCTCCAGGCCTCTCATGCGCTGGTAACGGATAAGTATATCCTGAAGCGTATTATTTAAGGCATGGCCCATATGTAAAATACCGGTTACATTGGGCGGAGGGATAGTTATAGTGTAGGGTTTTTTATCCGGATTTACTTTTGCGCTGAATAACTTATGCTCTTCCCAAAATTTATACCACTTATCTTCAGCATCTTTGGGGTTATATTGCTTAGGGATTTCATCTAGCATTTCACGTTATCTTTTAAAAGTTTGTATTCTACGCTGTCAACCAGGGCCTGCCAGCTGGCTTCAATGATATTTTCCGAGACGCCGATGGTGTTCCAGGAGTTTAATCCATCCTGCGACTGGATCAAGACCCTGACTCGGGCCGCTGTCCCGGCTTTTTCATCCAATACGCGTACCTTAAAGTCCGAGAGGCGCATTTTAGCCAGCGTCGGATAGAAATCTTTTAAGGCCTTACGCAAGGCATTGTCCAGGGCATTGACCGGGCCGTCGCCGTCTGCGGCAGTATGTTCTTTGATGCCCCTGACCTTAAGCCGGATAATCGCTTCAGTGGTGACCTTATTATTTGTTTTCTTTTCAATGACCACGCGGAACCCCTCCAAATCAAAAAATTTCTTGTATTTTTTGAAGGCGCGTTTCATTAAAAGTTCAAAAGAGCCCTCGGCTGCCTCAAAGTGATATCCTGCATGCTCCAGTTTTTGGATTGATTTCAGGATCTTTTTGGCCTTAGCGTCTCCTTTGTTCAGGTCCAGATCTAATTCTCTGGCCCGGATTAAAACCCCTGTTTTACCGGCCAACTCTGAAACCAGGATCCGGCGGTGGTTACCGACGAGAACCGGGTCAATATGCTCATAAGTCCTCGGGTTTTTCATGATTGCATTGATATGCATCCCGCCCTTATGCGCGAAGCTGGATTCTCCGGTGTAAGGCTGGTCTGCGCGTTGTTTTATATTGCTGATTTCGCTGACAAAATGTGAAACATGGGTCAATTCCCTCAATTTATCATCCGGAAGGCAGTTAATGCCCATTTTTAATTCCAGGTTGGCGATGATCGGGATCAGGTCCGCGTTCCCGCAGCGCTCGCCGATACCGTTAATTGTCCCCTGGACCATATCGCATCCCGCTTCCACCGCAACCAGGGAATTAGCTACGGCCAGGCCAGCATCATTATGGCAATGGATACCTAAGCTAACGTGGATCTTGCTTTTTATCTCTGCGATAATCCGGGAAATTTCCGAAGTTAATGCCCCGCCGTTCGTGTCGCACAGGCAAATCGCGCGTGCGCCGGCATCCTGCGCGGCAAGCAGCGTCTTTAAGGCGTAACCCTGATTGGACCTATAGGCATCAAAGAAATGTTCGGCATCGTAAAAAACAGTTAAGCCTTTAGAAACCAGGAAACTGACCGTATCGCTGATCATTTCCAGGTTTTCGCTAAGCGTAGCCTTTAAAACATCCGTAACGTGTAAATCCCAGGTTTTACCCACAATAGTAATAATTTTCGCCTGGGACTTAACTAGGGATTTTATATTCGCATCAAGGCTCGCCCTGGTATTTATGCGGCGCGTCATACTAAAAGCGGTAAGCTGGCTGTTCTTGAGTTTTAGCTTGGACATCTTCAGGTAGAACTCCATATCTTTGGGGTTTGCGCCGGGCCAGCCTCCTTCAATGTATTGAATACCCAGCCTATCCAGCTCTCTGGCAATATTCACCTTATCCATCACCGAATAAGAGATACCTTCGCCCTGGGCACCGTCGCGTAAAGTTGTATCATAGAGTTTTACTTTAGGCATATTCAACCTCTTTATTTTCCTAACCCGAATTTTTCATGCAGCGACCTGAGCGCTGTTTCGGCAAACTTTTTTTGGATTATACAGGATATGCTTATTTCAGAAGTAGAAATCATCTCAATATTTATTTTTTTATCGGCTAAGACTTCAAACATCTTGGCGGCTACGCCGGGATGGGATTTCATACCCACACCGACAATAGAAACGCGCGCTATAGCGTTATCCTCCAAGACTTCCCCCGCGCCGATTCCCTTAGAGACTCTTTTGGTTATTTTGAGCGTCTTAGGCGCCGCGGCCTTACTGACGGTAAAAGATATATCTGTTGAACGTAGGTGGCTGACGTTCTGCACAATCATATCCACGCTTACTCCGCAAGATGCCAGTTCATTGAATATCCTGGCAGCTACCCCGGGGCGGTCAGGGACATCACAAACAGTAATTTTAGACTCGCCTTTATTTAAGGTTATGGCTGAGACTACCACATCTTCCATGTTTTTAACCTCCTTAATAATCAAGGTTCCGGTTGTGTTTTCAAAGCTTGAACGTACATGTATCGGGACGTCAAATTTTTTAGCTACCTCGATAGAGCGCGCCTGCATTACCTGGGCGCCGAGAGAAGCCATCTCCAGCATCTCATCATAGGTAAGCGCCGCTATCTTTCTTGCCTTTGGCTCAATCCTCGGGTCAGTAGTATAAATGCCTTTTACGTCGGTATAAATCTCGCAGGCATCCGCTTTTAGCTCTTTAGCCAGGGCAACGGCAGTTAAGTCCGAGCCGCCGCGGCCTAAAGTAGTAATATCCTGGTTCAAGGTCACGCCCTGGAAACCGGCGACAATAACGATTCTACCTTGTTTTAAAGCCTCTTTAATTTTATCGGCGTTTATCTTTATGATCCTGGCGCGGGTATGGCTGGTGTCGGTAATAATGCCCACCTGGGCCCCGGTAAAAGATATAGCCTCAAAACCTAATTTATGGATTGCCATAGCCAGGAGCGCGACGGAAATTTGCTCTCCCGTAGATAGTAGCATATCCATTTCGCGTTCAGAAGGCTCGGGGTTTATTTTATCCGCCAGTTCAATCAATTCATCGGTGGTGTCGCCTAAAGCCGAGACGACGACTACCAGGTCGTGCCCTTTTTTTCTATAGCTGACTACTCTCTGGGCCACGCACTGTATCCTTGCAACATCGGCCACCGAAGAGCCGCCGAACTTCTGCACAATCAACTGTTTGCCCATTTCTTATTTCTCTCCTTTAAAAAACTAGCTCGCGTCTTTAATGAAATAGCCCATTAATTCATGACCTTTATCAAAATAAAGATCGGATTTTAGGGCCTCTTTCTCGCTGTAATTTAAAAACCCCCTGGCGATGATATCCTGTCCGAATATGCCGAAAGGCACAGGGTCAGCGGTATGCGTTTTGAGTGCGACCGGAGTAGCATGGTCCGGCAGGACTAAAATCCTGGCATTACGTTTTCCCTTAAATGCTTTTAATATGCTGCCCAAAACCAGCTGGTCGAACCTTTCAATGGCCATAATTTTTTCCCTGAGGTCTCCGTTATGCCCTGCCTCATCAGCCGCTTCCACATGCACGAATACAAAATCATCCTTTTCCAGTAATCTTAGCGCAGCCCGGGCCTTAGCTTTATAGTCAGTATCGTAATAGCCGGTTGCCCCGGGGACATTAATGACTTCCAGCCCCAGGAGCCTGCCCAGGCCTTTAATCAGGTCCACGGCCGAAATAACACTGCCGGTTAAATTAAACTTATCGTTGAATTTCGGCATTGCCGGTTTTTTCCCCTGGCCCCAGAGCCAGAGCATATTCGCCGGATTTTCTTTTAAATCAATGCGTACGAGGTTTATTTCATGTTTGCTTAAAATATTACGCGACTCTTCTATCAGCTTAATCAGGATATCCGCGCCGTCCCCTTTAGGTAAGTTTCTGGCAATGCTTTTGCCGGTAATGTCATGCGGCGCCCGGCAGCGGAGAGCTTCAAGGTGCTCTTCGGCGCCGCGCTTGATTACCATCAGGTGCCGGTAGCTTACTCCGGGATAAAATTTAATACGGTTGGTTCCTAGGTGCCGGTCGATAAATTTAATCAGGATGGCCGCTTCTTTCGTACTGATATGCCCGGCGCTGTAATCCGTGAGCGTATCCGCGGATGTAGTCACCAGGTTACAACGAAAAGCTACATCGTCGTCTTCCAGTTCTACGCCCAGGTTGGCTGCCTCCAGCGGCCCCCTGCCGCTGTAATATTTTTTAGGATCATAACCGAAGATGCTCATTTGAGCTACGTCTGAACCCGGGATAAAACCAGCGGGTACGGTCTTGACCCTCCCCAGCCTGCCGTGCCTGGCAATGAAATCCAGGTTTGGGGTTTTTGCCGCTTCCAGGGGCGTGCGTTCGCCTAACTCCGGAAGGGGGTAATCACTCATTCCGTCACAGACTAAGACAATATATTTCATATTAGGTTAACTAGCTTTTTAACCATGCTTTGTTTGGAAAAAAATGGGCCAGCATGTTTTTCCGCGCTTATTAAATACGCGCTATATTTTTTTTTGTAGATACTGTTAGCTACTATCAAATCTAGACCGGCCCTCTGCATAAGGCGGTTTGCTTTTGCGAGCAGTTTATTTTTTTGTGAATCCGGCTCAAACTTAAAACCGATTAAAAAAGAACCCGGGCTTGCCTTACGCAGAGAATCAATTATCTTAGGGGTGGGCTTAAGGTTTAACCTGAGGGTCTTAAGCCCGGAGCTTATCTTCTTACGCCTGCCCGGGCCGCTCGGCGCATAATCCGCGACTGCGGCAGAATGGATTATGACAGCATAGCGTTTTTTCTTTAGTTCATTTTTTAACAAAGAGCGCAACTCGTCAAAGAACCTAAAATTTATAACCCTTACGGAATTATTTTTATAAGCGGCCTTGACCGGCCCGAGCATAAGCGTAACCCTGGCGCCCCTGCCTGCCAATGCCTGCGCTAATAAAATTCCGGTTTCGCCGCTTGCGGTGTTACTGATTACCCTGACCGCATCTAGAGGGGCCCAGGTGGGCCCGGCGGTGATTAAAATTCTTTTGCCGCGTAGATTAGTAGCCAATCTCTTTAAGTAGCGCCTTTATCTCCGGCTTGATTAATTTTGGTTTTTTGATGCTCTTTATTGCCCTATCCGGGTCCTTTAAGCCGTGCCCGGTTAATATACAGGTTATTTTTACCGGCCCCGTATTTTCAAAGTAACCGTTTTCATTGAGCTTGATTAATCCGGCAACCGATGCCGCCGAGGCCGGCTCAACAAATACTCCATCACCGGCAGCCAGCATTTTATAGGCTTGCAGGATTTCTTTGTCCGAGACCATAGCAATCAGTCCGCCGGACTCATCCCTAGCCTCTTCCGCTTGCTTCCAGCTCGCCGGATTACCGATACGGATAGCGGTAGCGAGCGTCTCGGGGTTCTTGATCGGATGGCCCCTGACGATAGGAGCAGCGCCTTCTGCCTGAAACCCCAGCATCTTGGGTAATTTTTTAGAGATGCCCGCTTTGCGGTATTCTTTATACCCTTTCCAGTAAGCGGTAATATTTCCAGCATTGCCTACGGGCATAACCTGTAAATCCGGGGCTTCGCCCAAAAAATCGCAAATTTCAAAACTTGCGGTTTTCTGGCCTTCAATACGGTAAGGGTTAAGTGAATTTACCAGGGTAAGCGGGTATCTAGCGGAGATTTCCCTTACCAAATTTAAAGCGTCGTCAAAATTGCCTTTGACCGCTAAAACTTGCGCGCCGTGTATCAGCGCCTGGCTTAATTTACCCAGGGCAATTGCCCCGCTGGGTATAAGCACTATGCATTTTATTCTGGCCCGGGCAGCATAGGCTGCTGCCGAAGCCGAGGTATTTCCGGTTGAAGCGCAGATTACTGCGTTTGAGCCTTCCTCACAGGCTTTAGATATAGCCAGAGTCATGCCCCGGTCCTTAAAAGACCCGGTAGGATTAAGGCCCTCATATTTTAAATAGACCTCAAAGCCGCTTCCTAAGAGCCTGCTTAAATGGCCGGAATAAATTAGAGGAGTGTTTCCTTCGTTCAGAGTGATCACCGGAGTTTTCTCTGTTACCGGAAGATATTTTTTATACCTGTCTATTATCCCCTGGTATTTCACGCTTCCTCCATCCTGATGGCTACGGATTTTTCTTTTATTGCCTCCAGCCGGTCAATTATGCTTAAAGCCTCGCGCATATTCTTTTCCCGGGCTTCATGTATAAGCATGACTATGGGGACAAGCTGGGTTTTGCTGCGCTCTTTCTGGGTTACCGAGGCAATACTGATGCCGAATTTAGCCAATACGCCGGATATCCTGGCCAGCACGCCCGGCAGGTCCCGCGCCATAAAGCGGATATAATAGCGGCTTTCAAAATCATCAATCTTGCGTATTTTCTTGACGGTCTTATCCGCTACAATTTTCAAAGTAGGCCGGAAGAAGCCGGCTTTAATATCCTGGGTCAAATCTACCAAATCCGAAACTACAGCCGAAGCGGCGGATGACTGCCCTGCGCCCGGTCCGTAGAACAACAAGTTTCCCGCCAGGTCGCTGGAAACGTAAATAGCGTTGAATACTCCGTCAACGGAAGACAATAGATGGTCCCGGGGGAGAAGCGTGGGGTGTACCCTTATCTCTAAGTCCGCGCCTTCTTTTTTAGCGATAGCCAGTAGCTTTATTTCAAAACCCATTTCCTTGGCATAATTCACATCGGCCAGGGAAATATGCGCAATTCCCTCAATGAAGACCTCTTTTAATCCCACAAATCTGCCGAACGCCAGATAAGTAAGCAAGATTAATTTATGGGCTGAATCCATCCCTTCGATATCCAGGGTCGGGTCTTTTTCCGCGAAGCCCTTTAACCGCGCTGCCTTAAGGGCTTCCTGGAAACTGCAGTTATTTTTAGACATTGAGGATAAGATATAGTTGGAGGTCCCGTTGACAATGCCTAAAATACCGTTGAACCTGTTGGCGACTAACCCCTCGCGTAAAGATTTAATAATCGGTATGCCTGCGCCGACAGACGCCTCAAAATAAATACTCTTGCCGCGGTCAGCTGCTTCGGTAAATAATTCCTGCCCGTGTAGCGCAAGCAGCGCCTTATTGGCGGTAACGACATGCTTTCCTTTTTTTAAGGCCTCAATAATAAACTCCTTGGCCGGGTGTATGCCTCCGATCAATTCAATTAAAATATCGATCTGGGGATCGTTAATAAGGGCCTTGGCGTCCCGGGTAAGCATCGCTTTGTCCAGGCGGACATTGCGTTTGGAGACTATATCCTGGTCGCAAACTTTTTTGATGCTTATTTCCAGGCCGGTTTTTTCACTGAGTAGCGCTTTTCTCTCGCGGAGGATCTTTATTATCCCCGAGCCGACATTACCAAACCCGACTAAACCCGCATTAATTCTTTTCATTATTCGTCCTTTTCTTTCTTTATGTAGTAGCCTACGGTTTCACCGATAATTCTTTTATGTTTTTCATCAACCGCCAGAAATTCAATCCGCGTATCGTAAATCATATCTTTCATTATCTCGCGAGACTCAAGGACCTTGCCGATAAGCATAATGGGGTGCGGATCAAAAGGAAGCCTGATCTCCAGCGCAAGAGTTACTCCGGGCTCAAAATTTCTGTTGGTCGTCAGAAGCATCCCGCCCATACTGATATTCTTGGTCTGGCTTATATCCATATTATCGATTTCATTCATTATGCGGTAAGATACGATAAAACGCCCCATAACCCTGGGATGGTTCCTTCTCTCCGGGCCGGAATAGCTCATTTTTTACCTCCGTCTTTTATCAGGCACCAGACAATATACTCTTGAATCAACTTTTTTTGCTCTTCTTTTAAGTTTAAAAAAACCACTCTTACAAGCGAAAGGTTAAAATCGTTGGCCTCTCTTTTTATTTTGGATCCTTCGATGGCCAGTACTTTACCGCTGACTTCAAACCATTCAAAAGGCTTAAGGGGGATCTTAATCAGCATCTGTATAAGGTCTCCTAAAGCAATTTTTCCGCTGGCCAGGAAACTTACGCCTTTTTCACTGATATCCCTTACGGAAGAAACATCCCACTTTCGGGTTAAGGGGTCCCCGGAATCAACTGAAAATTGAATGATCAGAGGCTTCTGGATACGCTTAACGCTTCTCTTCTCCGGTTTATTCTTTCTATTTTCCATGGTAATTTTATTCGGGGCGACAGGACTTGAACCTGTGACCTCTTGAACCCCATTCAAGCGCTCTAGCCAAACTGAGCCACGCCCCGTATAATCTATTTTACTCTTCTTTTTTCTCCCGGGCCATCAAATCTTTAAATGCCTTAAGCGCGGGCTTATTCTTATAAAGCACATTATAAACTTCTCTGGCAATAGGCATATCTACTTTATGTTTTAAGCTTAAAGCATAGGCAGATTTTGCCGTGGGCACGCCTTCGGCGACCATTTGCATACGGCTGATAATCTGTTTGAGGCTTTGGCCGCGGCCGATTTTTTCACCGACTAATCTATTACGGCTATAAGGGCTGATACAGGTAGTTACTAAATCGCCTAAGCCGCTTATGCCGCTAAAAGTCCTGCTTTTGGCGCCCATAGCTGCGCCTAATCTGGAAATCTCAGCCAGGCCGCGCGCCAGGATTGCGGCTTTAGTATTTGCCCCAAAACCCAAACCGTCAGAAATCCCGCAGGCAATAGCGATGATATTTTTCAGGCTTCCCCCTAACTCTACGCCGATGACATCCCGGTTAGTATATATTCTGAACCTGGGCGTCATAAAAATATCCTGCAAAAATTTATTTATTTTCCGGTCAGGCGAAGCAACTACTGCAACCGTAGGCATTCCCTGAGCAACTTCGTGGGCGATAGTCGGTCCGGAAAGCACCGCTAATTTTACAGCTCCCAGTTCGCTTTGGATTACCTCGGAGACCCGCTTTAACGTGCCCATCTCTATCCCCTTGGTCACGCTTAAATATACCGCCTTATGCGAATAATCCAATTTCTTGGCTTTCTTGAGAACGGAACGCATATATTGCGATGGGACCGCCAAAACTATAAGCCCCTTATCTTGAAGAGCGTCTTTTAGGTCGCTGGTTAAAGTTATCCCCCCGGGTATTTTAATACCGGGGAGGAATTTTTTGTTTTCTCTTTTTTTATGCATAGAGGCAATATTTTCAGGAAAGGCCCCCCAGATAGTTACCTGAAAGCCTTTGCGCGCAAGAAGCACGCTTAAGGTCGTACCCCATCCCCCATCGCCTAAAATAGCTATAGCCGGTTTATTTTTCATCTTCTCCTAGGTACTGTTTAACAAAATTTTGCTCTTCGCGGGTAAGGAATTTTATCCCTACATCATAATTATCATAACCTTTTGCCTCCACCCGGACCACTTTGCCGATGATGCCGTTTTGATAGATAAAAACCCTCTTTTCCAGTTCTGCGCATACGTTTAATACTCCCCGGTCAAAAGAAAGCCAAAGCACATCTTCAGGGCTGACTGTTTCCCGGACATTGCACAGAAGCCCCGCGGTACTAATATTAGAAGTGTAGCCGGTAAGTAATTTGCTTAGCGTTTCTTTTTTGCATACCTTATAAGCCAAAGGTGTAGCGTAATCAAACCTGCTGGATTCCCTGCGTTCTTCGGGCGGGGGTATATTTTCCATATTATTTTATTGCCAGATTAAGTTTATTGGTCCTTAGTTTAGCTAAATCCCAGGCATAATCATAAAGATGCAAGCCTTTACTCACGGCGACGATCTCGCCGTCATCTACGCCTATTTCTTCGGCCATATATTGCTTAACTAACTGCAAGCCTCCGAGATTGGAAGGAAAGCCTCCCCATAAATCCCAGGAGCGAAAATATAAAATAAAATGCAGCTTACCGTAACGCACCCTGGTATCAATAAGCCTAAGGCAGGGCGGGTCAATTAATTTTATATCTGAAGGCATACCGATCTCCATTACCGCCTGATTTGTCCCGAACCCTTTCTCTTTGTAAAGTTTGATTACCTCTTCTATCTGGTTAACCTCAAGCGGCAGTTCCCGGGCCATATCTTTACCGTCTATATTTTGTTTAAGCCTGACCTTGGGATCAACCAGCCTTTCGCCATAGGTATAATCTTCGGTTTCGGTCTTAGCTCCGGTAAGCAGGTAGCTTAAATATCCCTGGATGTAATCCATATCCGTAGGCGCCGGGATAGACATTCCTTCCGGGATGATCGGGATGATCTGGTGCCCGGGTTTTTTTACCCGTACAGCCGCAAAATCAAATTCCAGGCGTTTTTGGCCTTCATAGCTGCCTCGGGTTATGGTGTAAACATGCCCGTGTTCAAGTATTTCGGAGAGGCATTGGAACCAGGCATCATCCAGGTCAAAAGCGTCCACAAAAACCGGTTTTAATAATTCTTCGCTCATATGGATCTTCTCGCTGTCCTTTCTTTTTTTGGAGCGGGAGAGGGGAATCGAACCCCCATATATAGCTTGGAAGGCTATTGTTCTACCACTGAACTACTCCCGCAATACCTATTGCGTACCGGCGCAATTCCTCTTAGCGCCGGGTACTGCGATACCTATTGCGTACCGGCGCAATTCCTCTTAGCGCCGGGTACTGCGATACCTATTGCGATTAAAATGGTGGGCAGGAGAGGATTCGAACCTCTGAAGCACAAGTGCAGCAGATTTCAAGTGCCCTCGAGTTACCTCAAGGCTTGGACTATCTCATCACCTTAGCTTTTGGCTTTAGGTGGTAGGCGCTTAGTCTCTGCACCTTCCCGCCGCAAAATATTGGCGGGCTTGGCTCAGGATTACCCCGGCAAGCCGGGGCTTCCCTGAATTCACCTACTTTTCCATCACGCCTTTCGGCATGACGCTGCGATTACACAGTCTGCCCCCTTTGGCCACTTGGGTACCTACCCGTATTAAAATAACTTTTCTGTAATCTTCAATCCAAGTACTTATTGTTTCTAATAATCTTTTATCATTGTATCTTAGGTGTACTAACCCATAAGGTAATTTTCTTTCACTTAAATTCGGACTCCCCTCTCTTACATACGGTTTAGTAAACTGATTTATCGGCATACCCGTAACCCTCCAATAAAGCATAATTCCAGCAATTTTTAGCCCTCGGTATTTTTCGTTAAGATCATTATTAATTTTAAATTGAGGTTTATTTCTATTTATTAAATAGTTAACTTCAAAAGGAGACCTTCGGGAAATGCTATTTTTATTCATAAAATAATATAGAGACCAGAAAGGTACTCCTAGTTTTTTAGCCGTCTGGCCTACGCTAAATTGCTTATCCCGATAAAGGTTTTTAATCCTATTGCTAGTTAGTTTACTATACATTTTTTAAAAAAGCTGGCGACCCGAATTGAACGGGCGACCTCCTCATTACAAGTGAGGAGCTCTACCAACTGAGCTACGCCAGCATTAGCTACACTTCTTTATTGCCTCTGGGATTTTATCAATAATATCCGAAGCAATCAAGGAAATTTGCGTTTTTTCCCTCGCGGCTAGGTCACCGGCTAAACCGTGCAAATATACCGCATATTTAGCAGCCTTAAAACTATCCAGTCCTTGGGCCAGGAATGCGGCAATCATACCGGTCAAAACATCCCCGCTGCCGGCAGTAGCCATTCCGGGATTACCGGTCGGGTTAACATACAAATTACCTTTTTTATCGCCTACTAGCGTATTATGCCCTTTTAAAACCAGGACTACTTTATAGCGCCGGGAGAAATTTACGGTAATTGTTTTCCTGTTGCGTTGCACCCTGGTTGCGTTGGTCCCTAAAAGACGGGCCATTTCTCCCGGATGCGGAGTGATGACCATGCCGTCTTTCAAATAGCGCAAATGCCCGGCCAGGGCGTTTAAAGCATCGGCGTCAATGACCATCGGCCGGGTTAGCTTACGGATTATCTTACGCGCTAAGCTTTGCGTGGAACTATCCCTGCTTAACCCCGGGCCAATAACCAGCACATCAATTTTCCGGCTAAAATTTTTTATCTTATTATAAGCCCTACTGCTCAAAGAACCAGCGGTTGTCTCCGGCAAGGGCAGTAGCATAACTTCTTTAGGTTTTATTTTAATGAAAGCAGTATTTAAGCCCTCGGGGATTCCCAGGGTCACCAGGCCTGCCCCCGAACGCATAGCTCCTGCCGCGCAAAGGAGAGCTGCTCCTGAATAAGGCCGGGAGCCGGCCAAAATAAAAATATGCCCGAAATCATTTTTATTGCTGTTAATTTTTCTTGATAATAATCGCGTTGGCAACCGCATAATTTTTTACATGGGAGATAGAAACGGTCACATCTTTTCTTTTACCTTTTGCGTTCAAAAATTTACAGCAGGGCTTGCCTTCCCGGTCGTTTAATATTTCAATATCCTTCCAGTTTAAATCCGCCTCGCCCAGGGCTTTAAATACCGCTTCTTTAGCGGCGAACCTCCCGGCAAGATGCTGGTATAAGCTTGGCCGCAGCTTGGCATTAGCCAGCTCTTTATTGGTAAATACGCGTTTTAAAAAGGCCTCGCCCCATTTCTCAGCTGCTTTTTTTATACGGCTTACTTCGGTTATATCCACGCCCGTGCCCAGGATCATTTTATTTAATTAAATCCTTCATTTCTCCTACTGCCCGGCCAAGCCCTGAGAATACCGCGCGGGAAATTATCGCATGGCCGATATTCAATTCTTCGATCTCTTTTAGCGCAGCTATCCGGCTGACATTGTTATAGTTTAGGCCATGCCCGGCAAAGACCCTGAGGCCAATCTCCCTGGCAAAAACAAGCGCTGACTTCAACTCCGTAACGCGTTTATTCTCTTCGGACTTAGTCCGGGCGTTAGCATAAGCGCCGGTATGCAGTTCAATGAACCTGGCTCCGGTTTTTTTAGCCGCGCGAATTTGATCTTTCTCGGGGTCAATAAATAAGCTCACTTCAATACCCGACGCTGCTAATTTTTTCACGGCTTGCCCTATTTTTTTCTGATTTTGCGCAACATTTAAGCCGCCTTCCGTAGTCAGCTCCTGCCTTCTTTCAGGCACTAAAGTCGCCTGATCAGGTTTAACCTTGGAGGCAATTTTTATAATCTCGGGGGCAATGGACATTTCCAGATTGAACCGCGTATGGACTACTTCTTTCAGCAAGAAAATATCCTTTTCTTTAATGTGCCTCTGGTCTTCCCTTAAGTGCGCGACAACCGCATCTGCTCCGCTGGCCTCTACTATTAATGCGCCAAAAACCGGCTCAGGCTCTAAGCCTCCCCGGGCCTGCCTTAAAGTAGCAATATGGTCTATATTTACGCCTAAACGCATAATTTTATTGCGCGATAAACATCTCTTCTTTTATATAAAGCCAGACAACTACCGCCAGGATTAAAGAGATAAGCTTAAGCCAGGGGTGATAGGTGAATATATGCAGGATCCTGTAAAAAATATCCGGATTTTTCTTGGCCATTTTATTTCCTCGCTTTGATTATTTCCTTAGCCTGCAGGAATAAATTTTCGTGGTTTAAGTTAGAATGTAATTTTCCCCGGTAAACCAGGGAGACATCCTGTCTTTCCTCGGAGACAACAATGATAAGCGCGTCAGTCTCTTCGCTCAGGCCCAAAGCGGCCCGGTGGCGCGTTCCGAATATACGGTCAATATCCAACCTTTGCACCAGCGGGAAAAGTGCGCCGGCGCTGGTAATCCTGCCGTGCTGGATGATCAATCCCCCGTCATGCAGCGGATTATTGGGGGTAAATACTGCCTGAATTAATTCCGAAGAAACCTTGGAATCAATAAGCACGCCGCTTTCTACGTACCCCGAGAGCGAATCATTCATCTCTACGGCAATTAAGGCCCCGATTTTATAACCGGAGAGGCTCTCTACGGCCTTACATATTTCTTTAAGCATCTGGTCCAATTCCTCTTCATCCATAGTGCTTACAAAGATATTACGCTGGCCCAGCCGCGCCAGGCCCTGTCTTATCTCGGGGTGAAAGATAATTAACAGGGCAATAACCGAAGTAGCGAAAAAGTTCCGGAATAGCCAGTCTAGCCTCTCTAGCCCCAGCTTTTGAAAAAAGAAAAAGGCGACCAGGATAAGCGCTATTCCGCGCACAACCTGGATGGCGCGCGTGCCTTCAAAAAAAAGCATTACCTGGTAAAGTACAAACCATAGAATCAGTATTTCAATGATTACTTTCCAATGGAAAAAAATATCGGTTAAATTCATTCCCCTATCCTGTCTTTGATTAACAAGGCCTGTTTTACCGCCTTAACATCGTGGACTCTGACAATATCCGCTCCGTTCGCGCAGGCTACAACGCAAGAGGCCAGCGTACCAAAGATCCTCTTCTCCGGTGGAAGATCCAGTATTTTACCGATAAATGCCTTGCGCGAGGTCCCGCAGAGGATTGGCAGGCCAAACACCTTAAACTCTCTGAATCGCTTGAGTATTTCCAGATTATGCTCCAGGGTTTTACCAAAGCCAATACCCGGATCAATGATAATTTTTTCTTTAGCTATTCCGGCGGCCACGCCTCTCTCTATAGCCTCGGCTAAGTAGGCAATAATTTCATCGATTAAAGACAGGTATTGCGGGTTTTTTTGCATTGAACGCGGATTGCCCCGCATATGCATAATCACCACCCCCGCCTTATAACGGCTGGTAATTTTGGCTATTTTTATATTTTTTAATCCGCTGATGTCATTAACTAAACTCGCGCCGTTATCCAAAGCCTGGCGGGCAACTTCTGCTTTGCAGGTATCTATGGAGACAGGCACCTTGATTTTTCTGACCAGGGCTTTAATTACGGGTATGGTCCTTGAGAGTTCGGTTTTGAGCGAAACCGGTTTTGCGCCTGGCCGGGAAGATTCGCCTCCTACGTCCAGGATATCCGCACCGTCTTTGACTAACTTCTCCGCATATTCAACCGCCCTGCATTTATCGCTAAGCCCATCCCCGCTGAACGAATCCGGAGTAACATTGACAATACCCATTATATGCGAACGCGCTCCCAGGTAAAGCCGATGCCTGCCCAGGTCCAGGGAAAATTTTTCCCGCCGGTAATTCTTTAAAGCCAGGCTTAAATCTCTCGCCAGATTATCCAGGCCAAATGGCTGCTTATGTAATTTGTTGCTCAAGCCACCCAGTTGAGCAAGGTTACCCATAATTAAGCAATCTGTTTTTTGGGCTTTACCGGTTAAGGCATTGCGGCTAACCGCCACATCACCCCCCAAGGAAAGCATCTCCTGTTTGAGGATATTGGCGGAAATATTGCTTAAGGCATTGATTTTTAAGATATACCCTTGAGCTTTAGGCAGCATAACCTTGATGCCATAGGGGTCAACCTGGATATCCCGCATAACCTGCTTTAAATCTTTTTCCTTTGTCACGCTTAAAATATGCATACCCTTTAGCTTAGGCAAGGTCATTTTTTTCTATTCCCAGCAATTTCTTGACTTCTGCTCCGCTTAAGACTTCTTTCTCCAGGAGGGCGTTAGAGAGGATTTTTAATTTATCTAAATTTTGCTCCAACAGGTTCTTTGCTTTTAAATAAGCCTCTTCAATAATCCGCCTTACTTCTTCATCAATTAAACGGGCAGTCTCTTCACTGTAATTTTTTTCTTCCATAATATCCTTGCCCAAGAAAACCAGGCCTTCCCGGCGGCCCAGAGTTAGATGCCCCAATTTTTCCGACATGCCGAATTGCGTAACCATGCGCCGGGCCATTCCGGTAGCCATTTCCAGGTCATTCTGAGCGCCAGTGGTTACTTCTTTTAAATTCAGCTCTTCGGAAGCGCGGCCTCCCAGCATCATGGCAATCTCGGAGATCAATTCTTTTTTTGTCCAATAATGCCTGTCTTCTAAGGGCGGGGTAAAGGTGTAACCTCCGGCTAACCCGCGCGGGATAACCGAAACTTTCTTTAACGGGTTGACTTCCGGTAAGAGTAAAGATAGCAACGCATGCCCGGATTCATGAAGCGAGGTAATCTCTTTTTCTTTTTTAGACATAATGTGGCTCTTCTTTTCCGGGCCCATCAAAACCCGCTCTACGGACTTATCAAAATCAATTTCCTCAACCGCCTCTTTTGCGTTCCGGGCGGCCAGCAGCGCTGCTTCATTACAGAGGTTAGCCAGGTCCGCTCCGGAAAACCCCGGGCTTTGCGCAGCGATTGCGTTTAAATCAACATTCGGGGCAAGCTTAATCTTACGCGTGTGCACTTTGAGTATCTCTTCCCGTCCTTTAATATCCGGTAAATTCACGATAATATTGCGGTCAAACCTTCCCGGCCGCATTAATGCCGGGTCGAGGGTATCCGGCCGGTTGGTCGCCGCGATAAGAATGAGCCCCTGCATGGCATTAAACCCGTCCATTTCCACCAGGAGCGCGTTTAATGTCTGTTCGCGTTCATCGTGGCCTCCGCCGATACCGGAAAAACGCAAGCGCCCGACCGCATCTATTTCATCAATAAAAATAATCGCGCCCTTATTGCCGGTAGTTTTGGAAGCGCGCCTGCCCTGTTCGAATAAGTCCCGTACGCGGCTTGCGCCTACGCCTACAAACATCTCCACAAAATCCGAACCGCTGATAGAAAAAAACGGGACTCCCGCTTCGCCGGCTACGGCTTTAGCGATCAGGGTCTTTCCGCAACCCGGCGGCCCGACGAGCAAAACACCTTTAGGGATTTTTCCGCCCAGTTTCTGGAACCTCTTGGGGTCTTTTAAGAATTCAATTACTTCTTTAAGTTCTTCCTTGGCTTCATCTACGCCCGCAACATCATTAAAAGTAACCTTCTCCGCTCCGGCATGGACTTTAGGGGCGACTTTACCAAAAGTCATGATCTTGTTGCCTAATTGTTCTCCGCGGGCAGCCATCATCCACCAGAAAAATATTAAAA
The DNA here is from genome assembly GCA_041648915.1 of Candidatus Omnitrophota bacterium. Taxonomy (GTDB): domain Bacteria; phylum Omnitrophota; class Gorgyraeia; order Gygaellales; family Profunditerraquicolaceae; genus UBA6233. Next base: position 183,545 of record JBAZOC010000001.1, read on the forward strand.
GAAATATGGGGCCCAGGTTAAAAATTAAAGATGTCCAGAATGTACGCGGAGGCTTGACGTCAAAAGATTTGACGTTTTGGCGCATAAGGCTGAGCAGCTCTGTATCATTATCCGGAATATTGACCAGGAACTTGGAATTATCCGTGAATTCACCCTGGAGGAGGTTTTCCACCTTGGTTACGGTTTTGATCTTCTCCGGGTTATTCTTCAGGATAGTAAAAAACGCCCCGTAAGATACCTCCTTAGGCATCCCGCTCATCGGGATATTAAAGGAATTTATCAGGATAAAAAATATGATTATCGCCAGAATCCAGCCAAACGGTGAACGCTTAAAGACATTTTTCTTTGCCATGGTTTACCTTTCCTTAAAAGTTACATTTATAGAAGTTTAATTATATCTTTAAATAGCCATAAAATCAAGTATTTTATAGGGTTATCGTTTATTCTACTTCAAAGGAGATGACTACGTTAAAGGAGAGCTGGGAATAGTCTAATTCTTTGGGGAAACGCGGAAAAGGTGAGGCGTTTTTTACACTGGCTAAAGCAATATTTTTCAGGTAAGGCGTTGCCTGCGACTTCTCCTCTACTAAGCGCACGCCTTTGAGATATCCTGCATCTGAAATAATAAAACTAATATATACTTCCCCTGTTTCGTTGCGGTTATAATTCTGGTAGGCGGACCGGCGGATCTTTTCACGCACAACCTGGTAGTAGCTTATATAAGAAGGATTAGCGATTTTTTCCAAAGCTACCGCCGGCAGGGTGATCTTTTTTGTAATCGCGATGGTATCCGGTTTAAGCAGCCCGGCGGGTTTGTCAAAGATAAACTCTTTACGCATTGCCTGCTGAGCGGTTTTAGAGGCCTCCTCCCTGTTTACAAACGGCGGGGGAATCCTTTTATCCAGACTAATTTTTGCCGGTAATTTCAGGAACGGTTCATTCCGGCTGAGGCCGGGTTTTTGGGCTCCCGGTTTTATTGCCTTGAGCGGTTTAATGTAATTTACTTCTATCTTCTGGCTTTTTCCCGTAGGAGGGAAAAATATATACCCCGGATTTTGGAACATTATAGTTGTGTGAAGCGCAAAAGAAACCAAAAGGGCCAGTTTAAGCGTGCGGTTAACGAGCATAAAGTTACATTAACATAAGTATTTTTACTTGGCAAGGTTAAAAAATGTAATCTATTTTCAAGCTAAAATTCCTCTCTGGGCTAGGATAATAAAATTTTTCGCCATCAGAAACCTGCACTCCGGCATATTCGGAGTATTGTTTATCTAATAAATTGTTAACTGCAAAAGCAACTGTTAAGTCCTTATAGCGCCACGATAGATTTGTGTCCATAGTCATGTATCCGTTAAGCTGGGAGTAAGCATTAGCCTGGTCATTGAGGGCATATTTTTCTCCCACATAAGTACCTATTACGTTAAGCGTTATATTTTTAGTAAAAAATAACCTGAACCCGATACTTCCTTTATGTTGCGGCACCAACGGTATTTTATTCTTATCGTATATACCGCCGTCAAAATAAGTATTGGTAAAAGTATAGTTTCCAAATAAACTGACGAGATCATTCAGCTTCACGTCTAGGGAAGACTCAATACCCTCGTGGACAGTTTTATCATAATTTTCATTTTGGCCAAAGCCGGTTGCTCCTCCAGTCGCATTAAAATAAAGCTCATTCTTTACATTCATTCTGAATAGAGAAAGACAGCCCTTGAGTCGATCAGAAAATTTGTGTCGTATACCTGTCTCATAAGTTATCGCTGATTGCGGTTTCAAATCTGTATTAAGTTGTCTTTCATAATTGCTGTCAAAGTAGTTAAATTCATCAATTTCAGGAAAACGGTAGCTTCTTCCCGCATTTAAAAAAACACTGGAATCATCCTGGTAGGTATATACAAGACCAGTATTAAAAGACCATTGATTTGAACGCAACTTTGTGTCTTGGTCGGGACTAGATCCTAGATCATCATGATAATTGAATGCGTAACGCACCGATTCATAACGATAACCACCTACTAAAGCTAGTTGTTTAAGGATAGAAAATTCATCCTGCACATAGCTACCGAAAGAACTCTTTCTGATACCCGTAGAATTTACTAAACTATTATCTGACAAGGCATAGCTGGTTGAATTATAGTCGGTCCGGAAATAATCAAGCCCGGCAATAAACTTATTATCGTGATTTAAAATACTACTTCTCAGCGTATATTTAGGCGTTATGCCGAAGGTCTTAATTATATCCTTCTGTGACCCCCCATAAGTTGGATATGATGAATAAGAGGTTAAATAATATGAATCGTTATTTTTGTGACGAAAACTAAAGTTGATGTCAAAAGTCCCCAAATCTAATAACTCGATCTTAGGTCCCATTAAGAAATAATAGTCTTTTTTATTAGCGTGGTCATCGCTATATTTAGCATATCTCCTACTATGTTGATCTATGTCATTTTGAAACAGGGCACCGGGCAAACCATAAGTTGAAGCATTAAATCCTGAACTAAAATTAGCGGATAACACTTCGCTAAAACGATAATCAAGTTTAGAAGCGAAATTGTTGGCTTTGCTAAAGCTATTATTACGATAACCATTAGTAGAGTCGCGTTCACCGCTTAACCAATAGGAAAATTTATCATTGATCCCCCCATCTAGAGATAATCTTTGCTTATTCATATCATAACTTCCATACTCTATACCTAAATTCACCTTCGGGTTACCCGACCCTTTCTTGGTAATAATATTAACTACTCCGCTAGAGGCGTTATCCCCATATAGCACACCCCCCAAACCTCCGCGTATAACCTCAATCCGTTCCACTCGATCCAAAGGAATTTGACTCCAGTCAACTCCACTTAAATCAATGTCGTTAACACGTCTTCCATCAACTAAGACCAAAACGTTAAGCGCTGCCTGCTCTCCAAAACCAGCGATATCCACAGATGCCTGGGCACCATTACCATAGTAGTCTCTAACTGCAACTCCTGAAATCGGCCTAAGTACATCAATCACATTCTGGGCGTTTGAATTATCTATATTTCCTTGCGTCACTACAGTAACGCTAGCCGCTGTCTTACTTAAATATTCTCCATATCCATACGGAGTAACGACGATTTTATCTAAATCAATATCTTCTGCGCGGGTTATGCCTGGAAGTATTATTAGCAGTAACGCGGGGATGAGCGATTTTCTGTAAACATTTTTCATTATCAGTTCCTTTCCTCTTCTTCCGAAAGTACTTTCCCTGATAAATGATCGTCCGGGCTCTCACTTTAAATATTGCTAAGTGTTTACCGTTGCGGGACAGCGCCTGGGCTTGCACCAGGACTTCCTCCATTTATCCGGATGGTTAAATTTTAGGGGCTTATGCGTATTCCTGAATATCTAAAAACCAATGCTTCCAAAAACTTTCCTTGATTATTGGTTCAGCCTTTAAAATTTTAATCGGCCGGCTGAATATCGGCCCATCCACCACTAAAGTATGAAATTCTCCTTTCTCCCCGCAGGGGCAAATGCCTCTTTTTTTTAATTCCTCAACTAAGTTTTGGTCAATATAGCGGCCGAGAAACTCCTGGCCCATTATATCTGCTTTGCAACTGACAATAATTGCTTTAAATCCTGCTTTTAAAAACTCAGCAATAATGTTTTCCGGAGAATTATTCCAGAGCGGCTCTAAGGCCTTAATTTTTAGATCCCCGCAGACCCGCTCAATCCAGCTTTCGTGCTCCAGGAGGTAGATATCGCCAAAGACCATTGAGCCGATATCGCTGCCCCTTAGCTCAGTAACCGCGGTTTTGAATTCTGTTTCGTATTTCTGCATATCCGGGCTAACTTCCCGCTGTACCAGGGGCACTCCGGCTAAGCCCGCCTGAAACTTAAGCAGCCTGCTTTCAATTCCGTGGAAACACCCGCGCCTGGATTCCCGCGAGACAAAATTTAAGAGCAATTTTATATCATAACCCTGCTGCATTGCCTTATAACAGGCAAAACAACTGTCTTTTCCTCCGCTCCACGATGATATTGCCTTTAGATCGTCCATACGGCTCCTTTTTATAAAATACAAAAAGTTAACAGGGTAACTACTTCCGTTAATTCTATCGTCGCTCCCAGCGTATCTCCGGTTATCCCGCCTATTTTCCGGTTAGTAAACTTTGCGCCTAAATAAGCGCAGCCGCTTACAATGGCTAAGGCAATTAATCCTTTAACCTGCCAGATAATAAATGCAAATATAAAGGCCGAGATTGATGAAATAAGAAAAATTTTCAGGCTCATCCCCCGGATAAAAATTCCGGCCTTTCCTTCCTGCCTGGCATAAGGAAACAAGAACATCGCCAGTACCGCTGACCAGCGGCTTAAAACGCACATCAGCAGTAACGCACTTGCCTTGGCTGGCGTGGGCACAGAATCCAGTAAGCCGATTTTTAAAAGAAGGATACAGATAATACTTAAAACGCCCATTACTCCGCTGTGCGGGTCGCGCATAATATTAAGTATTTCTTCTCTGGTGCGGCCGCTTAGAAAAGCATCGGCGCTGTCGGAAAGGCCATCCAGGTGCAGGCCGCCAGTCAGGCCGGCCAAAAAGACGATTAAAATTATGCTTATTGTAAAAGAGGGAAAATTCAGGATCAATAAAACTAAATTTATCTGCGCCAGGGCCAGGCCGATGAGTAAGCTAACCAGCGGAAAATATAGCGTTGCCCTGGCCAGTTTTTCCTCAGTTACCTCTTTTATTTTTAACGGAATAATTGTCAGGAACTGGACGGCTAATAAAAAACTGTTCATTTTTTCTTCTCCGAGACATTCGCGCTTTTAAAAGTAGACATCTGGGTTAAAATTTTTAGCGCTGCATCAGCTAACCCGATGCCTAAAGCTGCGCCTGTCCCTTCGCCGAGCCTTAAATTCAGGCCTAGGAGCGGTTCTAACCCCAGATATTCCAGGATTATTTTATGCCCGCCTTCTACCGAGCAATGGCTGGCAATCATATAATCTTTGACTTTTGGCTGAATATGATA
>JBAZOC010000002.1:0-69979 GCA_041648915.1 Candidatus Omnitrophota bacterium
GCTCAAGGAATAATTGAGTATCCGTTGAATAAGGTAATCTATTAAAAGTGCTTCGACTGCGCTCAATACTTCGATTCGAAGCATCCTGAGCGAGCGAAGCGAGTCGAAGGAGTGAGTGTATGCCTTGTGGTAAAAAAAGAAAAAGACAGAAAATCAAGACGCATAAACGCAAAAAAATGCGCCGGCGCCTGCGCCATCTGAAGAAGAGGGCCTGGGGTTAAAAGGCAGTGCTTAAAAAATTTCTTTCTATCTTAGCGGTGGGGATAGTCATCCTGGCCGCAAGAAGTGTTGTTTTTGCCTCGGATAAAAAAGTTTCATCTTCTTTAAGTCACTATATTATGGGGGTTGTCTACGCGGATTTAGGCGACCTAGACAACGCAATCAAGGAATATAGAAAAGCTCTTTTGGCTGATGATAAGGTGGCGTTAATCCATCTTAATCTGGCAATCAGCCTGATTAAGCAGAATGCTCCCGCAGCGGCGGTGGAAGAGCTGAAAGAAATTGAAAAGTTGGCGCCTGACTCCATAGAGCCGCACGCAATATTAGCTATTCTATATTCTTCCCAGGATAAAGTTGATTTAGCGGTAAGCGAATATGAAACCGCACTGCTTAAGGCCTCTAAGATCAGCCCCCGGGATATAGATATATATAAGAGCCTGGGTGTTCTATACTTAAAGCAGAATAAATTAAACGAGGCGCAGGGTATTTATCGCCTGATTTTGGCTCTTTCTCCCCAGGACCCCGAGGCACATTTTTACCTGGGTAATGTTTACTGGGAATTAAAACAAGGAAGCCTTTTTGAACAGGAATTAAAAAAGGCGCTGGAGCTAAACCCGGATTATGCCGAGGCCCTGAATTTCTTAGGCTATGCGTTTGTCGAGCAGAATAGGAACTTGCGTCAGGCCGAAATAATGATCCGCAAAGCTCTACGCCTGGAGCCGGATAACGGCGCTTATATCGATAGCCTGGGTTGGTTGTATTTTAAGAAAGGCAGGACCAGGGAGGCAAAAAAACTCCTGGAAAAGGCAGCCTCTTTGATGGAAGACCCGGTCATCTATGATCATTTGGGAGATGCGTATTTTAAATTAAAGGAAATTGCTAAAGCAAAATTAAATTGGCAAAAGTCACTAGGGCTTAGCCCAAAGCAGGAGAGCGTTAAAAAGAAAATAGAAGGTTTAGAAAAAAATGCCGGCAGCACAAAATCAGATTAAGGAATTAGAAGAAAAAGCCAGGTTTATCAGGCGCCTGATCATTCAGATGATTGCTAAGGCTGGTTCAGGCCACCCCGGAGGAAGCCTCTCGGCGACAGATTTAATCACCGCTTTATTCTTTTCGGTTTTAAAACACGACCCCAAAACCCCCAAATGGCCCGACCGGGACAGGTTCCATATGTCTAAAGGACACTGTTGCCCGCTCTGGTACGCAGTTTTAGCAGAATCGGGTTATTTTCCCCAGGAAACTCTTATGACTCTACGCCAGCTTGGTTCTCTGCTCCAGGGGCATCCTGACCGGCGCACCCCGGGCATTGAGGTTTCTTCGGGTTCGCTCGGCCAAGGCTTATCGGTTGCTTTAGGCATGAGCCTGGCTTCTAAAATAGATAAGAAAGATTACCGTATCTATGTCCTGCTTGGCGACGGAGAGACGCAGGAAGGCAATATCTGGGAAGCGGCGATGGCCTGCAGCCATTATAAGTGCGCTAATATCTGCGCGATCCTGGATTATAACGGATTTCAGATTGACGGAGCAACCCGGGATGTAATGAACTTAGAGCCGATAGCCGATAAGTGGAAAGCTTTTGGCTGGCATACGCTTGAGATAGACGGCCATAATATGCGGCAGATCCTTGATGCTTACGACCAGGCGAGGTCAGTTAAGGACAAACCGGTGGTCATTATCGCCCGGACGGTAAAAGGTAAAGGTGTATCTTTTATGGAGAATACGGTAGATTTTCATGGCCGCGCCCCTACAAAAGAGGAAACAGAGAGGGCCTTGGAGGAGCTAGCTTAAAGAAATGGCTGAACAACTTTACCAGCGCGATTGTTACGGCAAGGCTTTGGTTGAACTGGGGAAAATCAGCAAGGATATTGTTGTTTTGGACGCGGACCTATCCAGTTCTACGCGCACCGGTTTATTCGCCAGGGAATTCCCGGAAAGGTTTTTTAATTTCGGAGTGGCTGAACAGAATATGATGGCGGCAGCAGCCGGCCTGGCTTCTTGCGGCAAGACAGTCTTTGTTTCGACTTTTGCGATTTTTGCTTCCGGCCGCGCCTGGGACCAGGTGCGTAATTCCATTTGTTACGGTAATCTTAATGTTAAGATCGTCGCCACGCATGCCGGTATCTCTGTCGGCCCGGATGGCGCCAGCCATCAGGCCCTGGAAGATATTGCCTTGATGCGGGTAATCCCGAACATGAATATCCTGGTGCCTTGTGACGGGCCGCAAACTACCGAGGCGATTAATGCCGCATTTAGCACAACTGGCCCGTTTTACATAAGGTTAGGCAGGCCGAAAGTGCCGACCCTGGAGAATAAGGGAAAGTTTGAATTAGGCAAGGCCCAGGTATTGGCTGAAGGCAGCGATATTACGCTAGTTGCCTGCGGGATCATGGTCGCCGAAGCCCTGGTTGCCGTCGGTAATTTAGCTAAACAGGGCATTAAGGCGCGCCTGATCAATATGCCTAGCTTAAGGCCGCTGGATACACAGGTAATACTCAAAGCTGCCCGGGAAACCCGCGGGTTAATCGTCTGCGAAGAGCATAATATCATCGGAGGCCTGGCTTCCAGTATTGATGAAATAGTAGCGGAGAATAATCCCACCAGGGTAATGCGTATAGGCATAAGGAACAGATTCGGCCAATCCGGCGAACCAGCCCAACTTTTAAAAGAGTATAATCTCACGAGCGCCGATATTGAAAAAGCGGCCTTAACCTGTTTTTCTAAATGTAAGTAAATTGGTCATTTATTCCTTTGCCAAAGTCAACCTAGCCCTTGAAATTATCAATAGGCGAGCCGATAATTACCATAATCTCAATACGCTTTTTGAAAGAATAAGCCTCCGCGATAAAATAATTCTAAAAACCCGCCGGGATAATCTAATCAAGGTTTACTGTTCTGACCCAAGTATTCCTCCGGGTAAGTCTAATCTCTGCTGGCAGGCGGCAAAACTGTTGCAGGATGCAGGCAGAGTAAAAAAAGGCGTAGATATTAAGGTCACCAAGCGTATTCCCGTCGGTGCAGGTTTAGGCGGTGGCTCAAGCAATGCCGCAAGTATATTATTAGCTTTAAATAAGCTCTGGGGGCTAGGCCTTGGCAAAAACAGGCTGGCTGCGCTGGGCGCGCAATTGGGCAGCGACGTGCCTTTTTTTATTTATGATACGCCTTTTGCTCAAGGCCAGGGCCGCGGAGAGAGAATACGCCTTTTAAAAAAGCTAAACAGGGTTAAGCTCTGGCATATACTGGTTGTGCCCAAAATACATGTATCTACCCCCGGGATATATAAAAGATGGGATGCCTGCCTGTCCGGCCGGCAGGCCTGCCTGTCCGGCCGGCAGGCCTGCCGGCCGGCCGGACAGGCCTTTTCTGGGTTGACAAAGCCTGCCTCCAATGTTAAAATAATAATCTCAAAATTGGCCAAAAAGAATCCCCTTTTTGAGCCGGGTCTCTTATTTAATAGCTTAGAACCGGTTACTTTAAAACTGTATCCTCAAGTCAGGCGAATCAAGGAAAAGCTCAAGCGCCTGGGGCTCAAGAATGTTTTGATGTCCGGAAGCGGCGGAGCGGTTTTTGCTACTGTTGCTTCAGAAAAAAAAGCCATAACCTTAGCCAGGAGGCTTAAACAGGAGGGGGGCCCTTGGCGTGCGTTTGCAGTAAGCACAGTTTAATCGAGAGCAGCTAGCCTGTCGGCCGGCAGCCAGGACTGCCGTAGGCAGTCAGGGAGGGTCAAGATGGAGATCACAGAGACCAAGGTAGCCTTAAGAGATTCACCGGACAAGAAGCTCAAGGCATATGCCACGGTAACTTTTGACAATGCCTTCGTGGTCAGGAATATAAAAGTCATTGAAGGGACAAACGGCTTATTTATCGCCATGCCTTCAAGAAAAGTAAAACAGCCTTGTCCCAAGTGCGGTTTTAAGAACGAAATGCGCAGTAAATATTGTAATCAATGCGCTGCGGCATTTCCCCAAAGCTCTAAGCCGGCTGAAGGGGAGGATAACTCTTCAGCTCAATTGGAACATAAAGATATTGCCCATCCGATAACTCAGAGTTTTCGGGAATATCTGCAGAAAACAATTTTAGATGCCTACGGACAGGAGAAAGCCAAAGGGGCTGCTTAGATTGAACGCTGATTTGGGATGTCGTCCAATGGTAGGACACGAGAATTTGGGTCTCGCTATCATGGTTCGAATCCATGCGTCCCAGCTTAATAGCTATGCATAAAAATATTGCGGTGGTGATTTTAGCGGCGGGTAAGGGCGAACGGATGAATTCCAGTCTTCCTAAGGTCATGCATAAAATATGCGGCCGGCCTATGCTCGCTTATGTGCTTGATCTTACGCGTTCTCTAAAACCCGGTAAGACAGTTATTGTTTTAGGCCATCAATATGCAGTTATCAGGAAAGAAATCCCTGCGGGTATTACCGCGGTCAGGCAGAGAAGGCTTCTGGGTACAGCTGACGCGGTTAAGGATGCTTTACTGAAGCTAAAGGGTTTTAAAGGTACGGTTTTAGTGCTTTACGGGGATATACCGCTACTGAAAAAAGAGAGCGTCGATAAGCTCCTGAAGTACCACGCCGAAAATAAGCTGGACGCGACTTTGCTGGTTGCCCGGATGAATAAACCAAAAGGGTATGGCCGCATCCTGCGTGATAAATATTCCAGCATATCCGCGATAGTTGAAGAAAAAGAGGCGGATGATTTTGAAAAGGAGATCAAAGAAGTTAACACCGGTATTATTTGCTTTAATAAATCCAGCCTGGAAGCGGCTTTAAAAAAAGTCCGGCCGGATAACCGTAAAAAAGAATATTACCTTACCGATAGCGTAAAAATACTTTATCAACAGGGTAAGCTGGTTGATGGAGTTAAGATCGACAATATTCATGAGGCCATCGGCATAAACTCGCGGCTGGAATTAGCCCGGGCCAATCTGATTATGCAGCAGCGCATTAATGAGAAATTAATGCGCAGCGGGGTCACTCTAATGGATACTTGTTCTACTTTCATAAGTTATGGCACAAAAATAGGCCGGGATTCAGTGATTTATCCCTTTACAGTTATAGAAAGGGATGTTAAAATTGGAAAACGTTGTTCTGTCGGCCCGTTTGCCCACCTGAGGGAAGGCACAAGAGTCTCGGATGATGTAACCTTGGGTAATTTTATCGAAATCAACCGTACTGCTATCGGCGCAAAGACCTTGATCAAACATTTCTCTTATATCGGAGACGCAGTAGTAGGTGCCCGGGCCAATATCGGCGCAGGCACGGTCACCGCGAATTTTGACGGCCGCTCTAAACACACCACAGTCATAAAAGATAACGCGCTTATTGGTTCGGATACGATCCTGGTTGCTCCGGTTAAAGTCGGCCGGGGCGCGCTGACCGGAGCCGGCGCAGTAATTATAAAAAATATTCCGGATAACAAGAAAGCCGTAGGTGTTCCGGCGAGAATCTTAAAGGAGAAGAGGTAGAGATGGATAAGCTAGCGATATTTAGCGGCAATGCGCATCCTGAATTAGCGCAGGATATCTGTAAATATCTTAAGGCCAAGTTATCGGAGGCGCTGGTAACCAGATTCAGCGAAGGGGAGATCCGCGTAAAGATAAATGAAAATATCCGCGGTAAAGATGTTTTTGTGGTCCAGCCGACCTGCCCCCCGGCTAATGAGAACCTTATGGAGCTCTTGATTATGATGGACGCCATGAGAAGGTCAAGCGCCCAGCGCATAACCGCGGTCGTCCCTTATTTTGGTTATGCCCGGCAGGACAGGAAAGACCAGCCGCGCGTCCCGATCACGGCAAAACTGGTAGCCAACCTTTTAACTACCGCCGGAGCAAATAGAGTCCTGACTATGGATTTACACGCGGGGCAGATCCAGGGATTTTTTGATATACCGGTGGACCATCTTTTTTCCATAGGCGTCTTCATAGATTATTTTGATCAGAAAATCAAAGATCTGGTAGTGGTTTCTCCCGACGTGGGAGGAATAAAAATGGCCCGGGCCTACGCCAAGAGAATGGGCGTGCCACTGGCGATTATTGATAAGCGCCGGGAGTCTCCGGAGAAGACCGAGGCAATGCATATTTTAGGGGAGGTTGAAGACAAGAACGCGATTATCGTTGATGACTTGATCGCTACCGGCAGTTCCCTCTTTGAAGGCGTGGAGGCGCTTAAAAAAGCAGGCGCGAAAAATATCTACGCGGCGATTGCCCACGGTGTTTTATCGGGCCCGGCGATAGAGCGTTTGGATAAATGCGTGAATTTAAAAGAACTGGTGATAACAGACAGTATCCCGCTGGACAAGGACAAAACTCACCCGAGAGTCAGGGTTTTAAGCGTGGCGAATCTTCTGGGCGAGGCAATCAAAAGGATTCATAACGAAGAATCAGTCAGTTCATTGTTTGACTAAAGCCTCACCTGCTCAGGCAGGGAGAAAAAAGTGGAGTAAAAAAATGGAAGAACTATTTTTGGATGCAGAAATAAGGAATGAAGTCGGCCGGGGTAAGGTTAAGGCCTTGAAGGATAAGGGTTTTATTCCAGCTGTAGTTTATGCCGAAGGCAAGGAGGCCTTGGCGCTTAAGCTTTCACACCGTCAGCTCGTGCAGTTGGTGCATCAGCACCGGATCGAGGGCGTAGTGATTAATTTAAATATAAAAGATGATAAGTCAGAGGACAATGGTTCGGCTCCCGATAGCCGAAGCCACAAGAAGCAGAAATCGCGGTCATGCCTGATTAAGGAGATCCAGCATGATCCGGTCCACGGAGAGATTATCCATGTGGATTTTAATCAGATATCCTTGACCAAGGTCATTAAGGTGAATATTCCCGTGGCCGCTAAGGGTGAACCTATCGGAGTAAAACAGGAAGGCGGCTCATTGGAGCATATACTTTGGGAACTGGAAGTAGAGTGTCTTCCTACCAGTATCCCCAAGGATATTGAAATAGATGTTACTCAGCTTAAAATGGGCGAAGCAATACATGTTAAAGATATTATTCTGCCGCAAGGCGTAAAGATCCTCAATGATCCGGGCGCAATCATCTTAAGCGTGGCTGCTCCGATGAAGGAAGAAGTACCGGTTGAGGCCGTAGAAGGCGAAGCAGCACAAGAGCCGGAAGTGATCAAAGAGAAGAAAGAAGCGCCGGCTGAAGGCGCGGAAGAACCCCCGGAAGAGAAAAAAGAGACCAAATAAAAGAAGTGAAGCTGATCATAGGGCTGGGTAATCCCGGCATACTCTATCGGAATTCCAGACACAATATCGGTTTTCAGGTTATCCGTTCTTTAGCCAAAGTCCAAAAAACAGCTCTTAAAAAAGAAAGAGGCGCCTTGGCATTAAGTGCCAAGGCCAGGATCGGGGGGGTGGTGGCGGTTTTGGCCGTGCCGCTCACCTTTATGAATTTATCAGGAGAGGCAGTTAAGCTCCTGCTGAAAAGATACAGAATAAGCTTGGAAGATCTTTTGGTCATCTGCGACGATTTAGATCTGGAATTCGGCAGGATTAAACTTCAGCCAGATGGCTCATCCGCCGGGCACCGGGGGATTCAATCTATAATAGATTTTTTGGGCAGCAGTGAATTTTGCCGGATGCGTATTGGCATAGGCAGGCCCAAAGGGGACCTGGAAGCAAGCGAATATGTACTGGCGCATTTTAATAAAAAGGAAAATACCCAGCTACCCGCAATAATAAATAATGCGTTAGATTGCTGCCGGTCCTGGACGCTCGCGGGCACGGAGAAAAGCATGAATATTTTTAATCGCAGGGTTAATCTAAAAGGAGTTACCGTATGAATAAATATGAGGCAATGTTTATCGTTAAACCGGAATTATCGGAAGAAGAGAGAAAAAACCTTTTTCAACAGATCGATGATATCGTAACTAAGCACCACGGTGTCATAGCGCAAAGCGCTCTTTGGGCGGAGAAAAGAAAATTATTTTTCCCGATCAAGAAACATCTGGAAGGCGTATATTATCTTTCCAGTTTTTCGCTTGCTCCCCTGGCTATAAAAGAGATACGCCACGCCTACAATTTAAACGAGAATATTTTAAGGGTACTTATTACCAAGTTGGAATAAGGAGAACCAATGGCTAGCTATAATAAAGTATTATTGATGGGAAATTTAACTAAGGATCCGGAATTACGTTATACACCGCAAGGGACAGCAGTAGCCAACCTGCGTATGGCGGTTAACCGCCGGTACCGCGACAAAAACCAGGAGTTAAAGGAAGAGGTTTGTTTTATTACCGCGGTAGTCTGGAATAAACAGGCGGAGACCTGCAACCAGTATCTGCATAAAGGCAGCAGCCTTTTTGTTGAGGGGAGGCTGCAGTCGCGTTCCTGGGAGGATAATACCGGGGCCAAACGCAGCGTTATTGAAGTCCGGGCAGAACGGGTGCAATTCATGGGTACAAGCCCGGCTAAGGCCCAAAGCGTTCAGGCGGCTGAACCGGCAATGGAAGAATTGTCAACTGAAGCATCTACAGAATCAACTTGGTTAGGCGAAAGCGAGGGCGAAGCAAATGAAAGTTAAGACTAAGACCGGCAGTGGCTCCAGGGCTAAGACATTTTCCAGAGGCAAACCCGGGGATAAAAAACGAGGCTTACATTCCATCGGTAGAAAAAGATTCTGCCGTCTCTGCGTGGATAAGGCAAAATCGGTGGATTATAAAGATACCAAAAGGCTGGAGGCATTTATTACCGAGAGAGGTAAAATGCTCTCGAGCCGCTTATCCGGAAACTGCGCCAAGCACCAGCGGATTATTGCCGAGGCAATTACCAAGGCCAGGTTTATTTCGCTCTTGCCTTATGTGCGTTAAAGCCACAATTTAAAAAAGGCGGTCCTATGGAAGTCATATTAACCAAAGATGTAGTTAAACTAGGTAAGGCCGGCGCGCTGGTGAAAGTCAAAGACGGCTTTGCCCGGAATCTTCTTTTACCTAAGGGGTTGGCCGTACCGGTTACCCCGGCTAACCTCAAAAAACTGGAACAGGAAAGGCAAAAGGTCGCTCAGGGGTTAGAAAAAGACAAACAAGAAGCTATGGCTATCAAAGAGCGCCTGGATGTTTTATCTTTGACTATGCCGGCAATCGCTCAGGATGAAAAAAATTTATACGGGAGTATAACGGCGCTGGATATCTCCAACGCCCTTAAAGAAGAAGGCCTGGATTTGGATAAGAGCCGCATTATGCTCAGTGAGCCGATAAAATCATTGGGGATTTATGAAGTCCCCGTAAAATTACACCCGGACCTATCCGCGAAATTAAAGATCTGGATTGTAAAGAAATAAGATGCCTAACGAAATCACGCTAGATAAAATCCCGCCGCAGAATTTAGACGCTGAAATGGCAGTTTTAGGCTCAATGCTCCTGGACGAAGAAGCTATCGCCACCGCCGTGGAGACTTTGGATAAGAATTTTTTCTATAAAGATTCCCACCAGAAAATATTCCAGGTTATATCCGATCTCTACGCCGTAAATAAGGCGGTTGACCTGATTACCTTGACCGATGCCTTAAAGAAAGAAGGCCTGCTGGAAGCTATCGGCGGGGTGAGCTTTTTGACTGCCCTGGCTAATTCTGTCCCCACCGCAGCTAATATCAGCCACTATGTCTCGATAGTGAAAGAGAAGAGTATTTTAAGGACTCTGATCAACAACGCTACCAAGATAATCTCGCTTTGTTATGAAAGTGAGGGAAATATTACCGAGGTAGTGGATAGCGCCGAAAGATTTATTTTTGAGGTAAGCGAAAGAAAAAATCAGGGGTCCTACATACACCTGAAAGAGATTGTTAAGGATAGTATTGAAACCATAGATATCCTTTACCGCAAAAAAGCGCATGTTACCGGCATACCTACCGGCTATATTGATTTTGATATTAAGACCGCAGGACTCCAGAATTCAGATTTAATCATCGTTGCCGGCAGGCCTTCTATGGGTAAGAGTTCTTTTGCCTTAGGGATGATTGAGCACGCCGGGATAATCGAAAAAGTCCCTACGGCGATCTTCAGCCTGGAGATGTCTAAAGAACAACTTGTCCAGAGGATGCTCTGTTCGCACGCGCGGGTAGATGCGCAAAAGGTACGTACCGGGTACCTGGCTACTTCAGATTGGCCGCGCCTGACGGCGGCGGCAGGAAAACTTTCCGAAGCACCGATATTTATAGACGATACGCCGGGGATTTCCGTAATGGAATTACGGGCTAAGGCGCGCAGGCTTAAATCCCAGCAGGATATAAAGTTGATTATCCTTGATTATATGCAGTTGATGCGCGGTTCCAGCGGCATCGAAAGCCGTCAGCAGGAAATTTCCGAGATTTCGCGCTCTTTGAAAGCGCTGGCCAGGGAATTACATGTTCCGATAGTAGCAATCAGCCAGTTGTCGCGCGCGGTAGAATCGCGCAACGACCACCGGCCGCAGCTTTCGGATTTGAGAGAATCCGGAGCTATTGAGCAGGATGCCGATGTCGTCGTACTTTTATTGAGGGAGGAATATTATACCCAGAGTTCTGAAAATCAGGGTGTCGCCGAAGTGATTATAGCTAAGCAGCGTAACGGCCCGGTAGGTTCCTTAAAGCTTGCCTTCATAAAAGAGTATACCCGTTTTGAAAATATTGCCAGATTGGAATAATTTGTTGCTTTCAACAGCCACTTCCTATATAATAACGCTAATGCGTAAGACATTATTCATAGTCGGGCTTTCCTGTTTCGTCGTAATTTTTCCTTTTGTTTCGTTTGCGCAAGATACCCCCAAGCCGCAGGCAGAAACCGCCTCTTCCCCGACAGTCAAAGAACATCCGCTACAGTTAGTTACCGCCGTTGAAATAAAGGGCAATAAAGCCATCAGTACCAATACTATTATTTCCAAGATGAAAACCCGTGTCGGCAGCCCCTACCAGGAAAATGTCATCAGCGATGACTTAAAAAGGCTTTATCTTTTGAATTTCTTCAGCGATATAAAGATTGATTCCGAAAGCTACAAAAACGGGCTGAAGGTTATTATTACCGTAACCGAGCGGCCGATTATTGAAAAAATTACATTTTCCGGAATACTGCGCATCACGATGAAGGAAGAGAAGCTTAAAGAACAGCTAAAATCCCGGGAAGGACAGTATCTTGATTATCCGGGGCTGGCCGCGGATGTACGGACACTCGAGAAGATGTATGAAAAGATGGGTTATAATGCCGCCAGTATTGATTATAAGCTGGATATAAATCCGGAAACAAATAAGGTTAAGATCAATTTTAATGTAATAGAAGGCAAGAGGGTGCGCATAAAGGACATTATCATTACCGGTAATAAGGAGTTCACCCAGGCGCGGATACTTAAGCTTCTTAAAACTAAGCGCGCCTGGTTTTTTAACGCCGGCGTGCTTAAGGAAGATGTGCTTAAGGAGGATGCCGGGAGGATCAAGGCTTTTTACACCAGAAACGGTTTTATTGATGTTGCAGTTGATTACGAGGTGAAGCCCGACGTTAAAATGCCCTATTTATTGTATATCTATATCAAAATAACAGAAGGGAATAAGTATTTAGTCGGTAACGTGGTTATCCAGGGGAACAAGGATGTCTCAGAGAAAGAGATCCTTAAGCGCCTTCAGTATTGCGTCCCGGGGAAGGTTTTCAGCGAAGAGGCTATGAGAGCCGACGCGGCCAGCATCCAGGGCCTTTATTTTGATAAGGGCTATATCTCGGCGCAGGTTCAAGATACTACGTCTTTAAATACCGCCACCAGCCGTGTGGATATACTCTATAGTATTATTGAAAACCAGATAACCTATGTGGACAAGATCAAAATCCGCGGTAACATTAAGACCCGGGATATAGTTGTCCGCAGGGAGATGCGTATTCGTCCCGGAGACAAGTTTGACGGGGAAAAATTAAGGCGCAGCAAGGAGCGCCTGCAGAATCTGGGATTTTTTGAGGATATAAGTTATGATACTGAAGAGACGCCCAGCCCGAATAAGAAGGATTTGATTGTTGACGTAAAAGAGACCAAGACCGGTTCATTCAGTTTTGGCGGCGGTTATAGTACGGTTGATGATTTTGTGGGATTTGTAGAGGTTGAGCAGAAGAATTTTGACTGGAGGAATTGGCCTTATTTTACCGGCGCCGGGCAAGACTTAAGGATTCGCGCCTCAGTCGGTACGACCAGCACGGGTTTTGATTTGAGTTTTACTGAACCCTGGCTTTTTGATTATCCCATATCTTTTGGTTTTGACGCTTACCGCAAGACCCATAAGAGAGATAGTGACGTAGGTTATGGTTATGACGAAAAAGTCACCGGCGGAGATTTACGGCTGGGCAAAGAGCTATCCGAGTATATCCGGACAGATTTTACCTATAGGCTGGATTCAATTGAAATTTCTAATATAGACGAAGGTGCTACTTACCTACAGCAGGAAGCAGGGAAAAATCTTATCAGCAGCATAACTCCCAGTTTTGCTTTTGACAACCGGGACAATATATTTGATACGCATAGCGGCAACCTGGTTACCGGCTCTATGCAGCTGGCTGGCGGGCCATTAGGAGGAGATAAAGACTATTGGAAGTTTTTCGGCCGGGCAAGCCATTATTTTCCGCTGCCCAGGAACGCATCCCTGGAAATAAGAGGCAGGATAGGCCTGGCCCAGGCTTACGGGGACGGAGATGCCGACCATATACCTATCTATGAGAGGTTTTTTGCCGGCGGCGCGTATACGATAAGAGGTTATAAGGAAAGGGCAGTTGGTCCTGTTGATCCTGTCACTAATGATCCCTTGGGAGGTAGTTCTATGTTAGTCGGAAATATAGAATACCTTTATCCGGTGTTTAGTTTTCTGAAAGTAGCCCTATTTTACGACGTGGGTAATGTCTGGGAAAAACTGGGTGATATCGGTACCAATAAGAATGCCAATAACGTAGCTAACAGCGGAGGTTTTAAATCCAGTTTTGGCTTAGGCTTTCGTATCCGCACGCCGGTCGGGCCGATGATGCTGGATTACGGCATACCTATGGATAAAGCTTCGGGCGAGAGTTCTAAGTCCAGCGGAAGGTTCCACTTCAGCGTAAGCAATAGTTTCTAAAAATAGGGACGGTTCTATTCTTATAGCCATAAAGCAATAGAACCGTCCCTGAGTTAAATAAAAGGAGGAAGCAAAATGAAAAAGTTGTTTGTGGTTTTATGCGCGGCATTATTAAGTTCTTTTATCTTGACGGGCCTGGCCCAGGCAGCGGATAAGTTTGCTTATATCAATTTAGGCCGCGCCTTTAATGAATATTCCAAAACCAAAGATTACGATAAGTCCTTGACTGAAAAAGAGAATAGCTACACCGCCGAAAGAGACAAAAAGCTCAAAGAGCTGAATTCTTTTAGGGATAAATTTAAGCTTTTAAGCGATAGAGACAGAGAGGCCAAGAAGGGCGATCTAGAAAATAAGGCCAAGGCGGTCCAGGATTTTATTACCCGTAGAGAAACAGACCTGCGCAAAGAACAGGAAGAGAGGATGAAGGAAATCCTCCAGGATATAGATGCGGTAGTGAAGACCTATGCCGAGAAAGAAGGTTATACCATGGTATTTAATGACCGGGTCTTGGTTTATCAGAATAAGTCCATGGACATCACGGACGAAATTATAGCTTTATTGAATAAAAAAAGATAGCAGAAATAGATAATGCGTAAAACCCTAAAAGAGATTGCTCAACTAATCCAGGGTGAAGTTATAGGTGACGGCAGTAGCGTAATTACCGGGGTATCCGGGATAAAAGAGGCGCGCGCCGGGGACATTACTTTTTTAGCTAATGCCAAATATGCCCCTCTTTTGGCTACCACTGCCGCCTCCGCAGTAATAATTTCCAGAGATACAGAGCCTCCTGCTTCTTGCGCCGTAATCCGTACTGAAAATCCTTCATTAGCCTTTGCCAGGGTTATTTCCCTTATCGTTCCCGCTGAGATAAAACACTATAAGGGTATACACCCCAGCGTCGTATTAGGTAAAGATGTTAAATTAGGCAAAGATGTCGGTATCGGGCCTTATGTGGTTATCGGAGATAACGCCCAAGTAGGCGATAAAACAGTAATCTATCCCGGGTGCTTCATCGGCCAGGATACTAAGGTCGGTAATTCCGTACTTATCTATTCTAATGTTTCTGTGCGTGAACGCGTCGCAATCGGCAATAATGTAATCATCCACAGCGGTACGGTTATCGGGTCCGATGGGTTCGGTTTTATTGAAGTCAGCGGGAAGCACCACAAAATACCGCAGGTCGGCACAGTTGAGATCGGCGATGATGTTGAGATCGGCGCTAATGTTACTATTGACCGGGCCCGTTTTGATAAGACAGTTATCGGCCGGGGGACAAAAATCGATAATCTTGTCCAGATTGCCCATAATGTGGTGATTGGCCAAGACTGTCTGATTGTAGCCCAGGTCGGTATATCCGGTTCTACTGTGATCGGCAACAATGTCATCCTGGCTGGCCAGGCCGGGTTAGTCGGGCATATTACCGTCGGCGATAACGCGATAGTCACCGCCCAGTCAGGCGTAAGCAAATCTATTCCTGCGGGTGCCATGTTTTCCGGGTATCCGGCGCGCCCATTCCAGGAAAACCAGAGAGCGCACGCCTACGTGCACAATCTGCCCAAATTATTCGATACAGTAAAAGAGCTTAAGAAGAAGATAGAAGAGTTGAAAGCTAAGTTAGAAGGTAAGTAACAAGTATATAGTATTTAGTATGTAGGATAAACGCAAGATGAGCAAACAAAAGACGATTCTTAAAGAAATAAGTTTTAGCGGAGTTGGTTTACATACCGGAAATAAATCCAACGTTACCTTAAGGCCCGCCAAGAGCGGGACGGGGGTTATTTTTGTCCGTAAGGATTTATCCGGTTTTCCCCAGATTAAGGCCTGCGTCGAAAATATGGTTCCGGCGGAGAAGATGCCGCGGCGCACCTCCATTGAAAAGGGCCCTGCATGCGTGCAGACCGTCGAGCACCTTATGGCGGCGTTATCCGGCTTGGGAGTGGATAATTTATATGTGGAGGTGGATAGTAATGAATTGCCGGGCCTGGACGGAAGCAGCTTAAACTTTGTGGAGTTTATTATTCAAGCAGGCATAAGAGAGCTGGATAAAGAGCGGGAGACGTTTTCTATTAAAGAGCCCATTAAGCTAGAAGAGGGGGGCGCTTCCATTGTTATCGAGCCGGCCGGAGACTTTAAGATCTCTTATACTCTTGATTACGCTAAATCGCTGCCGGAAAAGGAATTTATAGAGTTAGCGCTCAATCCGGGAAACTTCCAGAAAGAAATAGCCCCTGCCCGGACCTTCTGCCTGGAGAGCGAAAGCGCTGAATTAAAACGCCAGGGGTTAGGCTTGGGGGCAAATTATGAGAATACCCTGGTTTTGGATAAGACCGGCCAGGTAATTAAGAATAAGGTGCGTTTTTCCGATGAAGCTGTCAGGCATAAGGTTCTGGATTTAATGGGGGATTTATTTTTTCTGGGGGTCCCCTTAAAGGCGCACATCAAGGCCTTTAAGAGCGGGCATTCACTAAACCTGAAATTGGTCAGGAAACTAGCCGAACAAAGGAAGAAAAATTCTATGAAAACTGAAAGCAGCGTTTTGGAAGTGACGGATATTATGAAAATTATACCGCACCGGGAGCCGTTTTTGTTTGTGGACAGGATTACTAAGATTGAGTACGGCAAGCGCGCTACCGGTATAAAAAATGTAACGATCAACGATTATTTTTTTAAGGGTCATTTTCCCGGCCGGCCCGTTATGCCCGGGGTAATTATCGTTGAGGCAATGGCCCAGGTCGGCGCGGTGATGCTGCTTGCTTCCGAAGAATATAAAGGAAAGCTGGCGTTTTTTATGTCAATCGACAACGTGAAATTCCGTAAGCCCGTTGTGCCAGGCGACCAGCTGGTTTTTGAGGTTGAAACAGTAAAGGTAAAATCTAAAATAGGCCAGGTGCGCGGCAAGGCCTTAGTGGACGGAAAAGTTGTGGCGGAGGCGGATTTTGTCTGCGCTTTAGTAGAAAATTAAGGGATAACCATGCCGGTACACAAAACAGCCATAGTTGCTAAAAACGCTAAAATTGGTGAGCATGTTTTAATCGGGCCTTATGCGGTTATTTCCGGAGAGGCGCTTATCGGCTCCGGGACTAAAATCGCCAGCCACTGTGTTATTGAAGGCAATACGACCATCGGCAAGAACTGTGAGATATTTACCGGGGCGGTTATCGGTAGCCAGCCGCAGGATTTAAAATATAAAGGAGAGAAGGTTTATCTGGAAGTCGGGGATAATAATATTATCCGCGAATACTGCACTCTTAACCCCGGGACAGAGGAAGGATCCAAGACTGTTGTCGGGGACGGAAATTTAATAATGGCCTATTCCCATGTGGCGCATGATTGCCGGGTGGGGAATAATTGCGTTTTAGCGAACGGCTCTACCCTTGCCGGCCACGTTACCATTGAGGACCGGGCAGTTATCGGCGGGTTAGTGGCGATCCATCAATTTGTCCGGGTCGGTATGCTCTCTATTATCGGCGGCTGCTCCAAAGTCGTTCAGGATATACCCCCCTATTCAACCTGCGACGGGCATCCTGCGGCAGTATTCGGTTTAAATCTTATAGGCCTGCGCCGGCACAATGTCTCCAAAGAATCCATCGGCAAGCTTTCCGATGCCTTCAGGATACTTTTTAGTTCCGGGCTCTCGGTAAAACATGCTTTGGAAAAATTAGTCAAAGAAATTAAATTAACCCCCGAAGTCGCGTACCTTGTAGAATTCATCAAAAAGACAGAACGCGGAATAGCGCGTTCCTGCCGGAAATAACCATGGAGAAAATAGGCTTAATTGCCGGAAACCGGAAATTCCCTCTTTTGTTCTGCGCAGCTGCCCGGCGTAAAGGCTATTCCGTGGTCGCTGTCGCGATAAAGGCAGAGAGCTCACCCCGGATCAATAAGCTGGCGGATAAAGTCTATTGGTTGAATTTATCTGAATTCAAGCGCCTGATTGCGATATTTCAGGCTGAAGGAGTAAAAAAAATAGTTATGGCTGGCCAGGTCAGCCCGGTACGGCTATTCAGTAAAGAGGTAAAAAGAAGCCAGGAGCTGCAGCAGATACTTTCTAGTATAAAAAATAAGAAAGCAGATACGCTATTCGGAGTAATCGCGCAAAAGTTAGAGAACGCCGGTTTAGAATTGCTCAACTCCGCTACTTTTATGGAAGACCTGTTCCCTAAAAAAGGCACGCTTACGCAGGTTCAGCCTGACCCGGCGGTTTGGGAGGATGTCTATTTCGGTTTTGAGCTGGCCAAGGCAGTCGGGGCTCTGGATATCGGCCAGACAGTAGCAGTCAAAGACCAGGCGATTGTCGCGGTTGAGGCCCTGGAGGGCACGGATAACCTTATCCGGCGCGCCGGAAAGATTACCCGCACAGGCATAACCGTAATTAAAGTAGCCAAGCCCAGTCAGGATATGCGATTTGACATTCCGGTAATCGGTTTAAAGACCATTCAAATCCTGATTAAGGCAGGCGCAAAATGCCTGGCCCTGGAAGCGGGTAAGACACTTTTTATAGACCGTCAAGCCGCGGTAAATTTAGCCGATAAAAAAGGCCTGGCGATCGTCAGTGTTTAAGGTTCCGCACTATATTAATACTTGACAGTTTTTAGTCTGGGTGTATAAATAATAAAGATAACCGCCTGCCCTAGGCAGGCAAGGAGGAGGGTAATATGGCTAGATTGACTGGGTCAAAACTTACTGAATTCAAGCTTTATGCTCCACAGGCTAAAAAGGTGAGCTTAGCCGGTACTTTCAACAAATGGGATATAAAAAAGCTTCCCGCGAAAAGCGACTCTAAAGGCAACTGGATGGTTAAGGTTAATCTCAAGCCCGGCAGGCATGAATATAAATTTGTCGTGGACGGCGTTTGGATGAGTGACCCGCGTTGTACATCCTACATAGCCAATTCCTTCGGGTCGCATAATTGCGTTGTTGAAGTTAAATAGGAGATTGTGTTTTCAGAAGCTTGAAATCCTCAGGGCGCTATTTAAAGTAGCGCCCTAACTTTTTCTAAAGTATGAAATATCTCTACGGTCCGGTAAAATCGCGCAGGCTCGGGTTTTCTTTAGGGGTAAGCCTTACCCCCTATAAGACCTGTGATTTTGATTGTATTTATTGCCAACTAGGCAAAACCACTAACCTGACCCCGGAGAGAAAAGAGTATATTCGGGTAAGCGCAATAGTTGACGAATTAAAAACCTGGTTGAGCAGTAATAAGGAAACAGCGCAAGGCCTGGAATATATTACGTTCTCCGGTTCGGGCGAGCCTACCTTAAATACAGGATGCGGTGAGTTGATCATGGAAGTCAAGAAACTCACTAACCTCAAAATTGCGGTCCTGACCAATGCTTCCTTACTGACAGATGGAGGGCTGCGGCGGCAGCTTTGGGGGGCGGATTTAATTGTTCCTTCCCTGGATGCGGTGACGCAGGATTTATTTGCCAGGATTGACCGCCCGTATACCGGTATAAAGATTGAAGAAATAATCGCGGGGCTTAAGGCTTTCAGGAGAGAATTCCGCGGCAAGATCTGGCTTGAGGTAATGCTGCTCAAAGGCATTAATGACGATATAAGGCATATCCGTAAATTAAAAGATGTTATTGACGCAATAAACCCGGATAGAATACAGTTGAATTCTCCGGCGCGCACTACCTCCGAGGCAGGTATTCAGGCGGTTGCCAAAGGTAAGCTCAAGAAGATCAAGGAAATTTTAGGAGAAAAGGCGGAGTTTTTTTAACGCGCCTGTAGCTCAACTGGATAGAGCGCTAGCCTTCGGAGCTAGGCGTTGCAGGTTCAACTCCTGCCAGGCGCATAAAATTATATCGGATTTAGATCGTTTCTATTTCTTGCAAAGCCACCGGTTTTAAGTTAAAATATAAGTCAATTTATAAAACAGGGTTGCGCTAACGCGCGGGGAAAAACCTAAATTTTAGGGCCATTAGCTCAATTGGCAGAGCAGGACACTCTTAATGTCAAGGTCGTAGGTCCGACTCCTACATGGCCCACCATCTAAAATCCCCTCACTTAAAAAAAGGTGAGGGGATTTTTTATTGCTATCGCCTAAGGAGTTAAGGTATAATTATTCCATGGGAAATTACGAAGTTTTTGAGCATACCGCAGATATTGGTATCCGGGTAAAGGGTAAAGATCTAAAAGACCTGTTTAAAAATGCCGGGCTCGCCCTCTTCCAGGTTTCCAGCCGCAAACAATTCACCAAAAATAAAGCCCGCGTTAGCCTAAACATCAAAATAAACTCGGATAATTTAGAAAGCCTTTTTGTCGATTGGCTAAATGAATTACTCTCCTTATCCGCGGCCAAGGGGTTAATCTTCCATAATATTAAGATAAACAAGCTGGAAGATAATTCCGTGGAGGCACTTACCGTGGGTAGCGCTGTAAATAATTATAAAGTAAATACTGAGATTAAGGCGGCCACCTATCATCAGCTTAAAGTCGTACGCAAGCCCACCGGCTGGCTGGCCGAGGTGATTCTGGATGTCTGAGATCAATTTAAAGAAGATCGATGATTTTCGCTGGGAAATCCCCAGGTCTTATAAGCCCGGGATGCGCGTACCCGGGGTTATTTATGCCGACGAGAAATTATTAAGGGACATCCGTCAGGATAAGGCTATGGAGCAGGTGGCTAATGTTGCTTTTCTTCCGGGGATCGTCAAGGCATCTTTAGCTATGCCGGATATCCACTGGGGCTATGGTTTTCCTATCGGGGGCGTGGCGGCTACCGATATTGCAAATGGCGGAGTTGTTTCTCCGGGCGGAGTCGGATTTGATATCAACTGCGGCGTGCGCCTGCTCAAAACAAATTTGTACTTTGCAGACGTAAAGGATAAATTAAGGGATTTGACCTACGCTTTATTCTCGGATGTTCCTTCGGGTGTCGGCGCTCAAGGCGATATCCGGGTGAGCGCTAAAGAAGAAGAGGAGATTTTGATTAAAGGCGCCAGGTGGGCGGTAGAAAAAGGGTTGGGCACTCAGGATGATTTGGATTGCACCGAGGAGCAGGGCGCTATTGCCGGGGCGGATCCCGCCGCGGTATCTGAGCGCGCCTACGCCAGGGGGAAGGCGCAAGCAGGGACATTAGGCAGCGGTAATCATTTCTTAGAGGTTCAAATGATTGATCAGCTTTATGACCGGGATGCTTGTGACGAGTTGAACCTTAATTTGGGCCAGATCACCGTGATGATCCATTCCGGCTCGCGCGGGTTTGGCTACCAGGTATGCGAGGATTATACGCGCAGCCTGATGCATTGCCTGGCCAAGTATAATATTAATGTCCCAGACCGCCAGCTAGCCAGCGCTCCGGTAAATTCCACAGAAGGGAAGGCTTATTTAGGAGCGATGAAATGCGCGGCCAACTACGCCTGGGCCAACCGGCAGTGCTTAATGCACCTTACCCGGCAAACCTTTGAAAGAATATTCCATCTTTCCTGGCAGAAGCTGGGGATGTTTTTAATTTATGATGTGGCGCATAATATCGCTAAAATCGAAAAACAGATGGTTGATGGCCAGGAGAAAACTTTATGCGTGCATAGAAAGGGAGCCACACGGGCAATCCCTCCGGGGCATCCGGCCTTGCCGCAAAAGTATAAGCAATTAGGCCAACCCGTTATCATTCCCGGAGATATGGGTAGAAATTCGTATCTACTGGTGGGAACCGCAGGTGCGGCTGAAACTTTCTATTCTGCCTGTCATGGCGCCGGGCGCGTAAAATCGCGTACTGCCTCAGCCCGCACGATCAACTTAGATACTTTATTGAAAGAATTGGAATCTCAAGGTATAATAGTTAAAGCTTCGGGCAGGGCGACGATTGCCGAAGAAGCGCCCGAGGCCTATAAAAATGTTAATACTGTGGTGAGCGTCGTGCATAATGCCGGACTGGCCAAGCGCGTCTGCAGGATGCGGCCGTTAGGCGTTATAAAGGGGTGAAAATGCTGGATATTAAATTTATCAGAGAAAACCCGCAATTGGTAAAGCAGGCGTTAAAAAACCGTAAGCTTAAGCTGGATTTAGATGTTTTTATTCAGCTGGATAGCCGACACCGGGAAATTCTAACCAAGCTGGAGGATCTAAGGGCTAAGCGTAATAAAGCCAATGACGAGATCAGCATCCTGCTTAAACAAAAAAAAGAGGCTAAAGAGAAAATCAACTCTATGAAGGATGTTTCCGGCCAGATTTCCCAGCTGGAGAATGAAATAAAGGAGATTGATCGCCAGCTCGATATAATCATCTTGACTATTCCCAATATTCCGCATTCATCTATCCCGGTGGGTGAGCCGGCCAAAAACGCGGTGGTGCGCAGCTGGGGAGAGAAACGGCAATTCGGTTTTAAACCACAAGCACATATTGATTTAGCCCAAAATCTGGATATCATTGATTTTAACCGGGCGACCAAGATTACCGGCTCGAATTTTATACTATATAAAGGCTGGGGAGCCAGATTAGAGCGCGCCTTGATTAACTTTATGCTGGATTTACATACCGCTAAGCATGGTTACACCGAAGTTTTTCCGCCATTTTTGGTCAACCGGTCCTCCATGCTTGGAACGGGCCAGTTGCCAAAGCTGGAAGAAGATATGTATAAACTAAAGGACGATGATTTATTTTTGATTCCTACTGCCGAAGTCCCGGTAACTAATATTTTCCGCGACGAAATCCTCGAAGAAGCCAAATTACCAGTTTATTATACCGCCTATACCGCCTGTTTCCGGAGAGAGGCGGGGACTTACGGAAAAGAGACCCGGGGTTTAATCCGCGTGCACCAGTTTGACAAAGTAGAAATGGTTAAATTTGTCCGGCCGGAAAACTCTTACGCTGAATTGGAAAAACTGGTTAAAGATGCCGAAGAGGTTTTACAGCTTTTAGAGATTCCTTACCGGGTATTGCTGCTGGCGACGCAGGATTTAAGTTTTTCCGCCAGTAAATGCTATGACCTGGAGGCTTATGCCCCGGGATTAGATAAATGGCTGGAGGTTTCCAGCTGCAGCAATTTTGAAAGTTTCCAGGCCCGCCGGGCAAATATAAGGTTCAGGAAGCAGGAAGATAAGCGGGTGGATTTTGTGCATACTTTGAATGGCTCGGGGGTTGCGCTTGCGCGCACGGTGGTAGCGATTTTAGAGAATTACCAGCAGGAAGACGGTTCGATTTTAATACCTAAAGCCTTAAGGGGGTATTTGGATGGAAAAGAAAGAATTTCCTAATAAATTTTCTGACCCGAAGATTAAACCTGTCTGGAAAGAGAGAGGAGCTAAGGGGGGCGGATGGTCTAAGCCTGCCTGGATCTCCAATAAGATATTTGATCTCCTGAAACTCGTTCTGGGTATATGTCTACTCCCTTTTGTTTATTCCTCTTCGGTAGCTTTCCTGGGCCAGATCTCTTCTATTGATGTTGTGCTGCAGAATTATTTCTGGGCTGGGGTAGTTACCCTGGTTTTGGTCTATTTATTCATTTGGGAGCCGACAGTTATTTACGAGCGGGGACACAGATTGGTGGAGATAATTTTTAGTTTTTTCCAACCTCTGGTTAGATTCGCGCCGTATCTCTTGCCTGTCTACACGATAGTTTTATTTATTCTCTACCTTTTCCTGTGCGTCTTTATCAAGGATAAATGGTTGATGGAATGGGCGATGTTCTTCTTTGGTTTAAGTATCGCCATGCATTTGGTATTCGCGGCTCAATCTATCCGCTCTAAAAAAGGAGACCTGCTTAAAAGCAATTATATTTTCGGGTTTTCTTTTATGTACATTATCAGCCTCGGGTTAATGGCGTTATTCCTTAATTTCCTATTCAAGGAATTTTCCATCGTTAGTTTTTCCAACGAGGCATATTCTCTAGCCGGTTCAATCTTTAAGGCTATTTTTTCTCAGCTTTTTATAGTTAAATCTTAGGTGGGGTGCCAGAGTGGTCGAATGGGCCTGTCTTGAAAACAGGTGTCCTTCACGGGACCGTGAGTTCGAATCCCACCCCCACCGTAAATTAATCCGGAGAGTTGGTAGAGCGGCCGAAGGCGGCGCCTGCGGGAAGAATCAGGAAGATACATATTATGGAAGATATTTCATTAAAAGAATTTCTTACTCTGGTTGAAGTTGATGATTTTGATAAACGTTACGCCCAAGATATAGGCAACGGTAAATATTTTGGGTTTCCTCTTGAACCGGTGATCCAGGCGGAGAAGAGGCTGCGCGAAGAGAAAGAGGGATCTATTGCTTATTTCTCCATGGAGTATGGCTTAGCTACAAGTTTTTATAATACATTCCAATCGCAAAACCCTTCTCGGGTAGAGAATAAGACCCCCCGGAATACCGTTTTTTCAAATTACCGTATAGCCGATTATTTTTTTGACGTACAGATTAACAGTCTTATTGACCTGCCTATATACAGCGGCGGATTAGGGGTTTTGGCGGGGGATACCGTCAAAACAATGGCGGATTATAAGCTGCCGGCTGTAGGTATCGGTATCTTGTGGCATTCCGGATATTTTCGCCAGGAATTTTGGTTTAAATACGGGCAGGTTCCGGAGAAGACGCATTGGGATGCCTATAGCTACCCCGGGCTGATTCCGCTTAAAAATACCGTAACGCTCCGGCTTAAGAACGAAGAGATACATTTGAAGCTTTGGAAATATTATGTCTATAGCTATAAGCGTGATTACGCGCTTCCGCTTATTTTACTTGATGCGGAGATACCCGAGAACAGGGAAGATCTGAAAACGCTTACCGAACAGCTGTACCGCAGCGACAATTCCTGGATTAAGCTCATGCAAAGAGTAGTCTTGGGTTTTGGCGGCGTAAACGCTATAAATGCCTTAGGTTATCCGATTAAGATCTTTCATCTGAACGAAGGACACGCGGTCTTTGCTTTCATGGAGAAGGCGCGCGGTTATACCGATCAACAGGTGGAAGAGCTCAAGAAACAGTTTTGCTATACCTGCCATACTCCGGTTCAGGCCGGGCATGACCGTTTTTCTCAGGATGACCTGCAGGGGGTCCTGCAGGAAGAAGATTTCAGGCTCATCCAGAGTTTAGGGAGGGAAGATTCAGGGCTGATTAATTTAACCCTTCTTTCCATGAATATAGCTTCTTCCATAAATGCGGTCTCTAAAAGGCACCAGGAAGTCATGCAGTTACAGTTTCCCTCATATAAGGAGAGGATAAAATACGTTACCAACGGTGTCCATCCCTATACCTGGATTTCCGGAGATTACCTGAAGTTATTTAAAAGTTTTAGCCCTCCCCTGGGCGATGTTGAATCTGATCCTATGTCGCTGGTCCAGGCTGGGAATTTGAAGGAGAATAGTGATTTTCGCAAACAAATATGGCTGGCGCATAGAGCTAATAAGGAGAGGCTCTGTTCTTTGCTCGAGAAGTGGAAGTTCAAAGAGGATGTATTTACTGTCTGCTGGGCGCGCAGAATAGCCGCTTATAAAAGGCCAAGTCTTATCCTCCAGGATATAGACAGGCTTATGGAAATTGCCCGAAAAACCGGGCCTTTGCAAATAATCCTGGCCGGGAAGGCCCATCCCAACGATAATTTAGGTTTTACTTTTATCAATGAAATGCTGGACAAAGTTGATAAACTGGCCGATAAGGATTACGATATATTAAAGATCGTAATCCTGGAAAATTACGATATTTATTTAGGAAAGCTGCTTACCTCGGGAGTAGACTTATGGCTGAATAATCCTTATCCTCCTTTTGAAGCCTCCGGGACAAGCGGAATGAAAGCGATCCTGAATGGAGTCGTGCAGATGACTACAGCGGACGGCTGGGTGGTGGAAGCGGAGGATAAGGGGATCGGAAGGGTTTTCGGATACCGTTATGCCGGCGGTAAGATCGGAAGCGAGTTTGACCGCTCCATAAAAGCCGACGCCCAGGATCTTTATGAAACGCTGGAGGAGCTCTCTACAGTATATTATTCAACTTTTAAGGATGAGTTTAATCTTTCTTCCCAATGGATTGATATGATGATTAATTGCGTGGCTACGGGTGCGCATTTTAATACCTATAGGATGCTCAATGAATATAAAAGCCTGGTTTGGGATCCTTGCTTGCAAAAGGAGGGGGTTTTAAGGGCTTAGAGACTGGAGAGTTGGCAGAGCGGTTGAATGCGGCGGTTTCGAAAACCGTTGTCGTCGTAAGACGACCGGAGGTTCAAATCCTCCACTCTCCGTTAGTATTTTACGACAAGAAAAATTCTGATTATAGCTTTAAATTTGGGAGAGGTGCCGGAGCGGTCGAACGGGCATGTCTGGAGAACATGTGAGCCGCAAGGTTCCCAGGGTTCGAATCCCTGCCTCTCCGCCAGTTTTTAGGTGAACCCTTCAGACGAGGAGGGTGGCAAAGAATGTCCACACTAATTGTGGACGCGAACCCTAGATTGAAATTGAAGGTGTTTGCTAAAATTATCCGAGATCATTGTTTTTTTATTAGGATTTAAATGAAAGACGAAACAAAGTTATTCTATGATTTGATGGCGGAGAAAACCGCTGATGAATGGTATAAAAACGACATTTTATTACCAACGATAAAAGATTTTTTCAGCCTTCTTCCGTTCAAGCCACGTATATTAGATCTGGGCTGTGGCCCTGGACACGAGAGTATGCGATTGGAATCATTGGGGGCAAAAGTGGTCGGTATTGATTTTAGTGGTGAATGCATCAAGGTTGCAAAGGAGAGATGTCCTCGATGCAGATTTGAAGCTATGAATTTTTTCAAATTGGATGATAGCCTTGGAAAGTTTGATGCCGTTTTTGCCTGTGCATCTTTGATTCATGTGACCGAAAATCTATTGGAAACAGTTTTGCGCAATGTGGCTGATTTAATAGCTGAAAAAGGATATTTTCTCGCAATAGTTCAAGATGGCCGGGGCATTAATGAAAAGTGGAGCACTTTAGAAGTTAGTGGCAGAAAGATCCGTAGAGAAGTTCATTGTTTCAACAAAGAATGTTTAGTGATAAATACTCAGAGGGCAGGTTTGTGCTTCATAAGAGAGGGGTATTTGGATAAAAGTCTTTTTGAGCAAAAATGGAGAAATTATATATTTCAGAAGGTTTAATCTATCGCAGGTTTTTGTCGATAGTTTTATCGCGATGTAAAAATGGGAATACCGGCTCATCCAGGGCGATAAGCCAGCCCATACTCCGTTTTCGATAAATTTTTATAAGTAGGCTTGCTTCAACGATTTGTAGGGTTCGCCTGGCGTCAACGACAAGCCGTTATTTTTTAGCGTACGTATAAGGAATATTATGAAGATCGGCGAATATTTAATTAAGCAAGTGCTCGCAACAGGAACGCAGCACGTATTTGGCATTCAGGGCGATTACGTATTAAATTTCTACGCCCAGCTTTGTAAAAGTCCGCTTAAGGTCATCAATACCTGTAATGAGGAGGGAGCTGGTTTTGCTGCAGATGCCTACGCACGAGTAAAAGGGTTTGGGGTTGTATGTGTTACCTATGGTGTCGGCGGGCTTAAGCTTGCGAATAGCACAGCGCAGGCTTTTGCCGAGATCTCTCCTGTACTTGTGATTAGCGGCGCTCCGGGAATGGCCGAACGCAGGCATAATCCGCTTCTTCATCATAAGGTCCGTTCTTTTGAAACGCAACTTAATGTATTCAGGGAAATGACCGTAGCGCAGGCAGTATTGGGGGATGCCAAAACCGCTGCTGCCGAAATCCAGCGTGTCATAGATGTCATTAAAGAAATTAAGAGGCCTGGATATATAGAACTGCCTAGAGATATGGTAGATGTGGATATATGTGAGCCGCAGGTGCCTGTTTCGGGAGAATCTTCAGATTTAGACCGGCCGGCTATTGACGAGGCTCTGCGCGAAGTTTTGGGTATGCTTGCGGCAGCGAAACGCCCGATAATAATAGCCGGGGTTGAAATTAATCGTTTTGGATTACAGGCACTTTTCTTAAAATTTCTCGAACGCTCAGGGCTTCCGTTTGTGACCGGTGTTCTGGGAAAATCAGTAGTATCAGAGAGTCATCCGCATTTTATTGGTGTTTATGCGGGAGGGATGAGTCCTGAGGATGTTCGCGAGGCGGTAGAAGATTCCGATTGCGTTATAGCAGTAGGTCCGTATGTAACCGATCTTGCCACCGGGATATTTACGCATCATATAGATATTGCGCAGAGTATAGTTATGGCGCCGGATAAAATTTCGGTCAAGCATCATTCTTATCCGGAGGTTGGCATGAAGTATTTTCTTGAATCTTTGGTTGCGGCGATACCGAAAACCCCGAAAAAAATCAGGCAACCCAAAAAGTATGAACTTTCGCCATTTATTTATCAAAAAGGCAGCAAAATAACCGTAAATCGTCTTTTTGCATGTTTAAATACTTTCTTAGACGATAATACTACGGTGATTGCAGAACCGGGAGATTCGCTCTTTGGCTCGCTTGATCTAAGAGTCCATGGGATGGCAGAATTCCTTTCTCCGGCTTATTATGCTTCATTAGGTTTTTCAGTCCCTGCGTCAATAGGCGTTCAACTTGCTGCTGCGCATCGGCGTCCGCTTGTCCTTGTCGGAGACGGAGCCTTTCAAATGTCGGGAATGGAGCTTTCCGTCAGTGTCCGGTATGGCCTTAGCCCGATCGTAGTTATTCTCGATAATGGCGGATATGGAACGTTTCGCCCTATGCTCAACGGATCTTTTAACGATATCCAGCCTTGGCAATACGCGGATATCGTTAAGGTTATTGGCGGCGGAAAGGGGTACACGGTTTCTACTGAAGACGAACTTATATCTGCCCTTGAGGCCGCAAGGAAAAATGATTCCTTCCCTACTATTATAGACGTTAGACTTGAAAAATATGATTGTTCTGACCGGTTAAAGAAGTTGAGCGGTAAATTGAAAAAACAGGTGAAACAACAATAATAGAGTTCAGAAATGAAAAAGTTTGACAAAAATTTCAAATAGTTTATACTGTCGCTGGCGGTAATTATTTTCCATAAAGGGGCGCTTGAGGCAGAACTACCGGCAATATATTCTCAAAATGGAGGCGCAAGATGAAATCAAAAAAGGTAAACAAGAAAGCAAAAGCAAAAAAAGTAAATAAAACTACGAAAGCGAAGAAGAAGCTCTCGCGCTACTGCCGATCAGGCAGGGTTTTGTGGTAAGGATCTTTGCGCCAGCCGGAACATTCTTAATATCTGCGTTTTACAAAAATCCAGATTAGGTATCAAGCAATCAGGCGGGACTCCGTATTTTTTAGGAGTAGATTATTATTAAAAGACTTTCACCAGTTGTTTTATTCCATAAATTAGGCCGCTATATCGGCATATCTACATCTACGGGGGATTTTTACGATCTGTCTCCGGAAATGTATAATTTATTAAAAAAATGGAATAAAGAGCTATCCTCTTTTCCGTTTCCTCCTAAACAGGAAGCCGCAGTTTTAGCAAAGAAGTTAAATATCCCCCTAAAAATAATAAATTTTTTTCCCGTTTCCGACAAAAAGATATCATTTAAAAGCGATAAGAGCACATCTGCCGGGCTCACCGATCTAACCCTCAATTTAACGTCAAGCTGTAATCTTCGTTGTGTTTATTGCTGGAATGATCATGGCCAATATTCCAATCGGCACTTTTCGGAGAAACAAAACAGAGAATTTAAGGAAGATATTAAAGATGCATCTATGTCAATTAGGACTGCCTTAAAGGCGGTAGATATCTTAGTTGGTGCGCGGGGAAAAGAAAAAAATTTAGTAGTGGATTTTTATGGCGGTGAGCCCCTGTTGAATCTTAGAACACTTAGGACAACGGTTGATTATTGCCGAGAAAACCAATCAAAATGGAAAACAAAGTTTCATTTCCTCTTGGCAACGAATGGGACCCTTTTAAGCCCGGATGTAGCCGAGGAGTTAATTAATAAGGGGGTGCAAATTGCCGTGAGCATCGATGGCCCCAGGGCTGTCCATGATAATAACCGCCCGTTTATCAATCAAAGGGGCAGTTTTGATATAATTTTAGCAAACCTTAAAAGAATGCCTAGGGCAGTCATGAAAAGGCTGGTGGGCCGTACTACGGTAACCCCATTTTTTCCGGATATGGTAAAATTGTATGAGAATTTAAGGAACCTGGGGTTTGAGCGGATTGAGCTTTTTGAAAGTGAAGATGCCTGCCATAGGTTCTTCCCCGGGCAGGAGGCAAGTTTTTTCAGCACGGAAGATAGTTATAAGCTTCTATGCAAAACATACGAGAAATTGGCATTGCGCTATATCGATGATGTTGTTTCGGGAAATTTGAATTACAGTAAAACGTTCTTTAACCGGTTTTTTAAATTAATGCAAAGGTTATATTATAACCAGGAAGTTTCCGGAGGCTGCCCTGCCGCCAAAGGACAGATTGCAGTAGGTATTGACGGTAAGATTTATCCCTGTACTTCATTTTTAGGGGTGCGTGAATTTGAATTGGGGCAGGTGGATTGCGGTATTGATAATAAGAGGTTTCAGGCGTTTATCGAAAAGATAAATAAGCGGTTTGAATATTGCCAGAAAGATTGTGATCTCTTCAGCCTTTGCCGTTCAACAGGTTCCTGCCTGAATGTTAATTATTTTTTTAATGGAGACCCTGCCGTACCGCATAAAAGAAGTTGCGCTCTTTTTGCCGAAAAATTAGCTTTGGCCGCCGCAAGTTTATCTATTCTTTCCGAGAAAATCCCTCACCGGCTGGAGGAGTTGTTTGGCTTTGACCCAATAGGTAGAAGAGGAAATAAATTATATTAAAAAAAACACTTGACAAAAAGCGGTAAGAGGATAAACTAGTAATGGTAACCATTTTCAATAACTAAGGAAATTAATATGCCAAGAAGAGATTGTGCGGGGCCGCTATGGTGGCACGGAAAATTCAGAGGCTGTGGCTATCGGATAACTTCCGGCAGGGAGGCTATTCTGGAGGTGCTTTCTAAATCCGATAAACATCTAAGCGCCGAAGATATCTATATGAAAGTCCATCCCAAATATCCTAATATTGGTTTAACCACTATCTATAGGACATTGGATGTCTTAGCCAGCTTAGGTCTTATTTTCAAGTTTGATTTTGGGGATAAAAGAGCGCGTTATGAATTAGCAGAAGGCCCTAAGGGCGCGCACCATCACCACCATTTAATATGCACAAGCTGTAATCGTGTTATTGATTATGCGGACTTTATTGATGAAGAGGTAGAACTGCTCAATCAGACAGAAAAAGGCCTGGCTAAGAAATACGACTTTAAGATTACTAACCATTTAATTCAGTTTTACGGTTTATGTAATGCCTGTGTTAAGAAATAGCTGTATTTTTTTCTTATATAATGGAAATGGTTTTTACTAGCAATAAAATAGGCAATGGCTAGGTCAAGATTTATGGAGCTGGCCGTGAGCCGATAAAGATAAAAAAAGCAAAGGAAGGAGGTGTTTAATATGCCAAGAGGAGATGGAACAGGGCCAATGGGATTAGGTCCGGCAACAGGAAGAGCAGCGGGTTTCTGTGCGGGTTATTCTATGCCTGGCTATGCGAATCCGGTACCGGGCAGAGGTTATGTTGGCCAAGGTAGAAAAGGGTTCTTCGGCCGCGGTAGCAACAGGGGCCGGAGAAATTGGTATTACGCTACCGGCATTCCTGGATGGCAGAGAGCCTCAATGGGGATGCCTGCTTTTGGCGGGGCGTATTCTTATGCGCCTGAAGTTACTCCGAAGCAGGAAGCAGATATCTTAAAAAATGAAGCTGATTTTTTGAAAAAACAGCTTGAAGATATCCAGAGCCGCATTGAGACGTTAGAAAATGTCCAGGCAGCAAAAAGTGAGTAACTACTAGAAGATGAGGGAATAGGTAATGAAGATCTATTCCCTCATCTGGGTTTATTAGAATAAGGAGCGAATATGCGTGTAGCTATATCTACCGATGGAGAGTTTGTATCCGCCCATTTTGGCAGGTGCCCAACTTTTACTCTTGTTGATATCGAGAAGGGCAAGGTAACCCAGATGACGGAAGTGGCAAACCCCGGGCATCAGCCGGGCGCAATTCCTGAATTTTTGCATAAAAAAGGTGTAAATTGTATTGTTGCCGGCGGTATGGGGATGCGGGCAACATCATTTTTTGAAGAGTACAGCATCAAGACAATTGTGGGGATAAGCGGGAAGATCGCTGCAGTGGTAGAACAGTTTAAAAAAGGCACCTTGGAAGGAGGAGAGAGCCTCTGTAGGCCCGGAGAGGGTAAAGGTTATGGCTTAGAAAAAGAAGAATGCGATCATCCGCATAAAGAGGATTGTGACCATTAAGGAGGTTTGAGGTTATGAAAATATGTGTTACTTCAGAAGGCAGCAGTTTAGATTCTAAGGTAGATCCGCGTTTCGGCAGGTGCCAGCATTTTATTATCGTTGATACCGATTCTTTAGAATTTGAAGCAGTCGAAAACCCGAATATTGAATCTATGGGGGGCGCCGGGATTCAGTCGGCACAACTCGTGGCTTCTAAAAAGGTTAAGGCCGTAGTTACGGGAAACATGGGCCCGAATGCTTTTCAGACCCTGCAGGCGGCAGGAATAGAAGTTTTTACGGGAGCCTCGGGTACGGTTCAGGAGGCGCTTAATAAATATAAAAAAGGAGAATTTAAGGCAGTTTCCGGCCCCAGCGTAGGTTCGCATTCTGGAATACCGAATAAGAATAAATAAGTAGTTGTTATGGCGACGACGCAGATTTTAGTTGGAAAATAGCGGAAAAGGAGGTGATGAATATGCCGAGAGGAGACGGAACTGGCCCTAGAGGCCAAGGTGCAGGGATGGGTAGGGGTAGAAGGGGTAATGCGGGCCCCGGAGGGAATTGCATATGTCCTTCCTGCGGGGAAAAGATCCCGCATCAGGCAGGCACACCCTGTGCTTCGATGAATTGCCCTAAGTGCGGGATAAGGATGGTAAGAGAATAACAGAAGGGAGCAGAATAAATGGGTACAAAAGCAAGAGAGTTAGTCGGTGCCGATGTTAAAAAGGTGGTTATTTTGTTAAACAAGGCTTTTGCGGATGAATGGCTTGCCTATTATCAATATTGGGTAGGAGCTAAAATCGCGCGCGGACAGATGCGTAATGCAGTCGTCAATGAATTAGAACAGCATGCGGGCGAAGAACTGAAGCACGCCGGGATGCTTACCGAAAGAATCATTCAGCTTGGCGGGATACCTGTATTGAAGCCCGAGGATTGGTATAAAGAGGCAAATTGCGAATATGCTGCGCCTGAAGATCCTGCGGTCAATGCGCTTTTAAAACAAAATATCAAAGGCGAGCAATGTGCCATAGAAGTTTACCGGAAGCTCTCAGAGGCCACAAAGGATAAGGATGTGGTTACATATCATCTTGCGCTGGAAATAATGGCGGATGAGATTGAACACGAAGAAGATTTGGAATCTCTATTGGAAGATATGACGAGTAAGTAGGCACCTTTGGATAAAGAAATTTTAGAGAACAACAAAAAGTATTTAGAGCGGGTTGCGTTTTACCGAAGCAACGGGTACGATTTAGAAAAGGAAAGAGATTTTATCCTGGATAAATCCCTGCCTATTTCCGGGGAAATCCTTGAAATCGGGACCGGTAAGGGCCATTTTGCGCTTGCTTTGGCAAAGCGGGGCTATAGTTTCACGAGTATAGATATCTCTCAACAGGATCAAGAGATAGCTAGGCTAAACTTGCGTTATTTTGGTCTGGAAAAACAGGTTATCCTCAAGATGGAAGACGCCGAACGTTTGAGTTTTCCGGGCCAAAGTTTTCATATTATATTTTCCATTAATGTATTCCATCATTTAAAGAGGCCAGTAGCTGTTTTAGATGAAATAATCCGCTTGTTGCGCCCAAAGGGCAAGGCGGTCTTAAGCGATTTTAGCGCTAGGGGCTTAGAGATTATTAACGCCTGCCATACGCGCGAGGGCAGGACGCACGATCATTGCAAGTACCGTTTAAGAGAAGCAAAAAATTATTTCGTTAGAAAAGGATTTAGCATTAAGGAGTGCCAGAGCGCAGTCCAGGAAGTACTTATAGCCGAGGGAACTTAAGGATAAAAGATATGATTATTTCAGTGGCCAGCGGAAAAGGCGGGACGGGAAAGACGACAGTGGCGGTTAATTTGGCTTTATCCCTAAGCAACGTGCAGCTTGTTGATTGCGATGTTGAAGAGCCTAACGCCCATATTTTTTTAAAACCAATTATTAAAAAGCAAAATAAGGCTTATATTCCTGTCCCGGAAATTGATGATGCAAAATGCGTTTATTGCGGAGAATGCGCCAAGGTTTGTGTTTATAATGCGCTAGCCGTACTTCCGGGGGCAGAAGGCAAGAAAGGCACAACCCTGGTGTTTGCGCAGCTATGCCATGGCTGCGGCGCCTGCAGCGCTCTTTGTCCTGAAAAGGCGATAAAAGAAGTAAATAGGGAAATAGGAGTAGTGGAGATAGGCAATTGCGGAAAAGTAGAATTTGTCCACGGGAAACTCAATATCGGCGAAGCGATGTCCCCGCCTCTTATCCGCCAGGTTAAAGAACATATCAACATTAAGAAGACTGTGATCATTGACGCCCCTCCGGGTACGTCTTGCCCGGTAGTTACTTCAGTTCAGGGTAGTAATTTTTGTTTATTAGTTACTGAACCTACTCCATTTGGCTTAAATGATTTGGTTTTAGCGGTAGAGGTATTAAGAAAAATAAAGATTCCTTTTGGGGTAGTGATTAATCGTTCAGATTTAGGAAATAATAAAACCGAGGCATACTGCAAGCAAGAAGGTATTTCGGTATTGATGAGAATACCATTTAAAAAAGAAATAGCCAGGGCTTATTCCCAGGGAGAGCCTATAGTTAAGGCATTCCCGGAGTATAAAAAAGATTTTCGTAGCCTTTTTAATACAATTAAAAATGGAAAATTTAGTTAAAGATTTCTTAAAGCAGAAAAGATTCGCCGTAGTAGGTTCATTCAGGAATGAGGAAAAATTTGCCTATAAAATTTTAATTAATTTAACAGAAAAAAATTATGAAGTTTTTCCTGTTAATCCACGTATGCGCGAAGTTGGAGGGAGGGTTTGTTATAAGACTATAAGCGATATTCCATATAAGGTGGATGTTGCCAATATAGTTACTCCTCCGTTGATAACTGAAGGTATTTTAAAAGAATGCTCGCGGAAAGGCATAAAAAGAGCATGGCTTCAGCCTGGCGCAGAGAATCAAGCTGGCATCAAGTTTTGTCATGATCATGGCATAAAGGTAATTCATGGCCTTTGTGTCCGGTTAGAATTGTTGAAAGAAAGGGAGACCTTATGTGTAAAAAGGTAGATATACTTATTATCGGCGCGGGCCCCGCAGGCGTAGTAAGTGCCGTAACTGCCAGAAAATACTATCCCTCAAAAAGCATTTTAGTGATTAAGGATATTGAAGATGGGGTGATCCCCTGCGGAATTCCTTATATGTTTGCCAGCCTGGATAACCCTGCTGAGAATAAGTTAGGGATGGCATCTTTGGAAAAGAACAATATTGAATTAGTCATTGATACGGCTGTAAGTATAAATCGAAAAGGAAAAACGATAGAAACGGCAAGCAAGGTTCAATATTCCTATGAAAAGTTAGTTTTGGCCATTGGTTCAACGCCCTTGATCTTGCCTATTAAGGGGGTAGATAAGCAGGGGGTCTATCTAATAAATAAAGAAATGAGGTATTTAAAGAACGTTATAGCGCAGATTAAACTCTGTAAAAATGTCTTAGTAATCGGAGGAGGGTTTATCGGTGTTGAGTTCGCTGATGAGCTTTGTAAATTAAAGGGAATAAAGGTTACCTTGGTAGAGATGCTCCCGCATTTACTGGCTAATTCCTTTGACCCTGAGTTTTCGCAGATGGCTGAAGCACGTTTAAAGGAAAAAGGAGCTCACATTTTAACTAATACTCGGGTGGAGGAAATAATCGGCCAGGGTAAAGTCGAAAAAATTAAGTTTAGCGACGGTAAAGTAATGCCCGCTGAAGGAGTAATTCTTGGTGTGGGTTCAAGCCCGAATGTAAAGCTAGCTATAGATGCGGGATTGGAGCTGGGGTCTTGTAAGGGCATTTTAACCGATGAATATATGCGTACTTCGGTTGACCCGGATATTTTTGCGATTGGAGATTGTTCTTGCAAGAGAGATTTTTATACCCGCAAAGCCATTTCCGTGATGCTTGCGTCTACTGCGACGGCTGAAGCGAGAATCGCGGGAGCCAATCTTTATCAGATAAAAGTTATCCGTGAGAACAAGGGGACGATTGCTATATATTCAACGTATATTGACGGACTGGTTCTGGGTTCGGCAGGGCTTACCGAAAAGACCGCGCGGGAAGAAGGTTTTGAAATTGTAGTCGTCAGCATAGATGGCGTTGATAAGCATCCCGCTTCTTTACCGGGGGCTTGTAAAGGCAAAATTAAACTAATTTTTTCTAAACAGTCCGGGATTATTTTGGGAGGCCAGGTTAGTTGTGGTATGTCTTGCGCCCAAATGATCAATATCATTGGTATTGCTATCCAGAAGCGTATGTCGGCAACCGAACTGGAGACTTTACAGGTAGCCACGCACCCTTATCTAACCAGCGCGCCTACGATGTACCCTATTATTCTAGCCGCTCAAGATGTGTATGGGAAAATATAACCAAGGATAAGATTATATGAAACAGATTGCAGTCATCAGCGGGAAAGGCGGTACAGGTAAGACCGTAATCACGGGGGCATTTGCGGCATTAGCGAGAAATAAAGTTATGGCTGATTGCGATGTGGACGCTGCGGATTTACATTTATTATTACAACCAAAAATTAAGGAACGCCATGACTTCAAAAGTGGTTTAAGCGCTGCAATTGACAAAAAAATCTGCCAGCAATGCGGGAAGTGTATCGCAGCCTGTAGATTCTCTGCTATAAGCGCTAGTTTTGTTATTGACCATGTTTCCTGTGAAGGGTGCGGTTTTTGCAGCCATATTTGCCCGGTGGGGGCCATTAAGATGGAAGAGAATCTTGCGGGAGAGTGGTTTATTTCTGAAACACGATTTGGCCCTTTGGTGCACGCCAAGCTTGGGATCGCCCAAGAGAATTCGGGCAAACTTGTTTCCTTAGTTAGGGTGCAGGCAAAAGAACTGGCCGAAAAGAATAGCTGCGATTGGGTAATTATTGACGGCGCTCCGGGTATAGGTTGCCCGGTTATTGCTTCACTTTCAGGTATCGATTGCGCGGTAGTGGTAACTGAGCCCACGTTGTCCGGCTTGCATGATGCGTTAAGGGTTATAGAAGTAACCAGGCATTTTAATGTCCCCTCGAGGTTAGTAATTAACAAGTATGATTTAAACCCGGATATGTCAGGTAAAATAGAAAAATATTGCGTAAAAAACGAGATTTCTTTAATCGGTAAAGTCAGGTTTGATAAAATAGTAGTAGAAGCCATGGTGGAGGGTAAGACTATCATGGAGTATAAGGATACGCCAGTTAAAGATGAAATCAATGAAATATGGGACAAACTACAGGTTTAAATTATGGATTCTGTAAATAAACGGGATATGCACATATTAAAATATTTTTCATCGTTGGTAAGTATTTCTCATGGGCAAGTGATCAATATTACTGAGCCAACGCTTATGTTTTGTCCATTGGCAAAGCACCTGTATAAAGATTTTAGCAACGTAGGGGACAATGACAAAGAAGCTATTAAAAGCGCTATAAAAAGCGTGATTGAATCAAAAATAAGAGATTATGGTTTTTTCACCGAGAAAAGAAAATTTTCATTTAATGATGTGGCAATACCATATGGCGCATCGGAGATGCTTAGTCTCGCGTTAGGAAAAAAGGCGATTGATGCGGCAGTTGTCGTTTGCGAAGGTGCAGGAACAGTTATTGCAGATACGCCGAAAATTGTCCAGGGAATAGGCGCACGAATGAATAGCTTGTTATTGACATCGCCCATTAAAGGGATTATTGAAAAACTTAAAAATTCTGGTTGCCGGGTAATATTTGAAGACGCGCTTA
This sequence comes from Candidatus Omnitrophota bacterium, assembly GCA_041648915.1. GTDB lineage: Bacteria > Omnitrophota > Gorgyraeia > Gygaellales > Profunditerraquicolaceae > UBA6233. Next base: position 37,246 of record JBAZOC010000002.1, read on the forward strand.
TTGATCAGTTTCAGGGAACCCGGGAAGCGCTAAGGGCAGGATATAAGACTATTGCCGTTACTGTAAGCGGTCATGCAGCCGAGGATTTGAAGAGGTTACGTTTATTAGAAGAAGAACACGGCGTCAGAATAATTTTATTGGCGGTATGCACAACGGGTGTAGCTAAAGACAAAATCGCCAGGATACGCGATTACGCTGATCTAGTGTGGAGCTGCGCTTCTTTTGATATACGCCGGATGATCGGGCCTTTAGCGAAGTATCAACTTTCCAAACAAATACCTGTTTTTGTGCTTACTAAGAACGGGGTAGATTTTGTTTCTTCCTGCGCAGAAGAAAGCGAACTAGTGAAAAGTCTGGATACAAGAAAACAGTACCTTTTCTCAAATGAGCTTAGCGGGCAATGCCTTCATCTCGGAAGTTTTAAAGCATTTATCAGCGAATCTAAACTGCCGGTTAACGCCCATAAGATGCCGAGCTTTGAAGGTAAGAATGAATACGCGCCGGCATAGATAAAGAATTTTACAAGGGAGATACTCCTATGGGAAATGAAAGCAATAAAGAAGAAACTATAGGCTATCCTAAAAAAGTTGTTGAGCTTTTGAATAATCCGCAGTTCTTTGGCAGAATGAACGACCCAACAGCCTCGTCATATTTAAAAGGGCCTTGCGGGGATGCTATGGAATTTTATCTAGTAATAGAAAATAAAAGGATTACCGATATCAGGTATTATACAAATGGATGCGGCGCTACAAGGGCCTGCGCGGCAATGGTTGCGCATTTGGCTTACGGCAAAACCATTAAGGAAGCATTAAATATTTCCGCGGGAGAGGTAATTGCACAGTTGAAAGGGTTGCCCGAAGATCATTTACATTGTTCGATACTTTCTGTAAGTACTCTTTATAGGGCCATAGCGGATTATCTGCTCAAGAAGTAGCAGCTCATTAAGCTTTAATTATGCATTGTTTCTAGCCGGGAAGAAGAAATTTAAATCAGTCGTGATAAACCATGAAGCCAGTGTTTAAATATATTTATGGCCCAGTACCATCCTGGAGATTAGGGAGTTCTCTAGGCGTAGATCTACTTTCTCAGGAAGAAAAAATCTGTAACTTTGATTGTGTTTATTGTCAGCTTGAGCCGGCTAAAAAGCATGTGGTGGAAAGGAAAATTTATGTGCCACTGGAAAAAATTATCGGAGAGTTCAAAACACTTCCCGATGTAGGTATAGATTATGTTACTTTTTCCGGCAGAGGGGAGCCTACCCTGGCAGCTAATTTAGGCCAGGCGATAGAAGCAATAAAATCAATCCGTAAAGAGCCGGTTGCAGTTTTAACTAATAGTTCTTTAATCGGGCTGGATGGAGTAAGAGAGGAACTTATTTTGGCAGATTTTGTTATCGCTAAACTAGATGCTTGCTCTCTGAAGTCCTTACAGGAAATTAACAGGCCAGCCCGGGGGGTAGAGTTCAGTAGCATTTTAGATGGCCTAAAAAAATTCAGGAAAAATTACCCGGGGAAATTCGCCTTGCAAATAATGTTTAGTGAAAGCAACAAACTGGATAGCAATAAGTATATCTATTTGGCAAATTATATTCAGCCGGATGAAATTCAAGTTAATACGCCGTTACGGCCTTGTAACGTCAAGCCGTTGGCAAAGGAAGAAATCTTAAGGATAAAAGATTATTTTATTTCCGCTTGCAAAGGAATTAATATAGTCTCCGTTTATGACGATAGAATGTTTAAAGATATAGCGTCCATCAGCAGTAAAGATACATTAAAAAGAAGAGGTAAAGTAAAATGAAGACATATTTGGATTGTATTCCTTGCTTCTTTAGGCAGGCGCTTGAGGGCGCGCGGATCATTAAAGCATCTCCAGGCCAGCAAAAGTGGATTATAGATGGATTTGCCAGAAAAATACCTAAAATTTCACTTAAATCCAGTCCCCCTGAGATAGCCAGACTCGGGTACGCTCTTTTAAAAAAGATAAGTCCCCAGGGGGATCCTTATAAGGAAATAAAACAAAAAAGTAACCGTATTGCTTTAAGGCTATTAGGTAAATTAGAAAATAAGGTAGACCATTCACGGGACAGGCTTTTAACGGCATTAGAATTAGCTATCGCCGGCAACATTATAGATTTTGGCGTAAAGAATGATTTGGACGTGAAAGCGGAATTAAAGAAGATACTCGCAGAAGAAGGCAGGGCTATCCGCAAGAAAACCAAATTTCATTATTCAGAGTTCAGGCGAACCTTGAAAGGCGCAAAAAATATCTTATACCTGGCGGATAACGCGGGAGAGGTGGTCTTTGACCGGGTCTTGGTTGAAGAAATAAAAAAAGAGTATCCGGATAAGGACATTTATTACGCTGTTAAAGCAAAACCTGTTATAAATGATGCGTTGTTTGAAGATGCAAAAGCTTGCGGAATTAATAAGACGGCTCGGCTTATCTCTAATGGTACGGACGCCCCGGGAACGCTGCTCACTTTATGCTCAAAAGAATTTAAGCTGCTCTATAATAGCGCGGATATGATAATTAGCAAGGGCCAGGGAAATTTTGAGTCTTTATCGCAGGAAAAAAGGCCCATCTTTTTTTTGTTTATGGTGAAATGCCCGGTAGTGGCTAGAGAGACTAAATGCAAAATCGGAAATATAGTATTATTTTATAATTTAAAGAAAAGCCGAGGTTCTAAATGAAATTGGTCACTAAAAATATCCATTATGCGATTAAGTCGCTTCTTTATTTTGCTAAGGATCCAGCTCAGGTAATTTCTGTAGATGAGCTGGTAGAGAAATTAAATATGCGCAGAGCTTTTTTACGAAAAATTCTGCAGGCCTTAAGTAAACAGGGAATACTAAAGTCTTTAAAAGGAAGTGGCGGGGGTTTTAGGTTGAATATTGTGCCGGGTAAAATACGCATTATAGATATAGTAAGTATTTTTCGGGATACTAGAGCTATCTTTAGTTGTTTATTTGAGGAAGATGCTTGCCCTCAACCCGACGGATGCCTGTTAATGCAAAGAATGAAAAAGACAGAGGCTCAATTAAATAAAACATTAAGGCAACTTACCATAGCAAGGCTGTTTAAGAGTATTAACAGGCAGGCTAGAAAAGATTAGCCTGTTTTTTAAAAGGCGGTTTTTAGATGCGGATAAAAGTAATTTTTGATAAAGGCGCTTTGGGGAAAGACCTGCATACCGGTTGGGGCCTCTCTTTTTTAGTTGACGAGAAGGTATTGTTTGATACCGGCGAAAATGGAGAATGGCTTATTGAAAACATGCGCTCTCTGGGAGTTGATATAAACAAGATCGAAGCGGTAGTAATCTCTCATGACCATTGGGACCATACCGGAGGCTTGTGGAGAATATTGAAAGAAAAAAAAGGGCTTAAACTATATGGCTGTTCCGGTTTTAGCAATGAATTTAAAGATAAGGTAAAAGCGGCGCAGGCGAAGCTTATCGAAGTTGCAAAAGTTACAGAGATTACGCCGGGTATTTATACTACGGGAGAAATACCCGGTATTTACCATGGCAAATATATGCCTGAACAAGCAGTAGCATTAAAGACACAAAATGGGCTTACTGTAATCACAGGATGCGCCCATCCTGGAATCCTCAAAATACTAGAGAAGCTGAAGGCAGGGTTTTTAGCTGAGCCTATTTATCTTGTATTGGGCGGATTCCACCTGATGGAATCAGAGAAAAGGGCAATAGAGGTAGTAGCCGAAAATTTTAAGAAGATCAATATAATAAAAGCCGGTCCTACGCATTGCTCCGGAGATATGGCAGAAGGCATTTTTAAGAAATATTATGAAGGAGATTTTGTTTCGGTCAAAGCGGGGCAGGAGATAGAGGTCTAATAAAATGGATAAGAACATTTTAAGGGAATTAAAGGCGCACGCGCCTTTTACAATATTTGGCGCAATTACGGGAATAATTATTATGGCATTTTCATTGAAGCTGCCCTATAAGGTTTCCTATAATATTTTTTATGTGCTTCATCCGTTACATGTATTTTTAAGCGCATTGGTTACAGCGGCGATGTATAAACTCCATACGTGTCCTCGAATAGGAAGCAGTTGTATTAAAGGACGCTGCAACTTTTGGGCTTTGATCGCCATAGGTTACATTGGTTCCGTGGGTATTGCCACCATAAGCGATTCATTGATTCCTTACGTGGCTGAGTCCATGCTCGGCATGCCTAATAGGGGGATGCATTTTGGCTTTATCGAAAAATGGTGGTTAGTTAATCCTTTGGCTATGATAGGCATAGCCGTAGCTTACTATAAGCCAACAACAAAATTTCCCCACAGCCTCCATGTATTATTAAGCACGTGGGCGTCTTTATTCCATATAATCATGGCGAAGGTTGAAGTTGCAAGCTGGTTTTCCTTTATTACTATCTTTATATTCTTATTCTTAGCGGTCTGGCTTCCCTGTTGCGTAAGCGATATAGTTTTTCCGTTAGTATTTGTAAAAGATAATAAAAAATATAAAAGGTTTTAAGATATGCATGAAACAAGATTTATTAATGAAATATTTACTATTTTAAAGCAGGAGTTGAGTAAAACTACGGCTGCGGGGCAGATTGTGGTTAATGCCCGTTTAAGCCCCTTTAGCCATGTCGCTGCCGGGAGCTTGCAAGAATCTTTTAAGGAGTTGCTTAAGGGGGAGAACCTTAAGCATGTGCGCCTTAAAATCCTGCCTCTGGAGATCCTGTTAGAGTGTAAAGATTGCAAGCGGAGCACCCGAATTACCAAAAAAGTATTCGGTTGCCCTTTTTGTAAGAGTGCCGATGTTAATATCCAAATGGATAAAGAGTTTTTCGTTGAATCAATAGAGTTTATACATAAAGAGGAGGGGCCAAAAAACAGGGATTAATATTTGAGCATTTATCCGGCAGCCAGGGCGGGGTGAGCGTATGCTGAATTTTAAACAGATTGATGAAGCCAGAAGAATATTAGGTTTAGACGAAGAGGCAAGCGCAGAAGAAATTAAGCATGCGTTTAGAGCTTTAGCCCTTAAATACCATCCTGATAGATGCAGGGGGAAGGATAAGAAACGCTGCGAAGAAAAGTTTAAAAAAATCAACCAGGCAAAAGATATTATTGAAAGCTACCGCACAAATTACAGGTATTCATTTAAAGAAAAAGAGGTGAAGAAGAATACTATGTCTAAAGAGGAATATGAGCATCTTAAACGGTTTTATGACGGTTGGTTCGGAGATTTAGATTTATGAGCGATGTTTTCGGCAGATACTATAAAAAATATGACGCATGGTATGATAAACATAAATTTGCTTTTTTATCAGAAATAGAGGCAATAAAAAAAATCCTGCCGCAGAATGAAAAAGGTTTGGAAATCGGAATAGGCACAGGCAGATTTGCCGCGCGTCTTGGTATTGCCATGGGGATAGACCCTTCAGGCAAAATGCTCAAGATTGCTCAAGAGAGGGGGGCGCATGTCTGTTTGGGCCTCGGCGAAGATATCCCTTTTTTGAATGAGGCTTTTGGTTATGTAGCGATTATTATTACTCTATGTTTTGTAAAGAACCCCAAAAAAGTTATCGAAGAAGCAGCCCGGGTTTTAAAGAAAAATGGAAAAATAATAATTGGCATAGTAGATAAAGAAAGCTTTCTGGGGGAATTCTACCGGAGAAAGAAAAGCGCGTTTTATACAGCGGCAAAATTCTTAAGCGTGAAAGAGGCTGCGGACTTGCTTAAGGAAGCCGGTTTTGCCCGTTTTTTTTATTATCAGACAATATCTATTTTACCTGATGAGATGAGTTCAGTCGAGAAACCCAAAAAAGGCTTTGGCCAGGGCGGGTTTGTCGTAATTTCAGGGGAGATTCCTAAATGAAAACCTATTTAAATAAATGTTGGATAGCTTTATCTTTTATACACAAGATTTGCCCTTTCTGCGTAATGGCCCGTAAATTTCCGCAATCTAAATTTGCAAAAATAGTTTTTCTCTGGGGCAGGGTTTGCCCCTGTTGCGCTATTTTCTTTTTGGCAAAGAAGAAAAAGCTTATTTAATATCTCTTCCCTAGTAGCCTACCCGATTATTCTTTAAGCTACCTATAATCTATGCTAAAATTAACTGGAAGCGTAAGGCCCAGCGCAGCGAAAGATGGGGTTTTGCTTAGAGAAACGTTATGAAAAAAATATTAATCAGTGAATTATTAATAATTCCCGCGGTTCTCTATGCCTCAAGCCATATTAGGGATCCTTTTATTTTTATTATCTTTTTAAATATAGCACTCTGGGTATTATTTACTACTCTACTGACGGTAGTTTTTTTAAAGCTTTTTTTACGAGGTAAAAGATTATCGGCAATCAGTGCTATTTTTGTAATCATTATTTTTTTATTGATAATTTTTCGTTCAGGTATTCATATATTCATCCAGGCCCCTGCGGATGAAAGGCTTAAGTCTCTGCCGTATTTGACCTGGGCCCCGGTCCAGGGAGAAAATAGCCAAAAAACTGGCGTTACCAAATATAACCGTAAACTATCCTGGGAAGGTGTAAATATCTATAATTCCCGTAATTTACCGGCAGCCTACCTGATAGATATGTCCGGCAATGTCCTGCATACCTGGTCAGCTAAAATTAATCAAGAGGATAGCTGGCAGCAGATAAAATACCGGGGAGACGGGGACTTATTGGCCATGGTCAAGGACAAACTGCTTATTAGGCTGGATTGGAATTCTAAAGTTAAGTGGTTCAGCAAAATGCGCTTCCACCATGATATGGATGTAGACAGGGATGAAAAGATCTGGGTTTTAGCCCGAAGGGATGAAGTTGTTTTTATATCCGGTATCCCGGTGCCGATACTGAATGATTATATCGTCGTTTTGTCTCCTGACGGAAAGATCGAGCGCGAGGTCTCATTTTTTAAGCTGTTAAAAAATGAAGTCAAGGCGGACAGGATAATTAGCATCTACCACTATATTTTGAGTCCGGATTTTATAATTTCACTATTAAAGCGTAAAATAAAGGGGGAGCCTGTCTTAGGCGAGGAGGAATACCTTTTTGATATTTTTCATGCCAATGCTATCGAGGTAATAGACCAGGATATCCCAGGGGTATGCCGAAAAGGAGACCTGTTGATTTCGCTGCGTAATTTGGACCTTATTGGGATAGTGGATATTAGAAAAGAAAAGTTGATCTGGAGCTGGGGAAAAAATAACCTAAGCCGGCAGCATCACCCAACCCTGCTTAAAAATCAAAACATCCTGGTTTTTGATAATGGTTGTCAGAGAAGATATTCGCGCGTAGTAGAGATCAATCCACGGACCAATAAAATCGAGTGGGAATATAAGGCTAGCCCTCCCGAAAGGTTTTTTTCGGAAGGCAGCGGTTCAAGCCAGCGGTTGCCTAACGGCAATACCCTGATTACCGAGAGCGATAGCGGCTACGTTTTTGAAATTACTCCTGGCGGAGAAATGGTCTGGGAATTCTATAATCCGCAGATAAGAAAAGAATCTAATTCCCGGGCAGTAATCTATCGTATGTTGCGGATGCGTATGTAATTTCATCCAAGAAAGCCCCGGCACATCGCCGTTATTAAGGACCCAGCCAAATAAATCCTGCCTGATGAGTTCTAGTGGATTTTTCCCTGCATTGTGCTAAAATGACTTTATTATGCGTAACGGGTTAGAAAATTAATGGTTAAGAAGGCGCAGTAAGGTGCTCTGTAGAAAATGCGTATTACCTGAAAATAAACCGGATATAACGTTAAATATAGACGTGTATGCAATATCTGCTTTGGTACTCAAAAAAAGCATCGGGCAATCCGGAATAAAGATCTATTTCAAAAATATTTTATCAGCAATATTACCGAAAAGTTGAATTGCGGAGGCTTGCAATAGAGATGAAATCCAGCGGGGCCTTTGAGAAGGCAGCAGTAAAATTATTCCGGGCAATACAGAAAATATTACTAACTATTTTCCTGGTTTTGATTTATATTTTCGGTTTTGGGTTTACTTTCGTTTTAACAGTCTTATTCAACCGTAAAACTATTTTCTCCTCAAGAAAAAATAGAGATTCCTCCTGGTTAAAGGCCCAAGGCTATCAACCGGATTTAGAAGATTGCTTCAGGCAATCTTAGGGAAGGTAAGGAATGAAAAAATTGCCTATAAGCTTAAAGAGATGTTTTATCTGGTCAGAAAATATAAGTTGTATTTTCTGGCGCCGTTATTGAGCATGTTTGTTTTACTGGCATTTTTGGCTTTTTACCTGGGGCCGAGCGTAGTCATTTCTTTTATCTATGCCGGCTTCTGATAGCAATTAATGAATATATTAGGGATATCCTGTTTTTGCCATGATTCAGCGGCCTGTCTTCTTAAAGACGGGAAGATAGTTGCCGCTGCCTCGGAAGAAAGATTCAACCGCCAAAAAAATTCTTCAACTTTTCCTAGCCAGGCAATCAATTTCTGTCTGCAAAAAGCCGGCTTGCTGGTTTACGATATTGATTACCTGGGTTTTCACGAAAAACCTTTCCTTAAATTTTCCAGGGTGCTTTTAGGGCATCTTAAATCCTATCCATTTTCGTTGGGGAACTTTCTGGAGAGCATGCCTTTTTGGCTCCAGGAGAGGTTGACTATTCCGCTGGTCTTCAAGCAGGAGTTAGGCTATGAAGGCAAAACCTTGTTTATCAAGCACCATCTTTCCCATGCCGCAAGCTCTTTTTTAGTTTCTCCTTTTGAAGAAGCGGCTATCCTTACCGCCGACGGAGTGGGAGAATGGGCTACCACTACTTACGGTTTAGGCAAAGGAAACAATATCAAGATATTCAGAGAGATATATTTTCCGGATTCCCTGGGTTTGCTTTATACGGCAGTAACCACTTATCTGGGGTTTACGGCCCGGGAGGGCGAAGGAAAAGTTATGGGGCTGGCCAGTTACGGCAAACCAGTCTATTTAGACAAATTTAAACAAATCGTAAACGTCTATCCCGACGGTAGTTTCAACCTGGCCCAGCGCTGCTTCGGGTTTAACCGGGGCTCCCGGATGTATAACGCCAGATTCATTAAGTTGTTCGGCAGGGAGAGGCAGGTTGGGGGAGAGATTGAAGAAAGGCATTGCGATATTGCCGCCAGCCTGCAAAAACTTACCGAAGATATCTTGATTGGCATTACTAGAAGAATACACCAGGAATTAAAAGTTGATCAGCTCTGCCTAGCCGGAGGCCTATTCTTGAATTGTGTGGCTAATAACCGGATTTTAGAAGAGACTCCTTTTAAGGAAATATTTATTCAACCGGCTGCCGGAGATAGCGGGGGAGCCCTGGGGGTTGCTGCCTATATCTATAATTCAATACTGGATAACCGCCGTAATTATGTAATGCGCGATGCTTATCTTGGACCGGATTTTTCAACGGAAGATATTCGCCGGAATTTGTTTAACCGGGAGATTAAATTTAAAGAGTTGGGGGATGCTGAACTCTGCCAGTATGTTGCCGCCAGGATAGCTGAGGATAAAATCGTTGGCTGGTTTCAGGGAAGGATGGAATTCGGGCCTAGGGCCTTAGGTAGCCGCTCGATATTAGCTTCTCCCTGCAACCCCAAGATAAAGGATCTATTAAATTCAAAAGTTAAACAAAGGGAGTCTTTTCGGCCTTATGCCCCGGCGGTATTAGAAGAAAGGGTTAGGGATTTTTTCCAGGCTAAACAATTCTCTCCGTTTATGCTTCTGGCAGCTGAAGTACGGGAAGATAAAAGGTTAGTAATTCCGGGAGTGACTCATGTGGATGGAAGCGCCAGGGTGCAGGTTGTCGCCAAAGAAACCAATCCTAAATTTTGGCTTTTGATCAAGGAATTTGAAAACCTAACCGGGGTCCCGGTAGTTATCAATACCTCTTTTAATCTCAGGGGCCAACCGATAGTCTGCAGCCCCGCAGATGCCTTAAATGCTTTCGATAATAGCCAGCTGGATTGCCTGGTGCTTGAGAATTTAGTTGTTGAGCGTACTTAGTATATTTTAAAACGATTATAGATACTATCCGCATATAACCATTACAATGATGGGTTATAATGACATGAGGCTTATGCATACGCGTATTTTAAAAAAATTCCAAAAAGAGGGTTATGCTCGGGTAAATGAAGATAGCTTGGAGCCGAAGGTAATAAAGAAAGAGTATTTCAAGAAATGAAAAAAAATCTAGTATTTCTTCTCCTGATATTATTAGGCCTGGGCTTAAGATTATACAGCCTGGATAAATATCCTCTCTGGCTAGATGAAGTCACTGCTGCCTCTACCGGGCGTAATATCCCTTGCCTATTGAGCCTAGGCAAAGCCTCTCATCAATCCCCGGGTTTAGAGAAAAATGATTATCTTTATTCCTATAACCGGTTTTTTATCTACTACTGGAAAAAGATATCCGGAGATTCGGAATTTGCCCTTAGATTGTCTTCGGTGCTTTTTGCGCTCCTGGGGCTATATATGCTCTTTAGGCTGGGTAATCTTCTTTATGGCCCGGGTATTGCCCGGATCAGTCTTTTCCTTCTGGCGATTTCTCCTTTTCATATATATTATTCCCAGGAATTAAGATCGTATGCCGCAGTATCTTTTCTTAGCCTCCTGGCTTTCTATATTTCGCTTAAGATCATCAAAAAAGAGAAGACCATTTACTGGGTTGGTTATATTTTAGTCAATTTCCTGAGTTTAGCTTTTAATTATATGATCTTGAGTCTGGTCCTGGCCCAGTTTGTATTTTTGGCGCTTAACCGTCGCCGGGAGGATAATTTCTTATGCAAATTGATAATTACGCATCTGGTTATTTTTTCTCTGGGCGCCGGTTTAATCTTATTTTTTCATCCGGCTTTATTATTTAATCTCAATAGGCCCGTACCTATTGAACTTACGGATCTTCCGGTTTGGGGCCAGGAGGTCAACTTGAGCAATATTTTGTTCACTTTGAAAAATTTTAGCCTGGGCTACAATATCGATTCCTATTCTCCGTCGGGGTTGATTTTTGCCTTGATCTTTTTTTCTCTCTTCGTGGCAGGCTGCTATAGGGATAAATCTAAAGCAGCACTTACCTTTAAGGCAGTAATCGTATTTTTACCGATCGCGCTTATTTTTCTAGCCTCAAAATTCGTAAAATCCTGCTACCTCTACCGGTATTTTTTAGCGGCCTATCCGGTCTATCTATTAGGCGTTGCCGCAGGGTTATATAATTTAAAAAGAAGCCTGCGGTATTTCTTATTAGCGGCAATATCAGTGGCTACGGTTTTTAGCCTTAAGAATTATTACCAGGCAATATTACCGGGAAGCCATTTTCAGCATACCGGGGTATTTTCCAAAGATACCGATATTACCGGTGCAATAAGATTTGTTGCGGGCCGGTTCCTTAAAAACGATAAAATATTCTTTACCTCCTGGCTGACTATTCCGCCTTTTAAATTTTATATCCCTCAAGCCATCAATCAAGGCCGATTGCAAGATAGACATGAATTCATCCAGGAAGCAGGGGAGGGAAAACTATTCTGGCTGGATAATGAGGATAAGTTGATGTTTATTCCCTATAAAGATTTCCGGCCCGGCCCGGATTCCGCCAAGGCCCTTGTTTACTCAAACCTTCCCAATAGACTCTGGTTAGTCAACGATTTATTTGACTCTAAACCGGCAGTTATTAAGGTACTGCAAAATATGTATGGCCCGGCCCAAAAGCATAATTTCAAGAACTTAGAGGTTTACTTGTTTTTCCGGGAAAAGCGGGTTAAGCGGATCTAAAAAAGTATTATTTTACGAATTTAACTTTCAGCAGTATAATAGGTTAGGAAAAAACCATTCCTTAATTTTCCATTTTTTAAACCATCAAATGAAGCAGGTAGTTTCCAGATGATTAAAAGCAGGATAGTGATCCTGGGAGCGGGATTAAGCGGGCTAAGTATTGCCTGGCACCTTAACCGGATGGGGGTAGAATGCCGGTTATTTGAGAAGGAAGGCGAGGTTGGCGGGTTATGCCGCTCCAGGAATATTCGCGGTTTTTGTTTTGATTACTCCGGGCATCTCTTGCATTTTAATAACCGCTACGCTTTTGATTTAATAAAATCTCTTTTAGGGAGCAATTTGGCGGAACATCAGCGTAGCGCCTGGATTTATACTCACGGCAGATATATTCCCTATCCTTTTCAGGCCAATCTCTATAAACTACCGGAAAAGGTAAAGCAGGAATGCCTATCCGGATTAATCCGGGCCTCCGGAGCCAAGCGCCAAAAGAAAAAAAATAATTTTTTAGGTTGGATAGAAGAAAATTTTGGCCAAGGGATAGCCAAAAATTTTTTCATCCCCTACAATACTAAATTCTGGACCATCTCCCCGCAGGATATGACTTGTGAGTGGCTGGATGGTTTTATCCCGGTGCCTTCTTTGAGCCAGATGTTGGCGGGCGCAGTTAAAGCTAGTAAGGACAGCTTTGGTTATAATGTTAAATTCTGGTACCCTAAGAAAGGCGGAATCGCCAGCCTCTCTAACTCTTTAGCCAGTAGCGTTAAAAATATTTATACCGGTTGTAAGGTAACCGGGATAGACCTGGCTAGAAAAGAAATAACACTCTGTGGGTCTGAAAAAGAAAAATTTGATTATTTGATTTCGACGCTTCCCTTACCGGAAATTCCCGCGCTTACCAAAGCGCTGCCCGGAAGAATAGCGGATTCATTTTCCCGGCTAAGGTGGAATTCCGTATTCAACCTTAACCTGGGGATAGACCGCAAGGCTGACAAACTAAAGCATTGGGTCTATTTTCCGGAAAAGAAAATTCCTTTTTTCCGGGTTGGATTCTTCCATAATTTTTCTGCTTATCTTACTCCCCAGTCTAAAGGCTCACTATATACCGAAGTATCTTATCCTCAAGGTAAAGAAATTAATGACAAAATTATTTCCCGGGCCAAAGACGCCCTGCGGAGGACAGGAATATTAGACAGCGCTAAAGTTTGTATCCAGGATATTAACCGGATCAAGTATGCCTATCCCATCTACGATCATAACTATGCTTTAGCCAGGTTAAATATTTTACAGTTCCTGAGGCGAAAAAATATTTTTTCCTGCGGGCGTTACGGTTCCTGGCGCTACTTATCCATGCAAGGCGTTATTTTGGAGGCCAGGGCCGCCGCTAAGGAGATTTACAGGTGTTTAAAGAAAAAATAAACCGCCTTTTTTTGTGCCGGCGCACCCTCTGGGACATGAGCGTGGCGCAATGGAGATCCAGGTATGCCGGTTCTTACCTGGGTATATGGTGGACGATAATTCCTCCTTTGGTATTAGCCGCCAGCATCAATTTTGTATTTCAGCTGGTTTTTAAGATAGCTATGCCGGGTTATACCATATTTGCGCTTTCGGGGATCCTCCCCTGGTTTTTCCTGGTGAATTCTCTGGAACAGGCGACGAATTCGTTTATCGTAAGCGCTCCCCTATTAAGGCAGGGGATATTCCCCCGGGAATTTATCCCCTTAGCTTTTGTTTTGGCGAATTTAATTAATTTCATCATAAGTTTGGCCTTATTCCTGCCTTTAATCATTTTTTTAAATCCTAAAATCGGCTTTTTACCGTTACTTCTGCCCCTAGTGGTCATTCTTCACTTCGTCTTTGTTTTTGGACTAGCGCTGTTATTGGCGAGCGTCAACGTTTTTATAAGGGATGTAGCGCATTTTTTGACGACTGTTTTTATGATCTGGTTCTGGGTGACTCCGGTATTTTATCCCTTAGAAATGGTGGCGTTTCCTTTACGCTGGGTCTGCCTGTTGAACCCGATGACGCATTATATTATCTTGTACCAGAAACTGCTTTTCTATGGTACCCGCCCCAGCCCGAGAGAGATAGGCATAGTCTTCCTGATCTCGGGTTTTTCTCTTTTTCTGGGTTATTTATATTTTGCCAGGAAGCAGTCAATTTTATCTAAAAGCATATGAAGATAGTCGAACTTAAAAACGTCTGGGAGAAGTACCGCATAAAATTTATCCGCGCCAGGCGGGTATACTGGGAAGATGTCTGGGCTCTGAAAGATATAAATTTGAGTCTGGAAAAGGGAGAGGTCCTGGGGATAATCGGGCAAAACGGAGCCGGTAAAACGACTTTGTTGAAGATAATCGCCGGGATGTTCGCGCCGGATAAGGGGGAAGTGGATATCCGCGGCAAGGTAGCTACTCTCATGGAGCTGGGCGCAGGGTTTAATCCCGAATTTACCGGCCGGCAAAATTTAATCTTTAATTCCAGGATGTACGGCCTGGACGATGAAACCTTAAGCCGGCAGATAGATAAGGTCATTGATTTCGCCAGTTTGGGTAAGTTTATCGATGCCCCGGTCAAGTTTTACTCCCAGGGGATGTATACGCGCCTGGCCTTTGCCTTAGCTATATTTGTTGAGCCGGATATACTGCTTATAGACGATATCCTGGCAGTGGGGGATGAAGAAGCCCGGCAAAAGTGTATTGATAAAATATTTGAATTAAAACAGGCCGGCAAGACCATAATCGTAGTCAGCCATGATTTAAACATGGTCGGTAAATTATGCAGCCGTTCGATTATATTAGAAAACGGCCGGATCATCCAGGAAGATTCATCCGACAGGGTTATTTCTTATTACCTTGAGACTGTAGGCGTAAAATCAGGAATCGCTATTTTAAAAAAAGATAAAATAAAACTGGTATTTAACAACGGCAGGATGGCGATCAATTATAGCGGTTATCCGATTACTAAAGGTCTCGGGGTTTACGCGTCATTTTTCAGGCCGCATTTAAACGAATGGTTCGTCCCTAACAGCCTTTTATGGCGGATAAAATCATTATCAGCGGATGAGGCCATTATAGAAGGATCTGCCATTGATGGGACCCTAGTCCAGGGGTGGAGGATAAAACTGGAAGATGGATATTTTAACCTGGTCGTGGAATTGAAGGAAAGAGGGGAAAAGCTGCATGCGGATTTTATCCTCGTCTCCGGGTATAAAAAATGGTTGACCCTGAAGAATGAAGGCGAATTTCCGGTCTATGCCGATAAGACAAATTGGCAGGATCTGGATCTAGAGGGATGCCCTAAAGGGACAGTTGCTCTGGCCGCGGATGAAGCGGATACTCCGCTGCCGGGGATTATTTTTGAGAATAAAGACGGCAGCAACCAGTTGAAAGTTTTCAATACCGGCTATGAACAGGAAGCCAGGGTTATTCAGCCTTATGCCGGAAATAATGAATTGCTTTCTTTAAGCCTGGGGTTATTTTTTGATAATGTGAAATTTAATGATTATTTTTCCAAACTTAAGCAGCAGTTCCTTGCGGATCAGCAGTCGGATGAAAGCGCCTCGGGTAAGATCCGGGTTTTATACACTCTAGCCTCTGCTAATATGCGGCTTGATGCTGATCTTAAACGTAAGTTCATAAAGGTTTTCTATTCAGATAGAGAGTTGACCAAGGCCAGTGGCCTGCACAGCGGGTTTTTACTTAACGGTATCTGGTATGATACTTCGACTGCCCAGTGGAGCGTAGATTCCAAAGAAAATGCTATGTGGATCCGATTATCTTGGAAGGGCCTTGATTTTAACGAGGTCTGGGAATTAAAATTCGAGGGGCAGAAGCTCAACTGGGATATGGGTATTATCAATAACGGGACAGGGGGTATCCCGGAAATCATAAAATTCGGTCTCTTCTTAGACGATAATTATCAAGATTTTTTCTGCGGGCATCAGGAAGGAGCTTTCCCTTTAGCATTTAAGCAATGGCAGGATCTGGCCCTGGATAATTCGGGCGCTACGCTTTTTGGTTTTAAAAAAACAGGCCTATTTCCGGCAGTCACCATTGTCAATAATGATGGCTTGAATTGCGTAATACAGAACAGTGATGCTAAGATGGGTTGTCGTATATTACAATTAAGTCTGTCCGGAGGGCGTTTTTGCGGCCAGGCCAAAGAGCATCATTTTAAAGCCCAGCTTAATCTGCTTAACGATAACAACCAGATAGATGCTTATCTGAAATCGGAACGGGAAAAAATCATTGCCTCGCGCACTAGCTATTCCGCTAAGGCCAGAATTTTTGCTGACCCGGAGAGCAGAAGAATAAGGATTTTTTATCAGGATAAAGAAATCACCGGAGGTTATGGGCTTTATGCGACGGTTTTTTTCTCCGACGAAAAGATCTGGTTTAATTCTTATGATAACGATACCCAGTGGGAGGTAGAAAAGATTTCCGCAGAGAAATTGAGACTACGTATTACTGATAAGAGGCTTGCTTATTTTAGTTTTGATTGGGAATTGCTGTTAGCCGAAGATGATTCATTGAAGATTAAGATATCGATAGAAACGACAAAGAAATGTTCTTTAATTTACCGGGATTTAAGGCTGGAAGTTGCCGATGAATACCAGGGATGGAAAACCGTCTACGAAGAAGGCAATTTCTCCGCAAGGAACTATATCCATGGCCTGGCCCCGGTAAGATTAAAGAACAATAAGGTCTCCGGCTTAATTCTGGAGCCAAAAGATAAAAATAATCTTTTTAATGTAAGTTTTTATGCCTTATCGCCAGCCGAGAAAGTTGTATTAAGCCTAGCTAAAAGATTGGCATCTAGGAATGCATACCTGGGCCTGAATTTTTCTACGGTAGTCCCCAGGAACGAGCAAGTAGTATCACCCGGGAAAAATATTTTTTTCAAGGCGGGAGTAGTTTTAGGTAAAAGGATCAAATTAGAGGAGGCCTGGAAAGACAGGGTTATATTAACTAAACAAAATTTAAAATTGATTTTCGACCGCGGCCGGACCGCCATTGCCTATAAAGAAAAAGAACTGACCCAGGATTTGGGTATGTATACTTCGGTGTGTTGCGGCAACGTATGGTATGATTCCTACCAGGCGGTTTGGAATATAAATAAGGCGGATGCAAATAAAATATCGGCTATGGGAAGCTGGCCTAATGTCCCGATTCTACAGTTTTGGCGCTTAGAATTAAAGGGCAATGATTTGATATACTGGAAGGTTGATATGGATGTTTACGGAGAGGTTGCCTTGGGGATAGAGCAGGTAAATATTATGCTATCCAGCGTATATAATTCCTGGCTTATCCCCCCGCTAACGCGAGGTAAATTCATGGATGAATATACCGATGCTTACGATATCCTTCCTTTTAGGTTTTGGTACGGCAAAAGCAGCGAAATCATAGCTAAAGCCCCGAAATTACCGAAGGTGAGTTTTAGGAATAATCTCAAGGATTCAGGACTGAGGGCAGTTATAGAAAACACCGATAATTTATACCGGGCTAGGCTACTTCAGTTCCAAAAGAGCAAAGAGGTAGGTTATCCGGGTGCCAGGAAATACCGTTATTTCGAAGGAGTAATCAAAATTGGATAACACCAAAAACAATTACCAGAAATTCCGGCAACATCTTAAATCCGGAGGTTTGATGTATAGTTTTTGGCGGGGCTTGAAGTATTTAAAATTTTTGGCCAAAAAACAAAGTCCAGACGGAGTTTCATTATTAGCCGGAGAGAAGATGCTTAGGCTGGTTTATTCTCACTGTGGCTTAAACATCTTATACAATAATATACCGCTTACTAGCGGGGTAGGCTTGAATATAGCTGTTAATACCGTAGGGGGCTGGACAGATTCTTCAATAGCCGAATGGCAAGTATTAAAGAGGAGTGAAGATTTTATTAAACTTAAAATAACCTTTCGGGAATTGCCTTTAGCGTTTTTCTGGGATTTGAAAATAGTAAATCAGCAGCATATAGATTGGCAGGTCTATCTTCGGGCCGAGGAGTATCTGGTGATAGATGAATTGCGCATAGTTTGCCTGCTTAAGCCGGATTATAGATCCTGGTTTACTGAAAATAAGCTTATGGATTTTCCTAAATTTGAAGACGCCTGGCAGGACTTATGCTTTATTGACCAACCGGCTTCTTCAATCGGAGCAATATCCGGTAGCGGCATTTTACCTTATTTTATACTAAAAGGCATTGGCGGGAACACCCGACCCTTCATCCAAAATACTCCTAAAAGAATGCCGTCCCGTTGTATTGGTTTTAGAATGATTCAACCCGGGGAATACCCCAGGGGCAATTACCAGATTTTTCAAGGCAGGATAATTTTAACCACTAATGTCCTAGCACTGAAAAAAGTGGCAGGTAAGTTGTCGGATAAACTAGTCAACCTTAAGCCCAAAGTTTTACTGGTTAATCTCCCCTGGAAAAAAGAGGGCAGGTGGGGGGTAAGGGCCGGCTCGCGCTGGCCGCATATTAAAGATGAAACCGAAGAAGGAAATTATTTGCCTTTTCCTTTTTTTCTGGCTTATGCTGCCAGCCTATTAAGAAAATATGATTTTAAGGCCTGTTTGATTGATGCGCTGGCAGATAAGATAAACACAGAAGAACTATTCAGGCAGATTAAGGCCAGCGCACCGGATTTATTGGTGGTGGAGACTTCCATCCCTTCGTTAAATCACGACTTGGAGTTGTTAAATAGAATCGGCAATAAAAATTTTAAAATTTGCCTCTGCGGCCCGGTATTTAACCTGAGAGAACCGGATTTCCTTAAGGATAATAAATTCATTGATTATGTTCTCAGCGGTGAATACGAATATCCCCTGCTGGATTTGGCCCGGGCCATTTCCGGAGAGATAGACTTTCAAAATATCCACGGATTAATCCAGCGAGAGACTGATACTGATACGGTTAAGGTAAATCCTTGCGGAGAGTTAATAGATTTAGATAGTCTACCCTGGCCGTTAAGGGAAGGCCTGCCGATGGAAAAATATTGCGATACTCCCGGCGCAATACCCTTGCCTTCAGCCCAGATGATCGCGTCACGGGGTTGCCCTTTTGGTTGTGGTTTCTGTCTTTGGCCGCAGGTAATGTACCAGGGCAGCCAATACCGCTCCAGGCGTATTAGCGATATTGTGGATGAGATGGAATATTTAGTTAAAACAATGGGTTTTAAGTCAATTTATTTTGACGACGATACGTTTAATATCGGTAAAGAGAGGATGCTGGAGTTCTGCCGGCAGCTCAAAGAACGGGGTTTACATAAGATACCCTGGGCAATTATGGCCAGGCCTGATCTGATGGATGAAGAAGTGCTTACCCGGATGAAAGAGGCTGGTTTAGCTGCGGTAAAATATGGAGTAGAATCTTCTTCTCAGGAGCTTCTGGATAACTGCGGTAAAAATATGGATTTAAAAAAAGCCGAGAAGATGATTTTATTTACCAGGGGTTTAGGCATTAAAACTCATCTTACCTTTACCTTTGGCCTGCCCGGAGAGACCAGGCAAACTATAGAGCAAACCATAAAATATGCCCTTAAACTAAAACCTTATTCAGTCCAGTTTTCCATTACTACGCCTTTTCCGGGAACCAGGTATTATGATGAACTGGAGAGCAAGGGTTTGATTGCCAATAAAAATTGGGATGAATATGACGGAAATTTTAAGAGTGTGATCCGGTTAGAGCACCTATCCAAAGAAGAGCTGGAGTTTTCCCGGAAAAGGGCCTATAAGATATGGGCGGCAGCAAAGGCTAATAAGAATGATTTCAAAAAAATATGGCAGAAATTTTTTACCTACCGTAAACAGGGGGGTATCCGCCTTGGCTTGAATAAAGCTTTTCAGTATTTAAAAAAGAAAAAAATAACTTATCTATTAGATAAATTTCAAGGCGATTATTTAAATATTCTGGGAATTTTAAACGGCAGCCGGGCCTTTAAAGGGCCGGATATGCTTCAGATTGATTTAACCGATCACTGCAACAATAACTGTATTGCCTGTTGGTGTAATTCGCCGTTATTAAACCGGGAGAGGTTAGCTAGGCCAAAATACTCTTTGCCCAAGGACTTGATTAAGGGAGTCATTGTTGAGGCGCGCGACCTGGGGTTAAAAGAAATATATTTTTCCGGAGGCGGGGAGCCATTTATGCATCCGGATTGCCTGGAGATAATTGCCTACGCTAAAAAGAAAAAGATTACCTGTTCGGTAAATACCAATTTTACCCTGGTTAATGAAGATATTATTGATAGATTGATTGATCTTGGCCTGGATAACCTTACGGTAAGCGTCTGGTCAGGCACGCCTGAGTCCTATAAATCAATGCACCCGAACAGGAGCGCGGAAGACTTCTATAAGATTCGCGACAAGCTGTACTTTCTTAATTCCCGTAAGTATACCTATCCTTATGTAAAGATTTATAACGTTATCTGTAGCCTTAATTATGACCAGATAAAACCAATCCTGGGTTTTACGGAGCAGACTAAATCTGATTCTGTGGAGTTTACCGTGGTGGACACTATACCCGGGGCTACGGATAAACTCCTGCTTTCCGATGGACAGAGAAAGGCAATATTAGAGCAATTCAGCCAGGTCAACCAAGATGGAAAAAAAATAATTAACCGGGAGCATTTTTTACGCCGGATCGCCAACCAAGATGCCCGGCAAGCCGAATACGACAGCCGCTTTATCGATACCCTGCCTTGCTATATAGGATGGCTTTTTGCCCGGATTATGCCTAATGGAGACGTAAACTCCTGCCTTAAATCTCACCGTTTTCCGGTAGGTAATATACACCAGGAGTCCTTTAAGGATATCTGGAATTCCCGCAAGCAAATGTACTTCAGGAATAAGACTAAAAGCGCGAATAAGGAGGATCCCTTTTTTAAGCTGATCGGTAATGACCCCGACTCTAGGATCGGATGTTATAAGAGCTGTGACAATATCGCCAGGAATATAGCCATGGATAAAAAAATAAAGTCGCTTACTGTTTATGACAAGGTTGTCCTTAAGCTTTTAGGCAGGATAAAAGCATTTAACCGTATTTAAATATGCAAGATAGCGTAGAACGTAATATTATTCAAGACGCCGATATACTTTTGGTGGTAACTCCGCCGGTTTTTACCATGATGCCCCATATCGGAGTCGCTTATTTATCAAGTTTTTTAAGGGATCGAGGCTTTCGGGTCGATGTCCATGATTTGAGCCTAAGGCTGTTCAATAAAGCCAGGCCGGGTTTAAAACGCTTCTGGAGAGTGGATTGTGTTAATTCATTTTTTCAGGAGCAGATTGCCGCAAACATATTCAAAAATTTTAACAGGGAACTGGACGGGTTTGTAGAGGCTATTCTTTCGACGAGAACCAAGGTCATCGGTTTTTCGGTAAATCTTATCAGTATCTACCTGGCTAACAAGATAGCCGAAAAGATCAAGCGAAAGGATCCCGAGAGGCTCATCATCTTCGGCGGACCGGGCACTTTTTTTAAGCACCCCCGCGATTTGATTGTTCCTGCCTTTGCCGATATTTATGTTATCGGAGAGGGAGAAAATACGCTTTTAAGTATTCTAAAGGCCTGCTACAACAACGCCAAAATCGTCAGTGCTCCGGGAATACTTTTGGCTAAGGACTTGGGCAAAATTGAGCCTCTCCTTCCTGAAGCAATCCAGGATTTGAATCAAATCCCTTTTCCGGATTTTTCCGGGTTTAGGCTAAGAGAATATAACCAGGGTTTTGATTATAAGCCGCTGCCTTTATTATTAAGCCGGGGGTGTACCAGGCGTTGCACTTATTGTATAGACCATATTATGTGGCCTAAGTATAGGTTTAGGGCGCCGAGCCAGATTATGGAAGAAATCAACTACCATATGCTAAAAAATAATACCAGGGCTTTTGAATTTATTGACCTTATCTGTAACGGCAATCTGGAGCAGCTTTCCGGCATCTCGGATTTAATAATCGCATCTAAGTTAAAATTTGAATGGGTTAGTTACGCCATTATAAGGAAAGATATGGAGTTTTCTTTATTCTCTAAATTAAACCAAGCGGGTTGCCATACCCTTATTTATGGGGTAGAGAGTGGTTCAGACAGGATACTTAAAAAAATGGGCAAGGCTTATACTGCCCAGGAAGCTTCTGAGGTAATCCGGAAGACCCACCAGGCCGGTATCTGCACCAATATTAATATCATTGTGGGTTTTCCGGGAGAGACCGAGGACGATTTTAATCAAACGATTGATTTTATACTTAAAAATAAAGACTCTATCGATGAAATAACCAATATTTCGGGATTTACTCTCTTTCCTGCAGCCGAAGTAGGAGTAAATAAAGATAGCTACGGAGTTTCCTGGCAGGAAGGGACTGACCCCATGCTTTTTACCGATGCTAACGGCCTTGACCGCCAGGCCAGGAATAAGAGGGTAGCAAAGCTGGTAGGGATAGTAAATGGCCTTAAGCTTAATAAGGCAATCGTAAATAAACCGGTATTAAATCCCCAGGTTAGGCAATGAGAAGAGGCCTAAGAAGTAAAATAATATTCTTAGTGGTCGCTATGTTTTCTATCTTAGTTGAATTTTACCACATTATGCTAAAAGGGTTGCGCGGCTGGACTCTTTTCCCCGGAGGATAGACCTTGAAGATATTAATGCTCCATCCGCATGATATCTTTTCTTATGCCGAGCCTTGGACCATCAGGATCGTCAGCCTGGCCCAGGAGTTTAGGGCTAGCGGGCATCAGGTTAAATTAGCTTATTGTCCTTTAGGGGTTAAAGAAGAAAAAAGGCGTATGGATATCAAGGGGATAGAAATAATTACCTTGAGCAGGAGAGCCGGAATCAATAATCTGTTTGGTAATTTTCTGAAGATAAAAAAAGCTTCCCAATGGGCACAGATCATCCATTTCCAGAAATACTTCCACTATATATCCATACCTGCGCTTCTGTGTAGTTGGTGTTTAAATAAGCCTATACACTATGATTGGGATGATTGGGAAGAAAAGATCTGGCAGCATTCCAATAAGAAGTCCATCCATTCTTTTATTTTTGGCCGGTTTATCCGGCTTTTAGAAACGTATATTCCAAAATTAGTGGATACGATCTCAGTCTCCAGCCGTAAACTGGAACAAATCTGCCTGGCTTCAGGCGTAGCAAGAGACCGTATTTTCCATGTTCCCGTAGGGGCGGACCTAAAAAAATTCGGCCCGCATATCTCCGGTAGAAGGATAAGGAAAGAATGTGGCTTAGGCGGAGAGCCCGTAATTATGTATATCGGCCAACTGCACAGCGGCCAGTATACTCAGATTTTGCTGGAGGCGGCCAATATTGTCCTGCACCATTATCCCGAGGCCCGTTTTCTGATTATCGGTAAAGGTTATATGCTAGAGCAGCTGAAAGAATTAGTCAGGCAGCGGGGAGTAAAGGAGCGGATAGTATTTACCGATTCCATAGCCTATGAATTTATCCCCGAATATATAGCGGCTGCTGATATCTGCGTAGCTCCTTTTGAGGATAATGCGATAACTATCTGTAAAAGCCCCCTGAAGGTCGCTGAATACCTGGCCTCCGGTAAGCCGATTGTGGCTTCTTTGGTAGGTGAAATACGCAATATGGCTGGCGGCGCAGGCTTATTAGTAAAACCGGGTAATCACATAGCTTTGGCTGAAGGGATTATTTCTTTGCTTAAAGATGATAAATTAAGAGAGAAGATGGGCTTAATCAGCAGGCGCCGCGCCGAAGACAAATACAATTGGCCGCACGCAGCAGGAGAGATTTTAAAAGCCTATAAGAAGGCTTTCAACCTTTAGCGGAGGGTTAAGATGGTATCGGTTATTGTCCCCGTCTATAATGAAGAAAAAAACTTAACGCCTATTAATTCCCGGCTTATAGAGATTTTGAGCAAGTTAAATAAAGAATATGAAATTATCTACATAGATGATTGCAGCAAAGACGCTAGTTACACTGTCCTAAGAGAATTGGCTAATGCTAGTAATAGATTAAAAATAATAAGTTTAAGCCGGAATTTCGGCCAGACTTTGGCCATTCAAGCCGGCATAGATAATGCCCGAGGAGATATCCTGGTTTTTATTGATGCGGATATGCAGAATGACCCCGCAGATATACCTAAGCTATTATCCAAGATAGAAGAGGGTTACGATGTAGTCAGCGGCTGGCGCAGGCAGAGGAAAGATACCTTGTTGAGCAAGAAGCTTCCTTCGTTTATCGCTAATAGCCTGATCTCCTTGCTATTTAAGACCCGTATTCACGACCTTGGCTGCGCCCTGAAAGCTTATAAAAAAGAGGTATTTTCGAATATTAGGCTATATGGCGAGATGCACCGATTGTTGCCTTTATATGCCGCAATCAACGGCGCTTCCATCGCCGAAGTTGAAGTCAGGCATAATTCCAGGTCTGCCGGAAAGAGCCATTATGGGTGGTCGCGGCTCTTTAAAGTAAGCCTGGATTTAATAACTGTCAGGTTCTTTGAAGGTTATGCGACTAAGCCCATCTATTTCTTCGGCGGGGTAGGAGTTTTTTCCCTGTCTTTGGGTATGCTAGCTGGCATTATAGTTATAGTAAGGAAAATATTATTCCAGGGTATCTGGGTCAGCCCGTTATTATTTACTTCTTTTTTATTCATTCTGGTAGGTATACAGTTAATCCTAATCGGCTTATTGGCCGAAATAACCATCCGTATTTATTATAAATCTGCTAACAATCCAACATATATTATCAGGGATAAGCATTAAATTCTCAAATTATGTGCGGTATAACCGGATTTGCCTCGGCAAAAATCAATTCCCCTCAACTAAAATCAGAAATATTATCTGGAATGCTTAAGTCCATCCGCCATCGCGGCCCCGATGATGAAGGGGCTATGCTGGAAGGTGCTATCGCTTTAGCCGCCGCCAGGTTAAGTATTATCGATATAGACGGAGGCCGCCAGCCCATCCACAACGAAAATAAAACTATCTGGATAGTCTTCAATGGAGAGGTCTACAATTACCCCCAGTTAAGGCAAGAGCTTATAAAACAAGGGCATATCTTCTCTACGCATAGCGATACCGAAGTCATTGTGCATCTTTATGAAGAATACGGTTATGCCTGTATTGAAAAAATGGAAGGCATGTTTGCCTTTTGTATCTGGGATAAAAATAAACGTATTCTATTCCTGGGCCGTGACCGTTTCGGCATAAAACCGCTATACTATACCCGGCTAAACTCAGAGTTTATCTTTGCTTCGGAAATTAAATCCATACTGAAATTTCCCGGGATTAGCCGGGAGATGGACCTGGTTTCCCTGGAGCAATACCTGGCTTTGGAGTATGTACCCAGCCCGCGCTCTATATTCAAAGGCATTAAAAAATTATCGGCGGCTAACTTTTTAATCTATAACTATGTTAATCAAGTTATAACGATTACTGAATATTGGAAAATGGATTTTGCGCATAAATATGATAAGAAACAGCCGCAGAAGGCCTTAGCCGGGCTTTTAAAAGATTCTCTGAAAAAACATCTAATCAGCGATGTACCGGTAGGTATTTTTTTAAGCGGAGGCATTGATTCGAGTATGTTGTTAGCTTTTGTCCGGATGCTCAATCCGGCTAAAATCAAGACTTTCTCCATGGGTTTTGAGGAAGATTCTTTTGATGAGTCCAGGTACATCCAAAGAGTATCCGGTTTATTTGAAACACAGCATTATCATTATATGTTTAGGTGCAGGGATCTGCGGGATTCTCTTCTTTGCGCCGGTTCATTATTAGATGAGCCGTTGGCCGACGCTTCATTTTTTCCTACCTACTTGTTGTCAAAATTCGCCCGTCGAGAAGTCAAGGCAGTCCTAAGCGGCGACGGAGGTGATGAGATATTCGCCGGATACCCTACTTACCCGGCACATAAGTTAATGGAATACTATCATTGGATACCCGCTTGCCTCAGGCAGAATTTGCTTAACCGGCTCATTAACCGCCTGCCGGTCTCTTTGAATAACTTTAGCCTTGATTTTAAAATGAAGAGGATGGTCTCTTCCGGAGACCTGCCATTAGAGATCAGGCACCTTTCCTGGATGGGTGCCTTTAGCCATAAAGAGAGGCAGGATCTATGCCTGCCCGGCTTGACCCGTTATTTTAGCCAGGATGCTTCAACTGAATTACTCGCCAGCTATCTGCATGAATTTAAAGCACGGGGTAACCTGGATAAGCTGCAATACCTGGATATTAAAACTTATTTGCAGGATGATATTCTGGTAAAGACTGACCGGGCCAGCATGCTTAACTCATTAGAGGTGCGCCTTCCGTATTTAGACCGCCGGTTGGCTGAATTTATGTTCAGTCTACCAGAAAATTTAAAATTAAGGAGGTTTAAAACCAAATATATCTTTAAGCAAACAGCAAGCAGATTGCTCCCTCCGGAGATCGTGAATAGAAGTAAAAAAGGCTTTGGGATCCCGGTAGGTTTTTGGATTAAGTCTGGGCTTAGAGATATGGTCTTGGATGTTTTGGCAGAAGAGAAGGTTAAAAAAGACGGAATTTTTAATTATAAATATATAAATAATATGTTGAGCCAGCATTTAAGCAATAAAGCGGATAACCGTAAGAAGATCTGGACAATCTTTATGTTTCAGCTATGGCTTAATCAGTATTTAAGGTAGGCAAGGCGAGCATGATATCTTGGATAAAGGAATTCCGGTTTTACCGGCATTTATTTAGATGGGGAAATATAGGGGATGCTTTCAAGGATTATCTTTTATATTCCTTTGCCCAGGATAAGTGTAAAACCAACCTCCTGAGCCTGAATTTCCTGATTACTTCGATGTGCAATCTTGGATGCAGTATCTGCAGTTTTGGCAGTAATTTAAATTCTACAGATAACGGGATAACCCTTGAAGATTTTGAAAAATTTATAGGCAGGATATCCGGAAAAAATAAGCCTGTCCTATTTTTTAGCGGCGGAGAGCCTTTTCTTAGGGAGGATATATTTGATATTTTAAAGGTGGCCAAGAAACACGAATTTCAGTGTGGAGTTAATACGAACGGCACCTTGCTGGATGAGGTTAAGATTAACCGGTTAATTGAGCTAGGGGTTGAGCTGCTAATTTTTTCCATCTACGGCCCGCAGGATATTCATGATGCCCTAACTTCGGTAAAGGGGAGCTATGCGAAGATTTTAGAGGCCGTTCGTTTAACCTGCGCTCAAAAGACTAAGAAAACTAAAGTTATTTTAAGCTCTACCATAACCCGCCAGGGCCTGGATACTTTAGAAACAATTCCTTCTCTCGCTAAAGGCCTGGGAGTTGATGCGGTTAAATTTGAGCATCTGAACTTTATCACTAGCCAAGAGCTTAGAAATAGGCGCCTGGGGACCCTGCTAACTGATGCTTATAATTCATCTGACGGCTTCAGCAGCAAACTGATTGAAAGATTGGCTAATATTAGGAAGAAGTACGGCAATTTTGTTTTAATCAAGCCTGATTTAAACAGCCAGGAAATAAAAAACTGGTATGCAGGGGAATTCCGCACTAAAAGAAAGTGTTTTTTTATCTGGCATTCTCTTTTTATCCGCCCGGACGGCGTAGTTACTCCCTGTCAGTTTTTGCTCGATTATGAATTGGGCGCTATCCAGAAACAAAGCCCGGAAGAGATTTTTAATAATACTAAGATTTTTGGTTTACGCAAGGCATTGCGCCGGGGGTTGCTTCCGGAATGCTGCCGTTGCTGCAAACTATAACCCTATGCAGATTAAGAAAAAATCATTTGTAGAAACAATAAAACTGCCCTGCCTAGTAATTTTCTGGAGTATTATTCTTTTCCATTTAATAAATAATTACTTTTGGCTTAAATTCAGCACGGAAATAGCCGGGGATGATGTCAGTTGCCATCTTTTTTATCAGTTAAAGTTCTACAATATTTTTAAACATATTCTAAATAATGATCTACTTTCTTTTTCAATTAAATCCGGGCAGCTCCTGG
This sequence comes from Candidatus Omnitrophota bacterium, assembly GCA_041648915.1. Classification (GTDB taxonomy): domain Bacteria; phylum Omnitrophota; class Gorgyraeia; order Gygaellales; family Profunditerraquicolaceae; genus UBA6233. Next base: position 64,927 of record JBAZOC010000002.1, read on the forward strand.
AATTATTTAATACGCCGCTTTCTTACGTTGCGAATATCTACTGGCCGAACTTGGTTTATTTTATTTCCTCTCTGTTTGGTTTATACGCGGGTAATTCATTATTTGTAGCCAGATTTTCCATGTTTGTTTTCCTTTTAGTTTTAATGCTCTCTACCTATTTTATCGCTAAAGATGCTTTGCATAAACAAGCGGGGCTGTTAGCGATGTTTCTGGTTTCTATGTATCCACTGGTTTTTGAAAGCTCAAGACAATATTCCCTGGATTTGCCTTTAGCCGCCATGGTCGCACTGTCTATTTTTTTCATGCTCAGAACAGGCTATTTCGCCAATTCTTTTTACTCTCTACTTTTAGGTATTTCTGCCGGCCTGGCTCTATTAATGAAGGGGCAGTTCGTTTTATTTTTTATCTGGCCGTTGCTGTTGATCTTAAGTCGGTATATATTAAAAAATAACCGGCCTTCATTGAAAGTTGTATTTAATATAAGCTTGTTTATACTTATCGCCCTATTAATCGCTTCGCTATGGTGGGGTAATAAAGTCGGCATGATTTTAAAGGGATTGCATACGCACCTGGCCAGCCGCCAAAAATTTTTGGAAAATCATGAAATAGGTGCTATTTATAGCCTGAAATTTTACCTTTACCATTTCAAATCGTTATTTTTCAATTCTATAGGTACCCTCCTGGCAATACCATTTTTTGCATCTTTATTTTATTTCCCGAAACTAAAAATCAAATATAAGATTATTCTTTTAACGTGGATAGTTATACCCTTTATTTTATTCTCCTGTTTTTTTGTAATTAAACATGACCGGTTTTTAATGCCGCTCTTACCTCCCGTAGCGATATTATCTTCTTGCGCTATCTGGCATATAAAGAACAGGAAAGTAAGGGCTTTATTATTATCGTTATTGATTAGCGTAGCGATAATTATTTATTTTGCTTTTTCTTATTTCTACTTATATTGCCCAAAGCGACATTGTATTCGGATAGGGCAGGAGACAATATTAACCGGAGTTAAATCATCTTCCTACGGGACCCGGTTTGCTTACGATTCTGAAAAAATAAAGTTGACCAAAGAAGCAGTGGAGATAATAGCTAAAGATTACGGAGGCAGGAATAACTGCAGGATAGGCACAATAGTATCTTCCGGGCATATGAATAGTTATGAAACCATTTATTGGCTATACTATTGGAATAGTGAACTATATGTTGCAGATTGGCTGGAGCCATACTACTCTTTTTATGAAAATCTGCCGTATTTTAATTATTTGATATTTATTTCTTACGGGGAAGATGGTTTAATCTGGCCCAAGAGGGAAGAATTTTTAACTATGCTTGAAAAAAGCAGGATGATGAATCTTAGGTTGTATAAAACATATAGCGGCTGGAGCGATAATCTTAGCCGGCTATTCTCTTCGGATAAGGAATACCTTTTATTGGATACCTTAAAATTCTCTAATGGACTTTGTTGGTATATCTACAAAAGAAGACACAACGGTTAATTTGAACAATTATAAGCCAGGTTCAACATGAAAGTAATCTTTATTACTCGTGAAGGACATAATTTATCCGGGGCCCGGGTAAGGTGCTGCGGTTTTGCCCGGGAGCTAGCCAGATACGGCCTGGAGACGCGGGTTTTTTCTTTTGCGGATAATCTGGGGGCTCCCTGCGGCGAAAATGAATTCAGGATGGGCCTAGCTAAAAAATTAAAATATAATATTCTCGCCTATAAAGAGCTAAAGGGCGGCCTCGGTAAAGATGACATAATTTTTATGCAGAGGCTTAATTACCATAGCCTTGCCCCATTTCTGGTGTCATTATTTAAGAAGAATAAATTTGTATTCGATTGCGATGATTGGAATATAAGGGAGGACCCCAGGTATTATCTGGGGTTTTATCCCAGTTCCAAAATGGAATATTTAACCAGAAAAATTGCTAAATATTCCACTGCCTGTATTACCGCCAGCCGGTTCCTGGAGCATTACCTGGTGAGGTTCAATAAAAATACCCATTATCTGCCGACGGGCGTGGATATTGAGGATTTCAACCCGGATAAATATTCCTGCCGGAATGATTCTATGATTGTCTTCTCTTGGATCGGGACAGCCTATCATCAGGAGATGGGGGATAACCTTAAGTTTATGCTGGATTGCTTTTCGTCTCTGGCCGCTAAATTTGATAATATTTTTCTGGATACCGCCGGAACAGGGAGGTATTTCCAGGAGTTTAAAAGTTACGCTGACGGCTCAAGGTATAAAGAAAGGATCAAAGTAAGGGATTGGTTGAATCCTGCCCAAATCCCGGCCTATTTATCCGGTATAGATATAGGGCTTCTGCCTTTAATCCAGGATAGTAATTTTAATCAGGCTAAAAGCCCGACTAAATTATTTGAGTATATGGCTATGGCTAAGCCTGTGGTCTCCAGCCGGATAGGCGAAGCCAAGGAAGTTATCCTTGACGGAGTAGATGGTTTTTTGGCATCAACAAAAGATGAGTTTATCGCAAAAATGTCAGTATTGATTGAAAATACGGTTTCGCGCAGACAGATGGGAGAGCTAGCCAGGCAGAGGATAGCGGCTAATTACTCTTTGTCCAGGCTGGGCGAGAAACTCTCCGGGATAATAAAAGGACTATAATGCCTCTGGTCTCCGTCATTATCTTGACCTTTAACAGCAAAGATCTTCTATCCCGCTGCCTGGATTCTATTTTTCTCCAGGACTGCCAGGGTTTAGAGGTAATCGTTGTAGATAACGGTTCAAAGGACGGGACTTACGATTTTTTAAAGAATAAATACGCGGAAGTTTTAATTATCCGGAACGAGGATAATCTGGGAGCGTGCAGGGCAAGGAACCAGGGGGTTAAAGCCGCTCAAGGTTCATGGATCCTTTCTTTGGATTGCGACGTAATTCTGGGTGAAGGTTTTATCCGCAGGGTTTTTAATGCCATAGCAGATTCAGCGGCTAATCTGGGAATGTTTCAGGCCAAGATATTACAGCCGGACAGGAAAACGATATATTCCTGCGGGATCTATATTTCTAAATTATTATTGAGATTTTACGATATCGGCAAAGGCCTGAATGACCAGGGGCAGTTTGACCAGAACAGGCGTATCTTCGGGGCGTGTTCTGCCGCTGCTGTATATAACCGGAAGATGCTGGAGGCCCTTAAGGAAAAAACCGGTTATTTTGATGAACGGTTTTTCTTTCTATTTGAAGACGTAGATTTAGCCTGGCGCGGGCAAAAGGCAGGCTGGAAGGCGTTATTTGAACCCGGCCTGGTTTGTTACCATCAGGGGAATAGTTCCGGTACTTGCAGAAAAATTCGGCAATACTTGTGCCTGCGCAACCGCTACCTGACCCTGGTTAAGAACAGGGGTTTAAATTGGTATTTCTTGCCTTTATTTTTTTACGATATTCCGCGTATGCTATATATATTCATATCTAAGCGTATATTTTATGATAAAATGAAGAGTTGCAAACACTGTTTTTTTTAACTATCCTTACGGAGTTTTTAAATGAAAATAAAAAAGGTAATTCTGGTCAGGCCGCCGCGTTATATGTGGCCGTTTATCAATGAATCGGATAATTTTCTTCTGCCCTTGGGTCTTCCTTGCCTGGCCGCGGCTATAAGAGAAAAATACCCGCATATAGAAGTAAAAATAATCGATTGCCCGCCGCTGAAAATCGGCTGGAAGAGCCTAAAAGAAAATTTAGAGAGGGAAAACCCGGATATAGTAGGCGCCGGAGAAGAGGCCCTTTATCAGCATGAGGCAGGCAGGTTATTTAAGCTGGCCAAAGAGATAAACCCGCAGGTAATGACTATTGCCGGCGGACATTTTTTCTCTTGGATGCTGGAGTATAGTTTAAATAAGTATCCGCTAGATGTTATTATAAGGTTTGAAGGTGAAGAGACTATGGTTGAATTGATTAAGGCCCTGGAGTCCGGAGGCGATTTAGCCGCGGTAAAAGGTATCGCTTATAAGAAAAATGGAGTTATGAACCAGACGCCTGACCGGCCGTTAATTGAAGATTTAGATAAATTGCCCTTGCCTGCCTATGACCTGATGCCGATGGGCAAATATTCTCCTTTTGGCTATCTCTGGCCCCAGAGCGCTACGCTGGAGCATTCCCGCGGCTGCATTGACCGGTGTAATTTTTGTTCTTTATGGACATTTTGGGGTAAGCATAATAAAGCGGATATTGAGAAGGGCCAATTAGATGTATTACCCAAATATAGGACTAAGAGCGTAGAGAGAATGCTTGAAGAAGTGGATAGCATTTATAAAAAATATAACCGGCGCTACATTATTTGGGCTGATCCTACTTTCAATGTTGATTCTGCCTGGACGGATGCCTTTTGTGAAGGCCTCTTGAAGAGGAACTATAAGGATTTATACTGGTGGGCATTTTTGCGTGCGGATTTTGCCTTGCGGGATGAGCGTCTTGGTATATTAGCTAAGATGGTTAAGGCGGGATTGATCCATCCCCTGATCGGCATAGAGAGGTGCTGCTCCGAGGACTTAAAGAAGATTAGAAAAACGGGGTATTCCAGCGAGCTGATAAAGGAAGTATTTACGATTTTCAAAAGGAAGTATCCCCAGGTTTTCAGGCAGGGCACCTTTGTTACCTGCCTGCCTTTTGATACCCGCAGGTCCATGCTGGATTTAGTCAAATACGCCGTGGAGATTGATATTGATTATCCGGCTTTTCATCCTGTGGCCCCTGTCCCGGGAACGTATCTCTATCAGGAAGTTAAAAAGAAAGGGCTTTTGGATGAGGATGATTTTTCAAAATATGACTGGAGTACTCCGCTTTTGAATTCCGAAGCCGGATTATCCAGGGCTGAATTCGCTAAGCTGAATATCGAGCTGAATAAGCGTTATGTGCTTTACCGGCCGCATTGGTTGATCCGGGGGCTGTTTTCATCCCATAAGCACAAACGCGGATTATACTGGTGGTTTTTTATCAACACCCTGAAAGTAATGTTCCTGGAAATATGGGGTATAATCATCGGCCAGAGAAAATATAAGGGGCTTACCGGTTTTATGCATATG
>JBAZOC010000003.1:0-56564 GCA_041648915.1 Candidatus Omnitrophota bacterium
GTAAAGGAAGGAAATTTAGAATCCCAGAAAGAATTTCTGGAAAAGATTGGTTCGAACTTTATTTTAAAAGAGCGCCGCTTGAATTTTCCGACGGAAGGTACCTTCCGTCTCTTCTTCAAAGCCGCCCCATTTCTCAATTGGCGGAGAGGCTGGGATTCGAACCCAGGGTCCCAGTTTCCCAGGACAACTCATTAGCAGTGAGTTGCTTTCGGCCGCTCAGCCACCTCTCCAAAACTGATTATTTTTTAGGGCGTTTCTGCTTAAAAAATTCTTTTAGTAAAAACGCAGACTCTTTCTCCAAAATCCCGCTTTTGATTTTGATCCGGTGGTTTAATCTTTTATTATTGATAATATTTACTACCGAGCCGCAGGCTCCGGTTTTAGGGTCTTTGGCGCCAAAGCATATACTTTTAATCCGCGCCAACACCAGTGCGCCGGCACACATACTGCACGGCTCAATTGTAACATAGAGGGTTGCCGCATTCAACCACTTTGTATTTAGGAAATTCGTAGCCGAAGTAAGAGCCAACATCTCCGCGTGGGCAGTCGGATCTTTTAAGCGCTCTACCTGGTTATGGCCGCGGGCAATGACCCTTCCGCCGCTGGCGATAACCGCGCCTACAGGGACTTCATCTTCGGCCAAGGCCTTTGCCGCCTCTTTTAAGGCCTCCCGCATATAATACTCGTGCGCTTTACGCATTAGCTACCCGATAAATACAAATTGCGCCCAGCAGGATTCGAACCTGCAACAACCAGCTCCGTAGGCTGATGCTCTATCCAGTTGAGCTATGGGCGCGGATATATGAATCTTTTTTTATTTTAGCAGATCCTGGCGTTTGACGCCGAGCTCCTCCAGCGCCGCCTGCGCGTCAGCAGAATATTTACGGCAGAATTCGGTTACTTCTTTTGTCCCTCTTATTCCCTGCTTAACGAGGAGCCTGATAATATTAGAGCGCACCTTAATCTCTTCCATGATCGCAACTGTAGTCTTACCGCTTACCTGGGCGAGCCTGTCGCGGTATTCACTGCTTACCGACGACTTCCGGAACATAGCACTCCCTAAATCATAAGTCCAGAGCGAAGATAAAAGTATAGTCTTATCGGTCATACCGGCAGTCTCAACCAATTCTCCGACCACCCGCGTAATCTTCCCGTTTAAGGCATAACGCCGCATAATGATAAATACATCCACCAAATTTACCAGTATCTCCGGAGAGTTCATCGGCTCATTTTCCAGGCGGATAATTGTTTCGCGCGCGGTCGAGGCGTGTAAAGTCCCCATGCAATACTTTCCGACATTCATCGCCGTCATCAGATCCTGGGCCTCCTGGCCCCTGACTTCACCCACAATGATCCTGTCCGGCCGCATGCGCAGGGAATTCTTCACTAAATCCGCCAGGCTAGTAGTCTCATCGCTCTCAAGGCGCGAGCAATTTTCTTCCAGGTCGGTATTTAACTCCAACGTATCCTCGATAACGATAATCCGGTCATTCCGGGGGATAAAACTAAAGAGCGCGTTAAGCAAAGTTGATTTTCCCGTTCCCGGGCCTCCGGATATGATAACGTTTGCCGGTTTGATCCTTAGGCCTTCGACATAAAGCCATAATTGAGCGGTAATTTCCGGGTTAAGCGTGCCATTTTCAACCAATTCAATTATGCTTAAAGGCTTTTCTTTAGCCCGGGTCAAAGTAACCTGCGGGCCAAAAGGAGAGTAGACGATGTTTGCCCTTCCTTTTATTTCCACCAGCTCAACATTGTTTATTTTATTTATCGTCTTCCTGCCGGAGAAGATCACTAATTTCTTGATAAATAAGTCCAACTCTTCCCTGGATGCGAATTTTTTATCTGTCTTGACCAAACCGTATTTTGTCTTATGCACGTAGATAGGAGAAAGATAATTTACCATGATATCTTCCACATCGGGGTCAGCCAGCAATTCATCAATCACGCCGTAGGAAAGGAATTCATTAAATAAGGCCTCCAGGTCCAGGTTTTTCAACTTGCTGACCAGGTTCTGGCCGCTTGCGGAATTATATACCTCTAAAAACGTCTGGAATATGATTTCGCGCTTGCGCGCAAGGTCCTGCAACAGGAAGATCTTGCCGGCTAGCCTTTCCAGAATTTCGTTTTCTATGGTGATTCTTTCTCTTTCCATCCCTGCTCCTCTCTTGGCTTAAGCAAACCGCCTGACTTTCGTCGATAGATATATTATAACATATCTATTCCGCTGTCAACGCCCTAAGCATGATACGCTGCAACCTCTATTCTATATTGCTAAATCGCTATTAACCGAATCCTGGCCACCTTCTAAAGATACAATTTTCCAAGCGCCGCCTTCTTTAATAAAAAAATAACGTAACTTTCGTAAGGTCTTAACCTGTCGAGCTCCCTCCAAGTTGAATGCCGAAATATTATAGCTCGCCAGCATAGTCGCTTTATTATCCGTTATATTGTATTCAAGTATATTTAAGTTACTGAATGACCTATTTACTACGTTTTTAAATAAATTTTCATAATAAAGTTTTGTCCAGTCATAATCCCGAAATTTATTTTGGACTATTCCTGAAAATTCTTTTGAGGTGTAACCCATTACGCAATCTAAATCGCCTTGAGCAATACACTCCAGATAACTTTCCAATACTTTTTTAATTTCTGAGAAATCTTTCTCCTCTGTTTTCGAACTCAACGAAACTGATCCTGTTTCTTCAGCTGGCACGAGCACAACCCTATACCCTAGTTGCACTATCAAGATAAGTGCTAAAAGCAAAGGCCATTTTTTCATTTTCATCCTCCTTTGTTTTAAATCCCTTGAATCTACCCCGATAATTGCGCCTATCCTTCCTGCTTCTGCAAATTTCCTGCCTCCTGCGAGAAATATTCGTTGATCTGCCCGTAAATCTTTCTTAATTTATCGCCGGATACCTTACAGAAACTAAAAGGATTTTCGGTGAAATGGGCTGTTTCCAATTCCTTAATCTGCGCGGTAAATGCAGGTTGATTTCTTAAATCATTATAGAGGGCCGAACCCGGGAGAGGAGAAAACAGGCTCCAGGTATATTTATCAAGTCTTAATTTTTTAGCCAAGTCAAAAGTCATCTCAATGTCTTCTAGTGCCTCTCCCGGTATGCCAATCATAAAAAAACCCGCTACTTTCGCATGCCGCTTAACCATTTGGACTATCCCCTGGATTTTATCAACATCTATTCCTTTAGCTAAGGTTTTCAGGCTTTTAGGCGAACCGGATTCTATCCCTAGATCCAGCTGCACAAGCCCAGCCTCCTTTTCTATAATAAGTTCCTCCTCATCTACCAGGTCAACCCGGGTATTATACTGCCAGGAGATCTTTAAGCCCCTCTTCTTAATTTCAGAACAAAAAGCAAAAACCCATTTCTTATCCAGGTTAAAAATGCTATCCTTAAACCAGATCCCTTCCAATGAATATTTTTCCTTTAAATATTCCATCTCGCTAACTACTCTTTCCGGGCTTTTTACCCTGAATCTTCTGCCCATAGTCTGATGGACAGCGCAAAAAGAACAAAAGTAAGGGCAGCCCCGCGATACAAGCATTGAAATTCCGCGTAACCCCCTTAAATTTTTATTATATTGAACATATCTTTCTACGGGGAAAGAAGCATAATCCGCAAGAGGTAAAGAATTTAGGTCCTCAATCAAGGGCGCCATATTCCGGGTCTTTACGCTGCCATTTTTATAACAAAGCCCGGGGATATCTTTTAGCTTATCCTTGAGCCTTCCTGACAATACCGCCTCCAGGGGCATCTCTCCTTCGCCGCGCACGATAAAATCAATATTTTTATCTTCTAGGCAACCTTCCGGGTTCACCGTAGGATGAACGCCGCCTAGAATAACCTTTGCTGTTGGAAGAACCTGCTTGGTTAGCCTTGCTATACGTTGGACCGAAGGCAAGGTTGGAGTCATTGTAGTAATGCCTACAATTGAAGGCCGTTTTTCAAGCAACAATTTCTCCATCTCTTTTTCTTCCATCATAAGGCCAACCATATCTATTAGTTTAACATCAAACTTCTTTTCCCTAAGATAGGCGCAAAGAGAACCCAACCCTAACGGAGGCTCAAAGGGATGAATATACATATTGCCCCCTTTAATCCAATGCCCATATTCCTTACTGCGGCTGGACATTTCATCAGGAGTAAAATAAGGCGGATTTACCAGTAAGATATCCATAGTTCTAACTGCTCTCGGGTTTTTTTGCTAAAATTAACCAAAAAAGATTTTTGTGCTCAGGGTAGCGCGCCGTATATTCCGTATGTTGAAGCTCCAGCTCTTCCATTCCCAATATCTCAAAACCGGCAAAATGTCCGGCTACTTCGTCTTGAGTAAAAAAGTGATAAATAATACCGCTGAGCCCATCGCAATCCAGACAGAAGGTATTGGGTTCTATTTCTTTACCTTTGTGCTTCCCTAGATGAAATAATGTATTATTGGTTGAACGGATACTGGCATAAATAATCCCTCCCGGCCGTAAAATTCTTTTTACTTCAGAGAATGATTTTTTAACTTCATTGATTTTCCCAAGATAGAGGGCCCGCCAGGCAAGAACCGCATCAAAGAAATTATCGGAATACCCCGTCTTGCGCATATCGCCTAACCTAACCTCTGCCGATAACCCTTCTTTTCCCAAGGTATCTTTGGTGGTTTTAACGGCGGCAGGAGATATATCCAGCGCAAAAGCCTTAAAATCTTCCCTGGCCAAAAGAAGCGTGTGCCGGCCCTGCCCACAACCTAAATCCAGGACCTTATTTAAGCCGGATTTTTTGAATAAACTCAATTTGTTAAGGACATGGCTATCCGGATCGACTAACCCGTAAGTTTTTGTAGCAATCATCCTATCCCAGCCGGTTCGAGAATTCATAAATCCTTTTCCAGGGCTTCTTTTAAGGCGCAACAACAACCGCAACGGACACAACCCGCTTTATGTTCAAGGGGATTCAACGAATACATAATCATCAGGTTTTTTAGCTCTTTATATATTTTAACCAGGCTCTTGAGGCCAGGCGGAGGCAGCTGCTCCAGCGGAGAACCCATTAATGGCCGGAAAGCGGTAACGTGAGGAATACCGCCGTTCTCGCAAATTGCTTTACATCCGGCAATTGTGCCTTCCGGAGGCTCAAGCCCGGCAATAAGCCAGGAACTAACCTGATTCCTGCCAAAAACATCTACCGCTTGTTTTATCGCCTCTAAATATACTCCCACTGAATAAAGCTTTGCTTTTTTCGGCATAAGCTCTTTTCTTATTTTTTCCTCATATATTTCCATATTGAAACTTATCGTATCCAATCCTGCCATCTTTAACTCTTTTACCCTAGGCCGGCTGATCGGGCAAATCTGGATAGAAATAGGTATGGCGCTGACTCTTCTGATAGCTTGGATCGCCTGAAGATACAGGTTAAACGTTGCTTCTTCGGAAAGCGACCCAGAGTTTATGTTTACTTCCCGAAATGATAAATATTCTTTTTCCCCATGCATAGACCTATAAGCAGAAAGTTCGTTTTCACCCATTATCCTTTTTAATGCCCTGCTCATCTCTTCGGGTTTTTTGGTGACAAACTCGCCTCCTGTTTCTAAGGCACAAAATTTACATCCGCCCGCGCCCTGTTTATAGCTGCAAACATTAGAAAGAGTAGTAGCAATAACATCATTTCCGTGATGCTGGAAGATACTCCGGATTCCGGGATCAAAATGCCAGGAGGGTACCCCCGTGGGCGTAGCTTTAATAATGGGCTTATCTTTCTTCTTAATCCATCCTTGGCCATTGAAAACAGTAAATACATAGGGAGAATCTCTTACGAAAGGTTCGCGGACCGCTAAATTAACCGGATATACCTTGCCTTCTTGCTCAAGGGAAAAACATCTTCCTTCAGATAAAGAAGCTCTTTTCATCCCGTGCCCGGAATATCCCGGGGCAGGAATAATGCTTTTTTTTATGGCAGGGTCCAGGCCCTCGTCTAACCTTAGGCCGTGACAGAATAAATCCAGCTTTAACTCTAGCAGGTTAATGCCCATAATTTGTTATCCAATCCATAGACCTTCCAGCCGTGCCTGTAAACCGGCAGGGGTACGGTTAAGATAATTGACCAGGCCGCTGTGCCTCCATTGCAGCATGCACCTGCGCGGCTGAAAAAAATAACGTATTCCTATTTTAACTTCGCAACGGCTATCCTGGATTAATCCTTCATAGGCCAACGCAACATAATATCCTAAATCCTTAAAACTTTTTTGCCGCGGAGTAAGCGGGCCGGTAACGCACCAGGCCATCACGCCGGTTTTTTTATCAACATCCATAATTATGCCGGAATGCGTCACCGGGCAACCGCAAGATACTCCTAATGGCCGGCCGATGATTATTTCTCCTGCCTTAAGGTCCATTTCGCGGGTAAGCGTCGGATTATGCGGAATAATGATTTCCCGCGGGCCGGGTTCCTCGGGAAAATGATCCAGGACAAAATCGAATTCTCTCCCTAAGGAATCTTTCCAGGCCGCCGGGTTATTCCCAGCGGTTTCCTGCTTTATTTTTTCTCCGCTGGCTTGGGCATAAATACAATTTTTGATTAAAGCGGGGTTTTCTTTTAACTGCTCATAGAACTCAGCGCAGGTACGAAATCCACACCCTCCGCAATCTTGCATCTTCATTCGCCCCTGTAGAAAAGCTGGTTATCCAAAGTCCTCACTACCCCAAAGTGCTGCTTCCAGCCGATTTCTTTTTTACCCACACAAACAGTGCAGGTCCCCACAGGAGGGTTCCCCCGCAGGTAAAGGGGGAATTTTACATCACGGGAATTATAAATCATTTTTACTATCGGCTCAACCCCTATTCCATGCAGCGCATCGGATTCAATAATCCGCATCCCCGGGCAGGCCTCCAGTATCCTTGCCCGGAAGACTTCTCTTTCGGCTTGAGAAATTAAATCAATTTTAGTAACTACCGTAATATCCGCCAGCGAGAGCATCGGCCCGATCTTTCTCGGCAAGTTCATTCCGCTGGTGGCCTCAAGCACTACCATGCCAAACGCTCCCTCAACATAAGGAGAACACCTAAGGCACAACCCTGCCGTTTCCACCACCAGCGTTGTCGCTTTTTCCTTGCCTGCCCATTCCACCGCATCGCCTAATACCATCACGTTACAATGATCCGGGCAAAGTTCTCCGGAATAAACTTTTTTGACCGGAATGGAAAATTCCCGTACGAAGAATTCATCCTCGGTGGCGAATTGAACATCGGTTTTAACGAACGCAACGCTCTCCCCTTTATCCTTAAGCCTCTTTATAACATGTTTTAAGATAGTAGTTTTACCGGTTGTCGGAGGGCCTGAGCAAATTACTAATTTCATTACGGCTCCTTAAGATGGGATTTAGTAATAACTTCTCCGCTACGCATATGCGACCTTAAGCGCAATAACAGATCATCAATCTTTTTAACATGCTCGACTACTTCCTTTTCTTCTCCGTTAGTAACAATCACTTTTTGCATCGAGCCGCTCTTCATAATTATCCGAAAGTCAGAAAGAAGTATAATCCGGGGGTCATGAGTAACAAAAATAAAAATTTTCTTATACTGTTTTAAAAGCTCCAGGACCTTGGTGCGGTGGATACCGGCATTTTCGATCTCGTCTAAAAGGATTATTGGAGACTCTCCGATTACTACTGCGTCTGCAATCATAAGCGCGCGCGTCTGGCCACCGGAGAGTTCGGTCATCGCGCTATGCGTATCAATAGGCTCTCCGGTTAACTGGTTTGCAAATATGAGCGTTTCGTTTACGATCGAGTTTTCTCTGCCGGAACCGCGGATAGAAGCATGTGTGGCTAAAAAATCCTCCACCCGCATATCAGAAAGAAAATTCGTATGCTGGGTAATCAAGGCGATCAGCCGGTCTGAGGGCATAGGGCAATATTCTTCGGAAGGCACTATGCCATTAAGCATAACCGTACGCTGCGAAGGCGTATTTTTATTCGCCAAGAGCTCGATATCTTTTATCAGGGTAGTCTTGCCTGAACCGGTAGCGCCCACAATACTGACTACCTGGCCCATCTTAAATTCTACTTCCCGGACCGGCTCAGGCTGCCTATCCTTGCCATAACCGCCAAGAATACCAATACGTTCCAATCTGGCTATCTTCTCCATAGCTTATTGTAATGCAATTTTGCTCTTTCTGCCACCTTATTTTCTGTTTATTAATCTTGTCTAACCATTACCAGCGTAATTTTTTCCTTGCCACAAGGTAATGCTTAAAGTTATACCCTAGCCTATCCACCCTAAGCTGGTGGTAATAAGTGATACTTTCCCTGCGCCAAAAAAATAAAATAGTCAATAACGCATTAAATGACAAATTGAATTTTTCCTTTAATTTTTTAATAACATTCTTATAAGCTGGCATTTTTAAAGGGTAGTATTGATTTATGTATAAGATATCGGCGTTAATTTTTTTGGCAAAAATGAAAGTCTTTAACTTATCCCTTAAGTTTTCGCAGGGGAAATCTAAAATAAAATAAGCCGCAGTTTTAATACCTTGTCTCTTGGTCATCAGCACTGTCTGCAGCGACTCTTTTACCGTGATCCCCTTATTAACAATTTTTAATGTTCTATCATTCCCCGATTCAATCCCGTAAGAAATAAGCGAACACCCTGATTCTTTCATTAAGCGCAGCTTGGCTTCATTCATACTATTAATCCTGGAATTACATTTCCAGATTATTCCTTTTATATCTTTCAGCCCCGAGCATAAATCCTGGCACCTGGAGCTATCTTCAAAATAGCCATAATCCCTGATAAAAAAATCAGTATAACCAAACTCCTTATTTAATACCTTGATTTGTTTCAACAAATACTCTGGTGAATGGCATAATACTTTATCCGATAAAGAAGATTTGCAAAATTTACAGTTGTGCGGGCACCCCCTGGCCCCAATAATATCGATGAACTCCTTTCTTTCCCTATAAGCGCTATCCCATAGATAACCCCCGAGTTTCTCCCATCTAGGCGGCGGCAATTCATCCAAAGTCTTCATTGTATTACGGGGAGGATTTTTGAAAAATATACCTTGGGACTTATAGTAAATCCCTTTTATATTTTTAAGGTCTACCGGCGACTTGGCCTGCGTCTTAACTATTTCCAATACTCCGTATTCCGGCTCATCAAATAAAATACAATTTATTTCAAGCTGCAAGTACATCTCGGTATAAATATTGGAAGTTTCTCCGGAAAGCATAATAAAACTTTTTGGATTATTCTTTTTGATTTCCGTAATAATTTCTTTTATCAATCCAGGAGTTTTTAAGAAATTCTGGAAATGGTAACTTTTACCGGTTGTATTAATCACATAATAATCGGCATTTATCTCGTTTATGCGCCTTCTAAATTCATCTTTGGTTATTTTTTCATTTTCAATATCCAAATAAAAAACCATTACCCCCTTATGCTGTAAATACGACTCCAGGTAAAGCATATCGTAAGGCGGGCGGTTCACGGGATACCTTATCCCGGAGATATAATCTAACGGGTTAATTAATAAGATAGACATTTCTTGACCTACGAATTTAAGCTCCCAAAATATATTCTTGCTGATACATAAAAAAAACTGCCGCTTGCTTAGCCCGTTTCATGCATAATCAAGGCAGGCTCCGTTGCATTCATTGCCTGCGAGATATATACAACTACCTGCGGTATTCAAAATACACTGCCTCCCTTGTTCCTCAAAACTTACTTTATAAAATCCGCTTAATTGAATAAGCCCCGGGAAACTTAAAATACTCTCCGCTTTGTTTAAATTTTTAAAACAACCAAAGACGGAAAGATCGGGATTAATAACTACACGGGAGGCATAGTTGCCTCGGTAGCCGACAAAACATTTTGACTTTACAAGAATAAGCCTCCTTAATTCCTGCCATTTCTTAGCGTCAAAAAAACACCTCGGCAGTGGCCTTGCCAGATAAATATAGATATTTTCTTTCAGGCATTGTTTTGCAAATCCCTCAGCAAAAAATACTAAAGAACGTATTTTTTCCGCATCTATCGGCTTCTCAAGCCCGGTGGATGAATTTATAATTGCTATCCTTATCCTTGCCCCTAATTCCCTGGCTATCGGCCTGATCCAATTTATTGTGTCCTCATCGGTTGTAGCTATATTTACCCTTAAGATTAATTTAGTCCCATGCTGGCTTAAGAATCTAAGTTTATCCAATAAATCTGATCTCTTTTCAGCGGAGTACCTAGTCGAGCAATTAACAAAAAGGACATCAATATTCTTAGCAACAGCTTCATTAATATTCTTACCGTAAGCGCAATTAGAAGCCATATAACAGGCAAGGTTAGCCTTTTTGGATAAGCTCATAATATCCGCGAATCTGGTGTGTTGGGTTGGTTCGCCACCTACAAACATTATCTTATGGATCCTTTGCTTTTTAATCCAGCCGAGTAATTTAATAAAGTTATCAATACTCATTTCCTCCTTAAAAATACCGCCTAACCCCTGGGCATTGCAATAAAAACAGCCCATAGCGCACTTATAAGTTAAGGCCACAATTAATGGCAAAGCAGGATAATGCTCCTCTATAAGGAATAATGCTTTTCTCCGGATATTAAACAGATAGTTATGCAGAGTCATATTTATATACCAGGCATCCCCCTTGGCAGGAAAGTTCCTTATAATACCGGCAACTATAGCATTCGCCCTTTAAGGGTTTCTCCCTGAGAATATCAACTTTATCTTTAAAATATCTCCCCAGTGCATTAATATCCTTAAAATTAAATAGCGCAGGGGCTTTAGATAAAGCGGCATAGCAGACATATACCGACAGGTCGGGATTAACAACGGCCCGGGAAGTATAATTTCCTGAGCATCCCAATAGACACTTGCTTTTTGCCCCGCCAAAACTTATTAAATACCCCCATTCCTTTTCCGTAAATAGGCAGCGGGGTAATGGCCTGGAGAAATGCGCTTTTACCGAATTCAGCCTGGCGAGTCTCACAAAATCGATAATCTGATGTTTATAGGCAGCCATATCTGCAAAGGAGTAATGCTCATTCTTAAAGTCGAGTGAAGGAACAGTAAAACCAAATCTTACGGAAACTGAATATTCCCTCGCCATATCAAAAAGCAGCGCATAATCTATGGGTTCCTTACGGAGATTATACCGCAACATGATAATCTTTTCCTCTATCCCGAGCATATTTCCTCTTACCATATGATAGGAGCTATCAAGATTGATGTTCAGGACTAAAAAAAATTTTTATTTTTTATATATGCTTTAAGTTCCGGAGTTATCGAGAGCCCATTAGTAAGGATATGGGTATTAAACTTCAGTTTATCGCAAAGCGCTAAGATACCTTTTATATCTTTATGTATAAATGGCTCACCACCCGTGAGTATGATCTTCCTGATATTTTGTTTTTTGAGCCACAAAAGGACCTTCCTGAAATCTTCCAATTTTATATCGCTGCCCGTTTCCCTATCCTCTCTGCTTACTGAACAATACACGCAGCTATTATTGCAACGATAAGTTATCGCAATCCTGAATTGCGGATACCCTTCCAGCCTGTTCTTGAGCAAATAGAAAATTTTTTGGTTAAGGTACTTTTTAAGGGCCATCTTACAGGTCGCGGATTAAATATCTATGCCTTCTAGCTTCACGGCGCGTGATCACGAAAATAGCTTTTTTAAATATATTCTTTATTATATGGGCATAAAAATACAGATATAGCCTTCTCAGCAGGGTTCTTCCCGAAAAAAATCTTAAATAAATATAAAAAGGATGCAAGTAATATTTATACAGTATCTTTTTTTTCTTCTTTAGAGCCTGCTTAACGTTAACATCATCGGAAGAATGGGGACTAAAATAGAATAATCTCTTATAGTCCTTATTTTCCGGTCCCTTGCTCAATATCTCCGGCAAAAGAGCGACATTGGGCCTATAGACTTGGATTGTGACGAAATCACATAACTGATTTATTTTTTTAAGAGACATCGATTCTTCTTCTAATTCTCCCGGGTAGCCGATAATAAATGACCCCTCCACTAAAATATTGTTTCTCCTGAGGATATGATAAGCTTTTTTAAAATTGGCATGATTATATAGCGGGCCTTTTGTCTTACCAGGCGCCGTTAGCGCCTCGTTACCGGAAGATTCAAAACCTATTAAGGCCAGTTTCATTCCAGCGGCAGCTGATTTCTTAATCAAGTCAGGAAACTTTAATACCGTATCCATTCTGACCGGTACCTTCCAGCTTATTTTTAAGCCGCTCCTCTCTATTAATTCGCATAAAGCATAATCCTTAGCGGGTAGTATACCGAAGCTTGCGGTATAAAACCAGATTTTCTTTATATTCATGCCAGCGAGGATTTGCAATTCCTGTAAAATTCTTTGGTTTGATTTTCTGCGGTAAGTAAAATTCCAATACCTGCTGGTAAGGCAAAAGTCACACCGGTATGGGCACCCCCTGGATAATTCCATGCTTCCTGTATAAGCATTTGAACTCCCCGGGAAAAAAGAAAAATAATTTTTAAAATTAATGAGATCAAATCTGGGAAGGGGAGTTAAATCCAGATTATCGATCATCGGCCCTAGGGCATTAACTATAACTCTACCGTTATCTTTATAGGCCAGGTTCTTCGTATTCCTATAATCTTCGCCTTGTTTTAAGTGTTTGATTAATTCCCCAAAGTAGAGCTCACCTTCATGCAGTAATATGAAATCCGCCCCCAGCTTAAGCCATCTCTCATAAAAAAATGTCGCATGATACCCTCCCATAATAATCTTGATCCGGGGGTAATGTTCTTTTATGAGTCTTATATTTATTTCACAATCCCTGGATGCGTAACTGGAACGTATAGAAATAACAACTATATCAACCCCTTTTAATCTATCCAGGAATTCTTCTGGCGAAATGTTTTCTACCAGGCCATCTATTATTTTCGTTTCCTCATCGGGTATATAGGAAGCGAGCTGCGCAAAGGTAAGAGAAGGTGCGGAGAGATAAGCAATTATTAAATTGCTTGCGATACTAAAACGTTCAGTAAACCTAAGCGGGATTAAGAATAAGATCTTCATAGGATTTCAAGATACTACGCGATTTTACCTGCTTCCCTGTAAATCTCATAGAGGCAGGTAGGCAGGCTTCTTTTATTATCCAAAGCAGTATGCATATTGCACGTTTTTATCAAGGACAAATCTAAATTATGCTTATCCGGGAACTGCCCTACCATTATGCTCAAAATATTAAAAAACATAAAATATAGGCTCTGGAAGCTTTTCGGATGTTTTAAATTATATAGAAAATTATCTAAAAAAACCTTAAGTATTTTTCTATTAAGTACTATTCCGGATAAAAACAGATACAGATCCCTGCAGAAAACTAACCGTATAATATTAGATAATATGTTTTTTCTAAAATTAACCCTTTGCTCTAAGCTCTCTAAATAGGAATTTAATTTCTTTAAATCTACGAAAGAATCCAGAGGTAAATAACCCCTGCCGCGCCGGATCAAATAGCAGGAGACTGAACAGGGCGGCTCTTTAATCCCTTTTCTGAACTTCATTTTTCTTAATATTTCAAAAACATAAGTGCTGAACCTTGTGCAGTCGATAAAATATTCTTCGCCTATTTTTAATTCCCTGCAGACCATATTCAACATACCAGCAGAATTTAATTCTTCTTTTGACGCCTGCCTGCCGATATTCCATAAAGGGTTAAAAAAGAGTATCTTGACGTTATCGTTCTGAAGAGCAAAATCAAACAACTCTATAATTCTTCCGCTATTGATCCCCTCTACCACGTTAACGTAAAGCATTAAACATAAAGCGTGCTTCCTTAGGTTATTTACCGCCCTGGTTTTACTCTCCAGCAGTTCTTCCCCCCTTATCTTAATATAATCCGAGTCGCTTAGAGAGTCAAATTGAAGAATCACAACGTCTAAACCCGCCTTCTTAAGCCCCTTAACGTAATCTGGATTAACAAGTTTTTTGCCATTAGTGAACAATACTACCTTGAATCTATTCTCCTTAATTTTCTTGATAATCTCAAACAGGTCTTCCCTCAAGGTGGGCTCGCCTCCGAAGAGGTAGATAATCCCTCCTGAAAAGCTCTTTGCCCGGGCGACTATTTCTTCCGTGCTGGGCTCTTCTCCGACCTCCTCGTTAGCATTAACAAAACAATAGGGGCAATACTGGTTACATTTTCTGGTAAGATAGATAAGCAGCCCTTCGGGGGAGGCGTTCCTATTTCGATGCAGTTGAGCAAGAGTATGGTAAATGCTAGGATTACTCAATAAATGGAGAGATTTGAAAGTACCGTCTTTATTACAATGCTTGTTTAACCATATCTTTCCGTCTTCTTCAACTACCTCGGCATCTACAATTTCCAGGCATTGCGGGCATAAACACTTTATTTTTTTTATAAACTGGCCTTGCACGGGGAATTCCTCGCTACTCATATTTAAGTATAAACCGTCTTAGACGAAAGAAGGGATTAATAACAAACCGTAGGCTATGCCGGCATACCTTAAGATCGACCTTATCTTTTGCGCAGAAATGATATTAAGCGCCTCTTTCTTATCAATTCCTTTTATGCATATAAAAAAGAAAAAAATAAATAAATAAGAAACCAGAATAAACAGGACGCTCATTTCTAAAAAATTATAGATAAAAAACGTATACGCTAACAGGATAAATAACAAACAATATATCTGCCTTAAATAAACCTTAAATTTTCTATTATTGTACCCACGGTTATCTTCTAAAAAATGAGCTATCTCGTGTAGTATCTGGTATGGAAACATCACCAGCATAAAGAAGATAGTTAATGCGCAAACTCCCGGATTGAATTCTAATGAAATAACCAACGCTCCGAAAAGAAAAAGTAACCCGAAGGTATAACCATTCAATAAAACGCTGAATAAATGATACTTTTTCCATAAATATCCCGGATGTACATAAAGGATATTTAACACAATAGCTACCAGGAAAAATACAGCTGCGGTCTTAACTAAATATACGCTCCAGAGAATAAATACTCCCAGCATTACCAGAGAAAGAAAAATTCTTTTCGTATCCCCCGAATCACAAAACCGGTTATAAGAGTATCCGCCCGCTAAATATAAAGATGCCGCTAAAATACCCGCTATCATTTTAAGGGGATCAACAGTATAGCTCTTACTGGCATAGGCTAGGCCCAGATAGACGAAGCCCAAATGATAGAACCATTCTTTAACCCTATAACACCCCAAAAATCTCTCAAGATATTCAGTTTTAATCAAAGAAGTATTTTTAACCCAATTTTTATGCTATACTGCTTTCAGCTTGATTTATAATGCCTATTATTTTACTATAAACCTAATCGGCAGTAAACAATTACTTCAAAAATGCTTCTCCTCCATCCGCTCTTAGCGAAGATATTTCCTGGAACATTCTACGTATTTCCGGAGAAAACGCGTAGGACCGCAGGGATAGCCTTAACCTATACTTGCCAGGAAAATTGTGGCTACTGCCTCGCTAAAAACCTACCCCCGGCCTTTCCTTCCCATATAACACTTGAAGATTTTAATAAATCCCTCCAATGGCTTATCCAGCAAAATTTTTCTTTTATCACCATCGTAGGAGGAGAACCGACTGCTCATCCGCAGTTTTTCGAAATCTGCAATATAATAAAGCTTGCTATAAAGAATACTCCGAAATTACAAATTCTCCTAATGACCAGAAATTTTATCCTAAAACATATCTTTGATAATATCGCTGAATATAAAAATAGATTCTTCATTCAAGTGAATCTTTCTAATGATGATTTAAATTCTACGGAAAAATTGAAAACCTTAAGCGATAGTTTTAATTATATCAGGGATAAAGGCGGGTATCTATCTGTCCGGACGGTCCTGCAAGACGAAAAGGACAATAATTTTGAGCTGCATACACTCCGGCTTATTGATTTTTTATCTTCTCATAAATTAAACCTAAGATTTTCTTTCGATAGCTGTATACGGATTAGCGAAAAAACCATGGCTATCAGGGCAGAAAAAGCTATAAATTTTATAGAA
The DNA here is from genome assembly GCA_041648915.1 of Candidatus Omnitrophota bacterium. Lineage (GTDB taxonomy): Bacteria > Omnitrophota > Gorgyraeia > Gygaellales > Profunditerraquicolaceae > UBA6233. The sequence goes on from JBAZOC010000003.1 coordinate 16,056, forward strand.
AACTGCATCCGGAAAAGGGTTCGCGTAAAACTCGTAAGATCTATCCCCTCGTGTTTTTTCGACCGAACCCAGCTAAAAAAATACTCTGATTACCTACTCCTTAACTGCTTTAAAGGAACCCACGAACCTTTGCCGCATTTTGTTATCAACCCGGACCTTTCATCTTTTATGTGCTGCTCTGCCCATTACCGGATTAAGGATATACTGCAATATGAGTCAATCTCCGGATTACTTGAAGGATATAAGGCCTATTTAACCAGGTATCTCTCTGAACCGGCATTCCAACGGTGTGCCAAATGCGATAAATTTAAAAAAAGGGTGTGTTTAGGAGGATGCTTGGGGCAACGCGGAGGAATTGAAAAGATTATTGATATTTAATAATTATAACCAATAGGCTACACATTTATCCATATTTTCGGGTTTTCCCTTTTCCCAGGGGCCAAGACAATAAAAACATTTTTTGTTGTATTCATCTAAGACTATTTTATTGCCGGCTTTGCAACCGCCGCGGCAATAATTTACAAAAGAACAAGAAAAACAATCCGCCGGCGGATTGTAGATTTTTTCAAACTCTCCTACGGTAAATCTCCTTCTAAATATTTCAAAGATATTTTCTTTGAATGCATTGCCCAAAACAACATCGTAAATAAAAGGACAATGCGTAACTGTCCCATCTACTTTTACGGAAACCATAAAATAGCCGCCAAAACAAGTATGGCCGGTAAATTTAAACATATTATATACATCAGACATATGCTCAGGGCTTATCTTTCTTAATAAGCCTTTAAGCTTATACACGTCTTTTGCGGGAAGCTGCAAAGCGATATCTTCATCTTTCACGGGTATCTGGTTGAAAAATAGAGGCCTTGCGCCGAGGCCTCTTACTAAATTATTTATTGATTCAACATCTGCAAAATTATTTTTATTAACAACTGTAAATGTATAAGTTTTAATCCCTGCTTGCAGCAATGCCTTAAGCCCGGAAATTTTATTATCAAACGTACCCTCGCAATCTGAAATATTATCCTGGAGATAGGGCCGGTTGGAATAAAAAGACACAAACGCCGTATTTAACCCGGATTGTTTTAACTTTATTGCTGCTTTCGGATCAATCAGCGTACCATTTGTAAACATCGTAACAAGCCTTATCTTCCCCTTTTTCTTCGCTGTTGTTATAATTTCATAGATATCCTGCCGCAACATAGGTTCTCCGCCTAATAAATCCAGCCTGTGCACAAAACCCTTTACTTCCAGAAATAATTTTATAATATCCGATAATACCGGCTCAATATCTCTCCTTTGCGAATAACAATATGCGCATTTCCTATTACATCTTTCCGTGAGATCAAGCTTTAAATGCAACAGGAGTCCGTCTCCCATTAACCTACGGAAGATAAGCCTGATTAACTTAGAGGTAATTTTACCTTCATCATACTTTTTCATGCCATAGCTAAGCAACACTGCAGCGGCAATACCTCTTATTTTACGAATCTGCTTTATCCCCATGCTAAAAACTCCAATCTTCCTTTTCAGACAAACACCCCCCCTGGCAAATATCGTTTAAATAATCTGGACAATTTACGCATTCCTGTGTTAAGGGTATTTTCCGTAATCTTAGATAATGACCCTTGTAATAATCGCTTAAGTCCTTGATTTCCTTAAAAGAAGTTATGGCCGGCCCCTTTATGGGGACTCCGTAACAGCCCATTATAGACAAATCCGGATTAACCACTAACCTCGCTGCATAATCTCCATTTTTACCTATATAACATTTAAATTTAATAGCGTTTTTTTTGTATTTTTTAATCTCTTCCTGATTGAAAATACATTTTGGCACCGGCCTGGCAAAAAACGCAGATACCCTCTCCTTATCGCAGAAGTCTAAAAATTCAATAATCTTATCTTTTGGATACATCTCCCTGAAGTTTTCATTTTTCTTTGCTCCTTTTTGGCAGCTCACTGGGCTGTTAATTGCCGAAAATCTAATCCGCGCGTTAATTTCTTTAGCGATTTTTACTATATTATCGAAATCATAATTGTCTTTATACATATTGTAGCGTAATATAACATTGCATTTAGCATTATATAACCTTCTAATATTATCATAGGCTAAAGCGTAACTACGGCCTCTGTAGGTAGCCGGATTATTTATATTGGCCTGAACGACTAAATACCTCTTATAATTAACCATAGCTTGGATGTTTTTTTCATTACATAGCACATTTGTAAGTATGGCAATGCGCATTTTGTTATCCTCAGATATCCTAAGTATATCCCTGAAGTCAGGATGTAGCGTCGGCTCTCCGCCTAATAAAATAATTTTATCTTTTTTGTTTTTACGCAGCCACTTTAATATTTTCTCAAAATTATCCAGTGAGATATCCCCGTAATTTAATTCCGCTCCTTTTTCATAACAATACTCGCACCCTAAATTGCATTTATGAGTCAAAATGATATTTATGCCGTTAAAAAACATATGTCTCCTGGAACAAAAATCATTGATGGCCCTCGTTAACGGTGGATATCTTCTAGTTATAGACGAATGAATATAAACCCCGACCTTCCTTAGTTTTAAAGGTATTATATCTTTTAAAATAACCATCGCTTTTTCCTCATCTGTTACTTTTAAAATAAAGCTCAACCAGAATTCCGTCTTTTGCGATAAACGTTTGTTTTTTAAAACACTTAGCGAGGACAGATCTTACCAGAATAGAATTATAAGAGAGATTAGCCTGTTTATCCCAAATGGATGAAATCAACCAAATACGCTGTGCTTCAATTTTTCCTAATGGATATTTTTTAATCAACCTGTTATTAGCCCTCTGAAATAATGCATTGCCATCTTGCGCAGAATACCTGTCGGTAAGCCTCATAAAATGTAGCTCCCTTTTATCATCTTCGGGAAGGACGTTTATCAACTCATCCATCCGCAGGTATTTTTTTTCTAACTCAGTTAGAGCAAAAGGATAAAAAAGAAAATATCCCATACGGGGATTATTATTGCTAAAATAGATAGAATTATGTGCGTTAAAGTAATAAATACTGACGATAGCAAACGATTGGACATCCGTAGTAGCAATGAGGTCATTATCTTTAATCTTGCCGTCTAAATCCGCTAATAAATTCCCGTACGTTTTTTTCTGATGTATCCCTATGTAGAATTCCTTTCCGCTTTTTGAAGGAAGCATAAAACCCCTATAATAATTAAAAAGCGTAAATACCAATACCCCTACCACCCCCGCTCCTATTAGGGCCTGGATACTTTTATTTTTGATACTTCCTACCCCTTTAGCAATTAAAAGATAGTAGAAAGGAGTAAATATGAGAAACTGCCTGGTAATATAAATAGGCGTTTGCCAGATAGAAAAAAGATATGTAGTAGTAATGGGGAGGGTAACAAATAAAAAAAGCATAACGGCATATTCTCTGTTTATTTTATAAAAAGAATAAGTCCCGTATATAAATAATGTAAAAAATAAAACTAAGCCCGCGATGAACTCAATATACCCTGCAGAATATCCAAGGTTAAAAACAGCCAATGTAATAAAAGTATCTTTTAAACTTGGTTTGAATAACCAAAAACCATCCTTTATGAAGTTATAATGATGGATAAACAGTAACGCCAGCGGTAAAAGCAATATTGAAACAGCTAAGATGGACAAAAACCATCTCTTTAGGTTATGGTAGTTATTTTTTGAAAAAACCAGTAAGCCTGAGATAACGACCAAAAAAATAGAATAATAACTAAGATATATGGCAAGGGTACTGGATATTGCGAATAAAAACCAATGCAACAGCTTGCCTATGCGCAAGGCCTGTATATAAAAATACGCTGCTAAAAGTATAAAAAATAAAGCCACAGTATACGCCCTTGCCTCCTGGGCATACCAGATATGGAACGGGCTAAGGGCCATAAGCAAGATAGCCCATAAGCTTTCTGAGCGCTTAAGGAATATCCGGGATAACTTATAAAATACGGCCAGCGAAAGAACGCTGAAAATAAGCGAGATCACTCTTAAAGATTTCCCTCCCCCAAAAATAGAACTATAACCATATACTAAAAAATAATATAAAGATGAATGGCAATCACGAGAAATACGATACATATAAATCGGGAGAGAATTAGATTCTGCTATCTTCATTACTTTTTGTACTGAATACATATCCGATGACAATTCATCGAACCAGAGATCATATTTGTTAATGCCCTGGATCCTTAAAGCTATCCCAAGCACAAAAATTGCAAAAATAAATCCGGCGCCAATACTTTTATGCATTATCATAATTTTAAATTTTTACATTCCGAGCGTACACGTGGGAGAGGCAAATACAAAAGGCCATTTATTAATCTTCCCATAAACGTGTTTTTTAAAGATGGCTATGGTCGCTCACTCTGCACGCTTGCTGCTCAAACTTTTAACGTTTAGCAATACCTCAAGTATGCTAATTTACCCGCTATCTATTTTTTAAGGATAACAAATAACAGGCTGGTAAAAAAAAGGATAAAAATTATCTTAAAATAGATCCTGCGGGTTATAAAAAGATTATAGAGAAATATCGTAATATCCCTCTCTTTCATCCAGAAATAAGCATACCCTAAAATATAATTCTTATGTAGGGCAGTAGTGACCAAATATGTTATTAACCCCTGCTTTTTACTTACTAAAAATGATGCCTGCGGGAAAAAACAAAATTTACCTTTTGCGTTAAGTTTAAATTTCATGCCTTCCTTGTTCCCGTAACCTAGCCGTTCTAAGCGTTCGAATTTTTTCTTATAATATAGCTGCTCTTTCCTCTTTAAAACTTCGTCTAAATTAATTTCGCCTGAAGAGATAAGGTTTTGGCATAGTTGGTTTGCCATATTTTCGTCATAGTTTTTCATCCCTACCCAGATGGGCAGCCGATCTTTACTTAAGGCTTTCATATATAAAGCCAGGTTATACCAATTATAGTATTCTGTCCCGTTCCAACGTGACCAGGTGCGCGGCCCAAAGGCAATAACATCCAGCCTTCTATTTAAACATAAACCAGTGCGGTTAACTAAATCATTCTTTATATATTGTGAATAATCAATCGTGGCATACTCTTTGCTTAAGATGACTTCGGCTAAACACCGTATTAATAATGAATCTTTGTATGTAGGGAAAAGATTAATATGCTTATGGTATAGTTTATAGACTGGCAGGCGGTTTACTATTAATGAATTCAAAGAAATTGAGGTCGGCAATAACCTTAAAGTTTCTTCTAAATCACTCTCCCAGTTAATTAATGTCTGGCCTGGAGAATTGAATAAAAGATCTATGTTTATATTTTGAAAATTAAATGAGCGTAATATACCCATAGTCTCAAGAATGTGGCTTTTTAAATCCGCTCTCCCTATTAATTTCAGAATTCCTTTATCAAAGGTCTGAACACCTAAACTGATAGAATTAACGCCGTTCTGCCTTAACATTAGAAAAGTATCTTTTGCTTTAGCAGAAGTTTCTGGTTCGATCTCAATAAGGACCTGGACATCCTTGCTTAAAATAAATTCATCTTTAATTAATCTCAGTAAATCTTCAAATTGATCCCTTTTTAAAATAGAAGGGCTTCCTCCCCCTATATATACCCTTTTTACCAGCAGTCGCTTAAAATCTACTGTATCCTGCAGCAGAGATATCTCTTTTTTTAAAAAATATAAATAAGTACTTAACTCCTCAGGGTTATGGTATTGACAAGTATAAAAAAGGCAATAAGAGCATCTTTTTAAACAAAACGGTATATGAAAATACAAACTAACTTCTTTAATATTGCCGTTCAAACCCTCTTTACTGTCTATAAAAATGTCCTCCGGTTTTATCAAGCCAAAGTTATAAAAAGAGTGGACTATGCAAGAATACAGAGGGCTAAAGGGAAGTAAATATTTTATCCTTCTCTTATAAAGAAGAGGATCATTTAAATCAAAGCCTAATTCAAGAAGCTTGTTGTTAGCCTCAGTAATATTATGGCTTAGGGTTTTAGGCATAATCATTACACTTTATATATTGTCCTTTAAAATTCCGTTTGATCCTTGAGCCGGCATTACAATAGAAGCGATTCATATAAATTGCTTCTTTACTTTTGGCCGGGTAAAATAATATATTAGGCAGAGAGTAAAACCGATATCCATAAGAGAACAGATTATAGCGCTAAACCAAGACAGCATATCAATTTTGGGCAGCACATCAATGGGAAGTACGCCTTGATTGATCTTCCATAGCAGGACTCTTTTGAAACAAATAACCGGGTGCTTCCAATAAACGGTAGCAATGGTAAAAAAACTAATGCCCAGGATGGCTTTCCGAAAGATATCCCTGCGGAATAAGATGCCTATTCCTGAAATGATTAAAACTATTCTTAGGGCTATAGAAAGAATATAGCGGGCCAGGATTATTTTTTCCGAAGAAGGGTAAAATTTTGCGTAATAGGTATTAAAATTGACGGTGGGCAGGCCGTGTAAGGAATATACAATAATTAAAATACTAAAAATTATTAAGCCTTTGGGTATTTTTCCTCTAATCATAATGCCGGCTTCACGCGCTAGATTGTATTTTTCGCTACCTGCGTTAATTATATCACTGTCTATTGCAAATGCAATGCATAGCTCAACTTATAAGGAAAAATCTACCCGAGAAGCTTAGACATGCCCTTCCGGGGAGCTTCTCTTTAAACGGGAGGACAAGTGAAAAGACGCAGCAAAAAATCTACTTAATAACTTAGGACGGGAGAATATAATCAGTACCCAGACTACAATTTCATAGAAAATAACCAAAGGAAGCCGGAATAAAAAATCTGTAAGTTTTTCGTTTTTGGCGATAGCCAGGTATCTGTTTTTAACAAGCTCAAAATATAATTCGTCATTTAAATATAACCTGGCATATTTCTTACTAATCCCCATCCGCTCCATCCTAACAGTACCACCCCTTAAATGATAAGCGAGGGCTGAAGGTAGATAATAGCCTTTCCAGCCGCTATTATTAGCCCTCCAGGAAACATCCAGGTCTTCGTAAAAAAACCTGAAATCAGGATCAAAGTAATCCTGGCCGGCCTTAATCTCCTCCAGCATGCTTCGCCGATAGAAAGCCACTGCTCCAGTAGCCCCAAAAATATATCCCGCTTTTTCAAACTGCCCCCGGTTGATTTTTCCGTAACCCCTCTCCCCGGCTGTCAGCCAGAGAGTCAAAAACAGGCCTGCGCTATCAATCAACCTGCCTTCAAAACGCAGGACTTTTCCGCTGACTATCCCGATCCTGTTATTTAAATTAAATCCCTCTAAGCCATTTTGGATAAAATCCTTACTTAAAATTACATCATCATTAAGGCAGAGGACGTGCTCACCCTTACTCTTTTCTATGCCTAGATTAAGAGCTTCGCCGTAAGATAATTCTTCCGGCCCTGGATATATCCTAACAAAAGGAAATTCACGGAGAATCCGGGATTGTAACGCCAGGCAAGAAGAATTATCGATCACGATAGTTTCTACCGAAGGATAGCTCTGTTTTTTTACCGAATCCAGGCAGGATAAAACATAATCTTTTGCCCCGGCGGTCACTATAATAATACTCACTAAACTATTTGATATATCCGCCATTAGTCATCCTCTACTGCGCTTAAAACCCCGTCACTTAAGCCTCTTACTTCTTATATTACCCGAAGGCTTCTCGATTAAAAAAAGCGGAATCTCTAAGATATTATCAACGCTCATATTCAATATGACTTTTTTATTATCCCTACCGGTATAATAATCGACGACAACGTCAGCATTTAATTTCAGGTCGAATACAGATAGAATGTTTTCATAAGAAGTCGTTCCTTTGCCGATATAAAACGTCTCTTCTCTATATTGGCCGGAAGTATCCCTGTGCCTTATTACTAACCATGATCGCGAAGGCCCAATGGCAATAATCTTTCCGCTTAACAAGTTAGTAACCGGCTTACACACTGCGGCGGGCGTATTCACCGGCTTAAGCTTCCGCTTAGACATCAAAAACACAGGCATACAGCTGCCTCCGATAAAATTTTTCCGGAGCACCGTATATTCTTTAAATCTTTGCATTAACCTCTCTACTTCTCCCGGGTCATATTTACTCTGCCGGCTTTCAGGTAATTTAAAATATTTTAGGCCGCTAAATTCAGGGCTGCCGCAGGAAGAACATTCCTTAAAAGCGATAATATATTCAAAATTATCGGCCTGGGATAAAAATTGAGCATCCAGAAAGAAAGGCCAGTTTCCTGCGCAACTTAAATAAATCTTAGCTTCCGGCAAGTGTAATTTTAAAAAGTAGGCAAGGCATTTTACGAAATCGCCCTTAAAATAGCGCTCTTCAATAATCCCAATTCGTATTATGCCGGCGTAATGTTCATTGCCTTTAATCTTATTGACAAAATCAAGGGCAACAATTGCATACCTGTTTTCTGCCGGAGGATGCGCCCATTGGCTGCCCGCCATAAATTTAGCGACTTTTACCGGAATAAAATCCTGCCAGATTGTACCGCTCCTAAAGCCGTAATAAGACAAGACTAAATAATTAAACAAAGATACGGTGAATAGCATAACCCATAATACCCTTCTTGTTTTTCTGCCATAGCTATTGACGCCGATAGCTATAATCAGCGCGACTGCCGGAAAAACCGGGAAAAAATAGGATTCATCCTTAAGGGATAAAAAAGTAAAAAGCACATACGGAACAGCTACCCAGAGGAATAAAATGGTAAATCCGTTCTTCCGTCTAGATTTTACCGTCAGAATGAGAGAGACAATAAAGAGAATAGTTAAAGGCAAAGAGAAGCTATCCTTAATCACCCCGAGATAAAATAAAAACCATCCTAAGCTCAAAAATTTTGCTTCCGATACAGACGGGACAATCATATGGTTATGGAAAAAATTTATAAAATGGCTGATTAATAACAGATGCTGCCGGTAAAAAAATACGGTAATTAGATAGACTATTGCCACGATAAACAGCAGATTAATGAACTTCCTTATTCTAAATTGTGGCCGGGCAATAAAGGCGGCATATAGGGTATAAAAAAACGGGCCAAGAATGAACAGCGCCCCTTGAGCTTTCAGAGCTACGCTGATCCCCGCTACTAACCCGAAAATAAACGAATATTTACGGGATATTAAATTGCTGGTTAAAAGAAGAAACAAGATGGCTAGCGAGACCATGGCCGTAAGCGCAAGGTCTAGCCCGTACATCCTTGAACTTCCGAATATCCCGCAAGCGCAAGAAACAAGAAAAGCTGCTTGAAGTCCGGTCAGATCATCTTGAAGCTTTCTGCCGATAAAAAATACGGAAATAATCAGAATGAATAAATATAGAATTCCGGATAATAACCGGGTAGCTAACACCGAGTTCCCGGCCAGCAGGTTTATTGCCAGCCCGATAGAATAAAATAAGGGCGAAAAATATAAAGAGGTTTGCTGGCTGATTAAAGCGCCTATATCAAGAAGCTTTCCGGATAGGCTCACTCCAGAATCCAACACCTGTCTTGCCCCATAAAAAATATTCAACTGGCTGCTCAAATGCGTCATCACGTCTTTATGAAAACTGAACGCATCGCATCTTAACCAAATGTAATTATTTATAAGATGGAACAACAATAAAATAAATAAACAAATAACGGCGCTTTTTTTAATCCGCATTTATCCGTCTCCCCGGTGATTACCGGCTTCTTTTTCCAATAAATAAAAATCTATCCCTAGTTGCTGAATCTCCTCATGGCCGATTATAGCAAATTTGTTAACGGTAAGTTGCTTATAAAGCCACCCCCATCTGACATCGTCAACTAACGGCTTGTTTAAAACGCCTGTCTCCAGCCAGGTTCTAAATTCCGGATAAGTAATGGTTAAATCTTGAATTAATCCCCCGATTCCCCTCTGGTTATAAATCCTTGAGTAGTAAGAAATTTTTCTGGCCAGCTCCTCATTACCCCTAGCCGCTTCTTGGATATCCAAAGATCCATTTTTTACAGCCTCCAGGAATAAAAGCCTCTCAAAGAATCCGAGCTGCCTTGCCCTTTTGTTATAAACTTTTTGCTTAAGGTTGCGCAAATACTTGTTAAACTTTCCGCGGTCCATTAAATTCCTGCAGAATGCTTTATCGCTAACCAGGTACTCATCGCATAAATCAAGATACATTTTTTTATCCGGGCTTTTCCTGCCTTCTTCCAAAAAAGATGCTACTTTAAAAAAATATTTTCGGTCAAACAACAGAATTATAAAGTTGCTTTTATCTAGATTATTGTATCCCAAATCCAGTACAATATCTTTAGCACACTGCTTTTCCATAAAATATTTGATGACCATCATCGGGTCGCTGTCTTTGTTGGATGTCTCGGAAATAAAAGTCACTACCACAGGCCTGGAATTGCGCTTTTCCATTAACGCTATAAATTTTTCGGAAGTCTCGCTGCATTTAGCATAAATATAGTTTTGGAAATCAGCTGGTCTGTTTTTTATATTGGAAAAAGCGCAAAAGTTTAACAAATAGGAAAAAAAATGGCCAAAAGCAAACAGGCAGGCTAAAGCTATAGTAATTACTCTTAACTTTCTATTGGCTATCTCAAAAAGACCTGCCGAAATTACAATAGCAAATAAAGGAAGCAAGGGCATAAAATATCTTGCCTCCTTTAATCTTGAGAAATAAAGAATGCTTAAAGGCGCTAATAATGAAAAGATCAAAAGGTTGTTTTTCGGCCTTTTCTTCAGAAACAGGGTAAAGGTTACTATGAAAAAAATGAATAGTTCGGGAGTGGAGACTTTGATAATCTGCGCTATAAATAGAAATAAGTTATACGAAATTTTGTTTAAAAAACCTGCCGGCTCATCAGGCAATAAATACGGAGTGCTCATCAAAGCTCTCACTCTATCAGTCAAATACAGCTGAAATTTCAAAAAGACCGTAGAGAAACTCCCTTGCCACCATAACGAAGAAACCGCTATTCCTAAAAAGATTGCGGCTGCAGCATTTAAAATTGGCTTATATGATTTATTTCCGGAGATACGGTAATCCCGGCAGACATAATAGAAGTAGAATAAAATAGGAGTGATTAAAAATATAAGAATTGAACCTTTTATTAATATCCCGATGCCCAAAAAAATGCCGAAGAAAATTGAACGCACCGAGCTTTTAAAATTGTCTGTACTGATTAATAGATAAAATGTATATATAAAAAAAGCGGTTAGCGGAAAATCTAATTCGTATGTCTTGGAAAGATGAAAAATCTCCGGATAGAAAGCTGCCAAAGTTGCCGCTAAGACCCCTGCCTTCCTGCCATAAAATCTTTTAGTGATAAAATATGCCCCTAAAATCAGGATTAAATAATATATTGAAGAAACGATAATGCGGGAATATTTTTCCCCGAATATCAAATCGCCTGCAGAGTCAATAAAATGGACCATTTTCGGCCTTTGGGAATCTGTCTTCAGCAAATTAACTATTCCTGCAAACTTATCGCGGAAGCCCCCGCCGCTGTTAAGGGCTCCTTTCATAGCGTGGTCCATATTTAGTTTTTCAATCTCCGTCCTAAGGGAACCTCCCCTGGGATGAGGCCATGGATACCGGTAGCTCAACCACGCCGCTGCATTGCTGGCGACTAGGAATAACCATAATGACGCCAATATAAGAAAAAATTTATTATTCAGTTTTTTACTTACCATATTAATAGTAAAGCTTATGGCAACAACGGTTACACTCTGTCCCTGGGCCGCGATACAATAAACTATTACGAAAAGCGGCCATTGTTTTCCCTCCCCATACTTCCTGCAGAGATTCCCTATTTAAATTACCCAAGATTTTATTGCAGGCTAAAATACCGGCCCCCGGCGTTACGCTTAAGTCAGGGTAAATATTCAAACCGAACCAGGGTACGTAACATTTATTCCTGAAACGGTATGCGGAATGATAGTATTTCCTTAAATCCTTAAGGGCAATATGCGGCAAGGAGAATAACTTAAAATTAATTTTTTCTCTTTGTAATTTTTTTATTTGCTCCGCAAGGATGCTTACGTTGATCGCTTCATTCTTAGCGCTAAAAGGTTGAGCTTGCGGAATAAAATGCTGCCAGGTAAAAGAATTAACTACTCCTTTTTTGAATTTCTTACTGAAGAATAAGGCCACTTTTTCCAATAGGTGATAATCTCCGGGAGTCAAGGCAAAATTAAGGTTAATAATCTTACCCCCCGTTAAAGAATTGATGCTGGTTACCAGCGGCTCATAGATTTCTTCTAATGAAGGGTAGCTTGGCCTGTTGAGAGAAATATTTAACTGGGAGATGGAACTGCTTTTAATCAGGCCTAGATACTGTTTTAAATAATCACCGTTAGTCGTGATAGTAGGCGCATAGTTATATTTTCCGCATATTTTTAAAAATTCCGGAAATTGAGGGTGGCTTAGCGGTTCGCCGCCGAATAAATGGATATGCGCCCTTAAAAAAAATCTACGTTTTAATCCGGATATAATCCTTTCAAATGCCTCGGGTTGCATATCTCCTGAATGCCGCTGATAAAAAAAGTCCTGTTTTTGATAACACCAGGAGCAATTCCTATTACATTTCAAAGTAATATGCAACAAGATAAATACCGGAGAGGGGATCCTGATTTTCATTAACGGTAAGAGCATTCCCCAATATGGCTTTTTAGAGATTATTTTTTTTATATTGTAAAAGGCCATAGTGTTCTTTTAATATATAAAAAACATCATACAAAATCATAATGCTGTCCTGGAATCTGTTAAATTTACTTTTCCCGCCAAAACGTCGCTCATAGGGAATGTTCGTCTCGTAACAGGCAATATCCGGATTTAACCATGCCCTTATCTTAATTTCCTGGGAAAAACCCATACCCGGGCTTGCCGGAGCTATTTTGCTGAATACCTCCTTCTTAAAGGCCCACATCCCGGACTGAGAATCTTTTAAATGAATGCCAAAAAAAAGGCTGATTAAACATGAGATTATTTTATTCCCTATCCTGTTGATCAAGGGCATCGCATTATTAAAGTTAAAATTAATACGCTCTCCGCTTATAAAAGCATATTTATCCTCCGTTAAAAGCTCTAAGAAATTTTTTATGGCCGATAAAGGGTAGCTGCCGTCGGCATCCAGGCAGATTATAACGTCTCCCTGCGCGGCTAAGATTCCGGCTTTCAAAGAAAACCCGTAACCCCTGCGCTTCTCGCAGATAACCGAAGCACCGTTAAGCTCGGATATTGCGGCGGTTTTATCAGTAGATCCGTTATCGACGACAAGAACTTCATCTACAAAATCAGGAATACCTGATAATAAACTGCCGATACACTCCTGCTCATTAAAAGCCGGAATAACCAGGGATATTTTATTTCCTTTAAACATTTATCGGCCAAATAGAAAATAACGGATCCTAAACTTAGAAAATAAAACTGCCGCAAAAAATATCGTCCATTACCGAAGCATATTTATCCAACATGGCCTTTTGGTAGGCAGAATCAATCTTAACCACCCTGGCGGCTGCTTCCCTGCAATACCCGCAGGCAGCGCAGGAAATCAAATCGCATTTACCGGGTATATTTTCGATAAAACCATTCAATTGCTTGTTATCGATATAAACTTCGAGCCTGGAGAGTAATTGCGAGAATTTTAATAACCTGAAAATATCCGCAGGCAAAGGCAGGGACAAATGGAATAACTTATAAATCCACCCTTTGTGAGCGCCAAAACTCTTCCCCTGGAAAGTATGGAATAAATCCAAGAAATTACCCGAATAGGACCTCTGAAGATAAGCATGGATTATCCTGGCCAGCATGTCGCTGGGTAAGCGTCTGTCTACAAGCTTAATGCTATCCACTCCTAATCTCTCATAAAAATCAATGTCTTCCGGCCTAATCCAATCCGAACGGATAAAATTTACCGGGTCCTCAAGGCGTTTTAACCGGCAGTTAACAAGATGGTAATCAAACATATACCCTCTGCAGCTATGCCAACCCTGGGAAGCGTGGGAATTCATGAGCGCATGATTGATATATTCGGGGCAGTTAACTAAACAGGCATTATTGGCTATTAACTGGACTTTGGAGTGGATAGTTTTTTTAAGCTCCCGGATCAGTGAAAAATTACGATTTATCGCCGGGCCCGGAAAAGTTATTTTTTCTGCGCCAAGCTCATCCCAAAATATTGCCTTACTTAAGGAGTCGACATTCGCCAATGCCGAAACCGTAATCGAAAGCGCAGGGTAATTCTTCTTAACCCACATTGCCAGATAGGGGACTGAAATAGTAACCGCATCAACCCCGGCATCCACTATCCAGCTTAATAGACGCCTGAATTTTTTTTGCCCCTCCCTGGTCAATTCCCGATTATCCAGGCATAAAGCGTTCAGGAGATAATTAAACCTGAAGCCCTTTCTGCGCAAGTTTATGATCTGCTTCTTGGCCTTCTTTTTTGAAATAAACGCTAAGGAAGAAGACGGCCTGCCGCCGCCGATATCATCAAAGGTGAGCTTGCCGTACACCTCCTTGATCTCCCCCGTTGTATTAGCTAGGCTAATCTTACCGGTTAGCTCTTCTTGCCAATTCGTGGGAACAGAAAATTCCATTTTTTCCCTCTGGGATACTTATTGCTTATCCATAATTTTAATCTCTTCAGGACTCCGGAGTAAAAAAGCGAAAGCAGCCAGAATCCTCCGTACAAAATATTTTCATACCTTATCGTGCCCCTTAGAAGATGGCGGAGTATGACTTTCGGCCGGGCGTAAAACTCCAACATTGCCCTTCTCTGCAAATAACGTAAAATATTGCTGTCCATGCCTTGCGGTGTATAGATGAAATCTTCTGAAAAATTGACCCAATCAAACCAGCTGGTAAATCTCTCGGGATTACTGATTTTGTTCATCCTTTTATAATCTTCAAAGAAGCGGGAACCTGGATAAGGCATAGCAACGTTAAACTTTACCAGATCACAGTCCAGCTCTTTAGCAAAATTTATAGTATCCTTGCAGGTCCTTATGCTCTCTCCGGGCAACCCCAGGATAAATAGGCCCTGGCTTAAAATTCCTGCCTTTCTGGTTTGCTGAAGAGCGAACCTTGCCTGTTCCAGAGTAGTCCCCTTATTCAAAGAATCCATTATCCGCTGGTTTCCTACTTCTACGCCGTACATTATCAGATGCACGCCAGCCTCCTTCATCGCCTCTAACAATCTCGGGGTAACTTTGTCTACCCGGGTTTCCGTACACCATTCTATTTTTTTATTCAAATTGCGCTTAATTAAAGAAGCACAGAATTCTAAGCCGCTTGTTTCATCAAAAGGAAAATAGGCGTCACTGAACCCAAAAATTTTTATACCGTGATTATTATAAAAATACTCCATCTCATCGATTACTTTATTCAAATTCCTATACCTTACCTGTTTGTAAATTTTATCCTGCGAACAGTAGTAGCATCTAAAATCACACCCGCGGGAGGCTATTATGGGAAAAGCCCTGGCCTTTTTGATCGCTACCAGAGGGACTTCCGTATAGTTATCCAGGTTAAGCTCTTCCCAGGCCGGGTACGGTAAAGAATCCAGATCAGCAATAACCTCTCTTTCGGGATTATGGACAATCTGTCCGTCTATTTTAAAACTTATACCCGGTAAGCCTTCAAGCCCTTTATTACGGCTTAAGCGCTGGCATAATTCGACCAGGGTGTTCTCCCCCTCTCCTCGGACGACGATATCGGCGGTGCCTTCACTAAGGACTTCCTGCGGAAAACAAGTAGCATGGATGTTTCCCAAAACAATCTTGCTCTTGCCGCTAAGCTCTTTTATTGCCAAGGCTAATCTTCTGACATCTCTGATTACGGGGGTTAAAGCGGAAAAACCGATCACATCAGGCTTGCGGTCCTTGATTATATTTAACAACACCGCATCCGGCATCTTATCGGCAAACTGGTCAATAATAGAGACTTCAAAACCGTTCTTTTTCAGGATACCGGCTAAGTAGGCTAAACCCAGCGGGGCAATCGGTGTAAAAAATTTCTTATAGGCCCAGTTCTTATTGATTAAAGATGAATTCGGATTGATTAATAAAACTCTCATCTGCTCACCGCGAATAGCTTAACCATCTGTTTTAATGAATAAATACAGGTCAGCGCCTTCTGATGGAATGAATATTTTTTGCCTGTACCTTTCCCGGATCTTCCCGAGGGCTATATCTTCTTCGCAACCATCCTGGCGCTCGCCGAAACTGGAAAAAAATAACCATAACCTTTTTTTGATGCCCGAATCTTCAAAAGTATATAATTTTTCGGGCAAAAACATTACCGGATGCCTCCATCTATTTTCGCAAATGAGTAGATTTTTATTTTGCCCGGAGAGAGAGATGACTCTGCCCCTGTCTATCTCCATGCGTAAATCATGGCTTACGGGAATCCGATCAGCATAGAACTTAAAAGGAAAAACCGTACTTTTGGAAGTATGAAAGATTTTATCACCTTTTTGATAATTCCCTAGGATAATTTTAAAGACACCCTTAAGGTCCTGTTTTTTTGATACTCCGATATGCTGTCTATAATCCTGGGGTAGACTATTTAAGTAATAATTCTTCAGCCCTAAAAGAAATAGTACCGATATTAATAGAACTAATAGAAATCTCCTTTTAAAATTACCCAGGCCTGCACCTATGCCTAACAGGTAAAACGGCAATACCGGGAAGAGGTACCTGTAAACATAGCAGGCTTTAATTCTAGAAAGAAAAAATAATAATAAAACCGGGATGAGCGTTAAAAAGACGGCTAACTGCGCCAGGTTATTTTTACGGTATTTATAGATACCGGCTATAAAAAAACAGAAACAGGCCAAAGTAGCAAATTTACCGGTTAGAGCATAATAATCCGTATTATAACCAACAGTGAGATTTTTGAAAGTATAGAGTAAATTCCTGAAGTCAGCCTTTTCCACCCAGGGATAAGAATAGATATGGGCGTAGATAAAATTACTAGGCAAAACGAGTTTTAAGTTCTGGTATAAGGTTAGCATAAGGGGAGCCAGAAGAAATAGGATTACCAAATGGGTAAAAATAGCCGCTTTTAAAAGCCCCCTGTCTTTTCTTGCTTTCCAGACTATGAAAACGAACGAAGAAAATAAAAGGATTAAATTTGTATAAAGAAAATAGATATTCAGAACGTTAACCAAAGCGTATGCCTGCCAATATCTTCCCCGGTTATCCTCCAATATTTAACAATAGGTAGGCGGAAATTAAGGCCAAAAGGCAGGTTGCGGCATACGGCCTTAATTCCTGCGCATAATATATATGAAACGGCGAAATGGCCAAGAGAAAGCTTGTTAAATAAGCTATCCCGATATTAAGGAATTTTCTTGCCAAGAAGTATACAAAGTAAACAGACAAAATTGCAAATAGAACCGAAGAGAATCTTAAGGCAAACTCCGACCTTCCAAATAATGCCTGCCAGTAATATATGAAACCATGGTCATAGAGAGTCAAATAATCCTGGTGATTCGCCGTAAAATCCCGGTCAAATAACCTGCTTAAAGAGTGCAGCTGGCCTAAGCCCCGGCTGTCCAGGACGCTAGTCGCCTCGTCATGCCAAAGGGTGTAGCTATCCAATTTATGTACTCTTAGGATTAAAGCCGCGGCAATAATTAATCCGAGGATAATGCATCCTTGGATATGTTTTTTTTGGATTAAAACAGCAAACGTATTTTTCACTGATAATTTCATGAAGATATCGTTAAAAACAGGTTATTTACCAATCAAAAAATTAAGCCCGTTAAGAGGAGTGTCTTTAAATAAATCCCTGGCTTTATGATAATAGACCCGATATTCTTCCGGAAGACTATCGGCGTAATTTTTTCCGGTATAATCCTCGCTAAATTCGTTCAATAAACAAAAATATAACCCCATACCGGTAAGTAAATATTCGCGGATAGGGCTGCTATAGTTATTGAATAATTTTACGCTTTTCCGGGCATCTCCGGAGAAGAAATTAGCGACGCTTGCGCCTACTCCGATATAATAATACCGCAGATAATCCGGGTTGAACCTGTAAGTTAATTCCGGAAAATTATTTAAATATACCTTTCTAGGGATTTCATTGCCTTCGGCGGCACCGTAAAAAAGATAGGCTAAATACCGGTCCCCAGCGGGCAAGCTATCGGCCAAAGCATCTATTTCCAGGTTAAGGGAGCTAAACTCTCCCTCCCACCTTTCTGTTAATAGGCCCTCGACTACTCCCAGATAGAAGAAATCGCGGTAGCTTCCTGGGGCCTCCACCTTAGCGCATTCCTTGAAAAACTGTTCAATATTGTAAAAACTGCCCGGTATATTCTTGAGCCTGGCCTGGTAAAAAGAATCCGCCATTCCTCTGCCTACTCCCCTATAAAAACCCTTGCAGACATCTGGGGGCATATCGCTAATCCCGGTTAACGCAATATATTGCTTAAGGCTGCCGCCGCTGAAAAAGCGTTGGCTTAAATTAAAACCGTAACCCGCGTAAGCATTCCGGATACCATACCCTACTTTAATCTTACTTATCAGGCTACTTACCCTAGGCATATTTAACCCGTGCCTATCCATAGCTACCCGGCCAACTAAATCATAATAAACAGCGGGAGAATTCAGATAGTTGTTTCTAAAATCCAGGGAATAAACTAGCCTTCCGTTACCGACAAGCCCCAGAATAATCATTGCAATAAACACTATTACCCCAATACCCTTGGCTAGAGCATTCTTCATAGCAAGCAATTTATCTATGCCTAACGCTATGCTTATAAAAATACACGGAAAAAGGATAACCGCATACCGGTAATCGCTTATGCCCCGGCCAGAATCTCCATACCTAAAAAAGCTTAAAATATATACTAACAGGTAAAAGCAGGGAAATGACACAATTAATGCATATTGAAGATAACCTGCCCCAGACAATTCTCCCGTATTATCTTTTTGGGGTAATGAGTAATTATAGATAAATTTCCTTAGTATAAAAAAGAACAGGTATAAAAGGGAAACCGTAAAAAGCGCATAGTAAATTAAATTAAAAAGAGGCCCAAAGCAGCTCGCATAATCATCAAAAATAAAAATCTTATATCCGTTTTGAAAAAAATGCAGTAAATCCGGAAATATATCAGTAAATTTTAGACCCTGCAGATAAAGGATCCCGTGGCTTACGATCTCTGCTCCCTTAAAACTATTCCTGGCATTATAGATGTACCAGGGCAAAAAACCTAAGGCCAGCGATAATAGATATAAAAGATATTTCTTGCTAAGGAAGAAGGCCTTATCCCTGATAAGCCAGATAAATGAATAAGTAATTATGGCTATCAGGGTCAAGTGGGAATACCACAAAGAAAAACCGCTTAAAAAACCTAGCAATAGATAATTAGCCGTAGAGGGCCTGCAATAAATAAGGTTCAGGAAGATCAAAAAAAGTATAACGCTAAAGGTAGCCGCTTCGGTATGCGAGCCGGCAATTATTAGCGAACGGACCATGAATAAGGGCGGCGAAAGGATATAGAAAATAGAGGTCAATACCGCGGCCCTTCTATTAAAATATTTTTCAACCAGCAAAAAGATAAAGATTAAACCTAGAGAATGAAAAAAAACAGAAGTCAAAACTAAAGCTATTATCTTAGGGCCGAATAAAATAAAAAACGGCAAAGCCAGGGCTGCCGCTGCTACCGAGCCTCCGTTGTAAGAAACAACCTGGAAATCCCAGGGCGGGATTGCCCAGCCTTCCCTAAGCCCTAAGGCAATTGTCCCGACATAAGGCTCCTCTCCCTGCCGGATTAAGCGTTCCGAAGAAAGCATTACTACCGTGCGCACACAAATAAAGAATAGCACAATTAAGAAGATGCTCACGGCCCTATTCTTTAAAAAAGAGTTAACCGACATAATTAATCAATAAAAAAATTAAAACTGCCTCGCTGCGATAAAAGAACCCGCATCTCCGGAACCATGCGGGCAATAAGAACAAATATCGGATGAATTTATATTCTGTTTTATCCGGCGCCGGAAATCAATATACCTATTATTCCATATTTTACTTATATCTTCTATAAATATATTACCCATTTTCTCGATGGAAAAATAGTCAGAGCAGCAAGGAATAACCCCTCCATCCGCGTTAATAACTAAGGTCTGCCAGGGAATACTGCAAAACCCTTTACGCAGCCCTGTATCTTTATAACAATCCAGCAGGTATTGATCGTTCTGAGGCAGAAAATCATTCGCTAATTTAAAACTCTTAAGCGTACTAACTTTTTTTAACGTTGCCCTGTCTAACCCCCAGGAATAAGCCAGGGGGAAAAAGCCGTCAACCTGATGTTCATTGCCCTTCATAACGATAAACTGCAATTCTAGGATAGGGAATTTGGACTTCTTTTCTTGCTTTAAAATACACGCCTGCCTTACATTATTCTCAACCTCTGCTAGTTTTGCCGTATTCCTATATTCCCGGTAGACATCCTCGGTAATCCCGTCAACACAAATGATTAAATATTTTAACCCGGCAGCGAATAGGTCCAGGCTCTTTGCCCGGTCCAATAAAATCCCGTTAGTGCTCAAAACTGTGACTATGCCTTTCTTCGAACAATACGCGATCATCCGGCTTAGCTCGGGGTTCAACAGCGGCTCGCCATAATTCCATAATCCTACGAAAAACAAGGAATCGCCGATCTTATCGATTATTTCTTTAAATTTAGCGTAGGGCATATCGCATTCCGCCCTGTTAAATTTATATAATGTCCTCCAGCACATTTTACATTTGAGATTGCAGCGCGAGCTCGGTTCAAGCATCAGGTATAATGGCAGATGCGAAACCTTTTCCCGTTTGAAAATACCGTTATATAAAAAAAGTAGTAGATTTATGAATACCTTAGGCCGGCAGAGCCGGATAAAGATAATAGAGAAAATAGCGCGTAAGCCCCATATATCCCTGAGCCCTAAAGGCCGGTTAAAGATGAATCTCTTGATGTCCATAGCCCCTATTTTTCAATATATTTTTCCCGCATCGCGGAAAAAAATTCTTTTATAAAAAATAGTAACCCTTCCGGTTTTTTCGCCAAGCGCAACAATATTTTCCGGATAATTTTTGGATTAAAATAAAACCCTAAATAGAATTTCCTGCGTAAACGGGAAATTTCTGCAGGGCTTAAACGGAATGGCCCGCGGCTGACCTTAAAAAGAGCGGTAGTAGGCATTAGCTGCAATTCATTAATACAGATAAAATCAGAGTTAATTTCCAGAGATAATTTCAGGCTCGCTTTGACATCCATAGCGGTTTCTACCGGAGCGCCGATGATAAACCAGGAGACGATAGCTATGCCCGCCTTTTTAATTAACCGGCACTGCCTTTTTATTAAATCTACTGTATAGCCCTTATTATAATAATCCAGGACCTTCTGCGAACCGCTCTCTATTCCCAAAAAAACAGCCCGGCAGCCCGCTTGGGACATCCAAGCCAGCACTTCCTTATCCAGGGTATCGATCCTGCTCAAACATGTCCAATTTAACCTTAAGCTATTATCAATTATGCCCTTGCATATCTTGATAATCCTGTTTTTATCTATGGTAAAATTATCGTCCATAAACCTGATATTACGGATATGCTGGTCAGCAACAACCTGTTTCAATTCACCTATAACATTCTCTGCAGAGCGCTGCCGGAAAACCCGGCCATAAAAATTAACGCAAAAAGAACAATTATAAGGGCAGCCCCTGGAAGTAATTAAGCTGGTCATGGGTTTTTTCAAAAAGGGGTCGGCATAACAATCATTTCTTAACAGCCTTCTGTCGGGAAACGGCAAAGAATCCAGATCCATATCGTTCTTTCTGTTTTCGTTTACCGTAATCTTGCCGTTATCATTTATAGCTAGCCCCCTTATGCGGCTCAAATCCTTATTCCCGGCCAGAATAGCGGCAGATAATTCCATAAATGTCGCTTCCGGTTCACCCATAATAATATAGTCTATTAGAGGGAACTTTTGAAAGATGTCCCTATAATACAGAGTCGGTAAATAACCAAAGCTGATTATCCGGCAGTCTGCATTCAAATTTTCCTTGATTTTAGATATAGTTTTCAAGTCTTCTTCCAAGGATTCAAAACCCGGCATAAAAATCAGGGCCCTAATCCGATACCCCTTTAATGCACTTACTACTTCCTTAAGCGATAACCTTTCGGCTATCCCATCGATAAAAATCAACTTTATATCTTGTGTGTCTGTCATCAGGGAGGCTAAAGAAAGGAGTTCCGAGGGCGGAAATAGATACGCGCAACGCCGAGGCGAACAGCGCAGTTTTCTTTGAATAATATATTTATAAGGCGGGTTAAGAAAAACAACTGCTTCTGGCAATATCCGATAGTGCATTATCCGGTCTTATCCTTTGTTTCTCCTCAAAGCCTCTTTTATCTTTACGCTTATATAATTTAAATCTCTTTTTAAAAGTCTGGGGTAGAGAGGCAAGGTAACGATACTGGAGGAAACTTCTTCGGTAACGGGAAGACGCTCCCCGGGATACAGATAACTCCGGTATAATTTCTGCTTATGCAGAGGAGGATAGAAATGAACACTCGCCTCGATTCCTTTTTTCCTGAGATAACCTACAAATAAATCCCTATTTAATCCATGATCGGGCTTCAGTTTAACCGTATACATTTGATAAACATGGTGACAGCGCGAATCTTCAAAAGGCAACCTTAACTCCCCGCACTCTTTTAAATTCTTGCTAAGATACCGGGCCAGCTCGCGCCTTTGATTATTCATAATTTCTATTTTAGCAAGCTGAGTAACTGCTATGGCTGCTAATATATTAGCCATCCTGCAGTTATATCCCGGATATCTTGCCTCTCTCAGCCAATTTTTACTTCTTCGCGAAAATGCAAACCTCTCAATTCCATGCGAAGAATAAGCTAAAATCTTATCCCGGATATGCCTGCTGTTCGTCGTGACCATGCCCCCCTCTCCGCAGGTGATATTTTTAGTAGAAAAAAACGAAAAACAACCGGTTCCGAAAGAACCGGTTGTTTTATTTTTAAACCTGGCGCCTAATGCTTCGGCCGAATCCTCAATAACGCTAAGGCCGTACTTCCTGGCTAGAGCAAGTATCCTGGCCATATCGCAACTTTGCCCGGCATAATGCACCGGCATTATAGCCACGGTCTTTTTATTAATCAGCGCTTCAATCTTCCGGGGATCAATATTACAGGATCCATACTCGATATCCGCAAAACGGGGTGTGCAACCGGCGTTGATTACGGCATTTGCCGAAGCTACAAAAGTAAAGCTAGGCAGTATAATCTCCCCTTTTAACTCCTGGGCTTGTATGGCTAGCTGTAAAGCTGAAGCACAGGAATTAAGTGAAACGGCGTATTTAACTCCGATAAACTCCGCAAATTTATTTTCAAATTCCTTTACTTTCTCTCCGCCCGACAACCATCCGGACTTTAAAACCCGGGCTACCGAACGTATCTCCCGATAATCAATACACGGCCGGGATAGATAAATCATATTTATCCTTTATTCTTATTAAATCATTTATTAAAACCGGGATCCCCTCTTCTATGTCTATAAGCGGACTAAAACCCAACATATCCCTAGCTTTAGAAATATCCAAAGCGCCTCTTAACGGCTTTTCAAATTCTGCGTTTCGATTAATAATCTTTACTCCGGGTATGTTTTTTGCGATTAATCCCGCTAATTCAGCTATACTTCTAGACTTGCCCCGGGAAAGGTTAAAAACCTGGTTTTTAGCGTTGTTATTGCTCAGGACTTTTAAAAAACCCTGGGTTAAATCATCAATCTGGGTAAAATCAAGTTTTTGGTTACCGTGGTTATGGACAACTATTTCTTTCTTTGTTAAAGCGTCGATTATCATCCGGCAACAGATCCTTTCTAAGCTGCTCCCAAGCCCATAGACAGCTGTAGGCCGGATTATCGTATAATCGATATTGTTCTTCACGCAAAAATCAGCCGTTATTTGCTCTCCCCTTATCTTGGTTATGCCGTATATATGCCGAGAATCCAAAGGGTGTAATTCATCCGCCGGTTCATAGTGGAAGTTGCCATAAACATAGCTGGAAGAAACAAAAATAAATCTCCTTACTTCCGTTGCCTGGCTTATTACGGTAAACAGGTTATTTAACCCATCCACATTGATACTTAGGCATTCTTGGGGAGCTTGCAAGGCCATGTTGGCATCCGAGATAGCCGCCAGATGAATAACCATACCAGGCTGGTATCTCAAAAATACTTCTTTAAGTAAACTATAATCTCTAACATCGCCTCTTATGCTGATACGCGCTGGCTCTTGTCCATATAAATCCCGATAAAAAAATGATTTAGCCATAAAATTATCGAAAATAACAACCCTCATCCCTACCTGCAAAATATCCCTGGTCAGGTATCTACCGATGAAACCTGCTCCGCCTGTAATCAATACTGTATCCGTATTAATCAATTTAAGTCGTAAGCGCCCTTTTTGAACCTGGAATAAAACGAAAAAAATTCCGGCACCGCTAATACTACTTTTCCTAAGCTATACTTTGACCTCCCCTTTTGTCTCTTAGCATGCCGGACTTTCACTTCGGCAATCTTAAGTGCGCCTCGCCTTTTAAGGATAGGGACAATATAACGGTGGTCATTAGCGTATAGCTCAAGCCCCTTAATAAATTTCCCCCTGACAGCGGTAAAATTACTGGCGGCGTCCGCAATGGGAGCCCCCGAAATCAAGCTTACTAAAAAACTAAATAGCTTAGAAGATAATTTCAAAAAGAGCCTTTCTTTCCTTTCCAACCGTATGCCGTTTACTAAGTCATACCCCTCATTCATCTTGTTTAAAAAAAGGGGCAAATCTTCCGGCCAGGCCTGTAAATCCGCATCCATGGTAATGATTATATCTCCACTTGCCGAATTAAACCCGGAACTTAAAGCTGCTGCCTGCCCCATTTTTCTGCCGTGAGTTATTAACCTTAAACCGGCATATACTTCTAATAACCTGTTGATAATCTCATTTGCGCTATCCGTGCTGGCGTCATCCACTATAATCACTTCCACTGCACTTGTATCATAAAGTCCGGCTAAGGCCTTGAATGTCCTCCCGACTAATTCTTCCAGGTTATCCTTTTCATTACGGAATGGACAAATAACGCTTACTGCTTTCATAATTAAGCTTTACCGAGCCTGACTCCTATTTTCAACCGAGTATAGATATACCTGTATACCGCTGAATCTCCGGAAATTTTCCTGTAGGCAACGTTTCTCAAACCAATCATTTATAAACATAAACTGGTCAGGGCTCTCCCAATGAGAGAGAATCAACCATATCCTGCGCTGGCCATCAATAAATTTATCGCGCTCCTGGCTTGCAAAGAATCTTCTGTCCTTATAGAAAGCAAACTCCTGGCGGTTCAAGTTATGGATAATTAATGAAGTATTCTGCCTGTCATCAATAAGTGACTCCATCATGAATTGATACGTCGATAATGAATCTTTATTCAAAAAATCCTTTTTACCGTTTTCGTCAAAGTAATAGGCCAGCGGTAATATAGAGGATTCAGAGGTATGCATAACTAAATCCCCCTGTCGGTAATTATCCTTCAAAAAATAAGCGGCTTTTTTGAATTCTTTCTTGGGGTTAGTCCCCAGCCTCTCCGAGATATCACAGATAATGTTATTGGAATAATAATTGCTCAAAGAAAGGGCCGCTATAAAACTACAGGCCAGAAGAGACATAAAAATCAGTCTCTTATCCAACCTGCTTATGGCAAAACCGGTTATAAGATATAAAAATACGATGGAAAACGGGATATATCTTTCGGAATAAAGTGCCCTGAATTTTGAAAAAAAGAATAAAGACAGAATCGGAATCAGTAAAAAAGCCGGCAGCATATACCATCCTTTTTTATGCTGCCCGGATAAATCTACTGTTCCCTTTAGGGCCAATAAACCGCAAAAAACAGCTCCTAGTGTCCGGACATTATCTGAAGCATAATATCCCGCGACAAAATTTTTAAGGCTATAGAATAAATTAATGAAGGACACCGAATCAATAAATGGCGAAAAGTGACGGTAGTTCCTAGTCAGATCCAACATAATTATAAAATGCTTAGTAACGAAGTAAAGCCAGGGGATTAATAAGATTAACTGGATAAATTGAAACAGTAATACTTCTTTGACCCTTTTTTTTCCGGCGATAGGGATAATTAATAATGACTGGATTAGCGGTATAAAAATTGAAGTATAAACCAAATAGACACTCGAGACATTGGCCAGGATATTAACCGCCCAGAATGAAAATGAACTTTTTCCCAATAACCTGACGTAGGAATAAGTAGATATAAGGACAAGGAGTATTAACAAGGAAGAGGGGCGTAATTCTTGGGAATAATGTATGGCGAATGGCGAGATGCTTAACAGAAAAGCGCAGATAATACCGGCCTTTTTGTTAAAGAGGGCTGTGCCTGTTAGGTAAATCAGGCCGACCGAGACTACTGCGCATACTACAGAGGAAAACCGTAATACTGAGGGGGCATCGCCTAAAACCCGCCAATATGACAATAATAAGTTGTATAGCGGCTGAAAGGGAGGAAAATTAGCGCTCAAATACCAAAAATTGCTTATTTCAACTTTTGCCAAACTGGTTATCTCGTCATGCCACAGGTCGTACCTTGCCAGGCCCAATATCCTTAATATTAAAGCTAACAGGCCGACAAGAATAATCCCCAGCTTGTCACGGGATAATAAAAACTCTTTCATATCGAATCACTGCACTCCCCTAAATTGCCGCGCTACAATCATATTAGAATACGCGCGCAGCCTGCTTAATCTCCTCTTTATTCGCAATATCCGGATCTTGGGCAATTTGCTCTAACAGTTTTACGTTGTCTTTCGTCCTTTTTAAAAAATCCTTGTTTCTTTGGTCCTGCGGCTTAAATGACCTTAAGAACTCTTTAAATAGCTCCCTTCCTTCTGCATACTTACCGAGCTGATAGTTGGCAAGGGCCATACAAGCCAAAGCATGTGCCTCCCCAGGGGATAGCTTCAAGATCTTCTGGCAATATTTCAAAGCCTGTTCA
Organism: Candidatus Omnitrophota bacterium; assembly: GCA_041648915.1. Taxonomy (GTDB): domain Bacteria; phylum Omnitrophota; class Gorgyraeia; order Gygaellales; family Profunditerraquicolaceae; genus UBA6233. Next base: position 43,112 of record JBAZOC010000003.1, read on the forward strand.
TCCTGGCCCAGGACATAATACAGCACTGCGATATTGCTATAGAGCATGATATTACCAGGTTCAATTTCTACAGCTTTTTTTAATTCACCTATTGCCTCTTCGTATCTATTTTCCTTGCGTAACTGCTTAGCCCTCTCAAGAAGAGGATAAACTGACTGGTTTTTTATCAAAGATTTTTCCTCTTCGCTGACAGGAACCCTTTTAACCTCTTTTACATCTGGCGAGTAATATGTGAGGGGTATCCCCGCAGAATCTATCTTCACATACTCCGGGGTTTCTTCCAAAATCGTGCCTTCTATTACATTTCCATTTTCCAATACTACCTCATCTGCAAAAGAGAATGCGAGCAAGCAAAACCCAGAGAGAAGCAGAACAGCTAATATAGTTATTATCCCGGTGCGCATAGACCCTCCTTTTTTATCTTACTAAATAAATATTTTGCCTGGCCTATATGGCTATATATTAAAAAGACGGTACGGTTATCATAAACTTATAGTATGAACAACTGGTTTAAACCTTTAAACTGTATGGCCTAGCATATTCCCATAAGGTATCGGGCACTCAACGCATCCCTCTTGGCCGGCCATCACCCCCTCTAAAAACTGCCTTCTTAATTTTACAGGAACACCGGAATTCCTGATTTTAATAATATCCTCTTTTATTATACTACCCAGACAACTCTCTCTTCTAATCTTGCGGTAGGGACTACAACAAGGAACAACCTCGGTATTCCATAAAACTACCAGGGAAGACCAAAGCCACCAACAGGGCTTTCTCCTTATACCGGTTCTTCTGTAAGCCCTTCTGACATACTTGGGATTTTTTGGCAGAAGATATTTATTCACCGGATATAAGCCGAGCGGCTTGAACTCCAAAGTATCTACCCCTAAGCCCTTAGCTATATTTTTTATCTCTGCTATTTCATGCTCATTATGCTCCATGACTAGAAACTGCAGGTTAACTCTAGGCCAAGAGGCTTGAAGCTCCCTCTTGGCATTAATTACTGCTTGAATATTCTGGAAGATGCCCGCGAGCTCTCCTTTTTGCCTATACCGCCGATAGGTCTCCTGAGATGCACCGTCTATCGAAACAGTCAATAAGTCTAAACCGCTGGAGACTATCCTGCAGGCATCTTCTTTTCTAAAATGCTGAAAATTACTGCTAAGATAGGTAGCCATCTTATTTAAATGCGCGTAATTTATCATATCATAAATACTGTCGTTTAACAGCGGTTCGCCCGTAAAATGCAAAGCTATCATAAAAGCATAATCTTTATTTATATCGATTATTTTTTTAAAATTATCCAGGCCCATCTGTCCTAGCGGATAAGCAGTATTATCCCTGGAACAATATTCGCATCCGGCATCACATTGGTTCGTCGTATCTATTTTAATAAAATAAGGCTTCCCGTTAATCAATACTCTCTTTAGCCTTCTGTCAATTTCGACTTTAAGCATATTGATAATTTTTTTAAAGGTGCAATATTTCGTAAATAGAGTTAAACCGCGCATAAACCTGTTCAAAACTAATCTAGATTCGATAGTAAGCATATAACTTCCGTTTCTGATAACTAATACCTGCTTTTCCCAAAATGCGCTACTAATTCATTCCAACTAAACCTGATTAAGAAATTGAGCCCGCTAAAAGACCCGATTCTTGTAAAATTCCTGATTAAGTAAGCTGGTCTCAAATAAAATTTAAGATATGATCTTCTAACCTGGCTCTTGAGTTGTTCAATAGGGAATATTTTCCCCTCCTTCTTGCTATAAGCATCGTAAATAATGCTTCCGGGGAAAAAGAAGATTTCGTTAATATTAATAAAGTCAAGGTCAAGTTCTAAAGCAAAGGGCAATATATTTCTCATCGAATCTATGGTATCCCCGGGCAAGCCATAAATAAAAAGCCCCAGTACTTCCAGCCCCGCCCTTTTCGCAAGCTTAGCTGCCTGCCTGGATTGCTCCAGTCTAATCCCCTTATTAATTATATCCAGCATAGCCTGAGAGCAACTTTCAAAACCAAAAGTTATTTGGTAACAGCCCGCCTTACGCATTAAAAATAATAATTCCTTATCGACTAAATCGACTCTGGTCTGGACCCGCCATAGAATATCAATATTATGCGTAATTAAATAATCGCAAATCCTATGAATAAATTCTCTATCCGCAGTAAAGGTCTGGTCTCTAAAAAAAATCTCCCTTATCTTATACCTGTATACAACCTCTTTAATCTCTTCGATAACCGAATCAAAATCCCTGAATCTCAATTGGCCTAAGGTATAAAGATTAGCATGGCAGAAGGTACATTGACTATGCGGACAGCCCCTGGTAATCGTCATCGGGGTTACCGGGTTACGCCTATTGAAAAAAGCATACCTGTAAATCTGGTTATCTACTAAATCCCGGGCCGGGATTGGCAATTCCCTAAGATCCAGCAGCCTCCTTGGCCCTATTATAACATTACCTTGTTCCAGGTAAGCGATATTTTCAATATAATTCCCTTCTAATATATTCAAAAGGGGAAGCTCCAGTTCTCCTAAAGCAACGAAATCTGCGCTTCCATCGCCAAGCGCCAAAGAAGGGTTATAGGTCATGAGGGGACCGGAAAAAATTATTTTTACTCCAGGGACACTCCTCCTAATGAAGGCCGCAAGCATCTTATCTTCTTTCAGGGTTAAATAAGTAGAAGATATTAAGACAAATTCGGGGTCTTCTTTTTGTAAAATTTTTAATATCTGCTCGTTTCTAAGGTGTTGGGCATTGGCTTCTATAATTTTAGCTTTATGGCCGTGCCCTTTCAGATAAGCAGCAGCATACATTAAATCCAGGGGAGGAAAAGGAATATAGCCCGGGAAATTAGCTCCGGTCCAATCCCTTAAATAATGCCTGTGCCCAAATAAGCCTTTTGGGCAACCCGGAGGATCAATAAGAAGTATCTTCACTGTTTATCCTTCAATTAAATCTGCCGTGAAAAACAAAACTCACCAGGCTGTTCAGCATATCTATTTTCTTAATGCTTTTTATCCGGAATAAATGCCTCCAGATTAAACGCGGCCGTAAATAGAATTCCCGGTGGGCCCTTCTCTGTAAAGCAATCAAATCCCTGGCCGAGACATGCTCATTAATAGAAACTAATTTTTTAGGGTCCGGATTAAAAGTCACAAAATTATCCCAGTCCTGGCGCCTTAGCTTGCCAGCCTGCGTAAGTTTTACGTATAATTCGCTTCCGGGGAAAGGGATGGTAATGGCAAACTTGGCAAAATCCAGGTCCAGCTCCCTGGACAGCTTAAGCGTATCTTCCATCATCGGCCTGGTCTCCTGGGGAAAACCTAGCATGAACAGGCCGGTTGCCTCAATCTTCAATTTCCTGGTATCGCTGATATTCTTTCTTATCAGGTCCAGAGAGGTATCTTTACTAACCCCATCCAGGGTTTTCTGGTTACCGGATTCTATCCCATAAAGTATTCTTTTGCACCCAGCCTCTTTCATAAACCCCAAAAGCTCCTTATCAACGCTATCTATCCTGGTCTCGCAGATCCAGACCAGCTTTTTATTCAAACCCCGCTTAATCATCTCTAGGCTGAAATTTATGCCGGATTTTTTGTAGAGCGGAAAGATAGGATCGACAAAACCAACCTGCTTAACGTTAAATTTATCTACTAGGTATTCTATCTCGTCAACGACTCGCAAAGGGTCCCTTTGACGGTAATGATTATTCATGTATAAAAGCGAACAATAACTGCATTTATATACGCACCCCCGGGAGGCAAGGACGCTCAGGGCGGGCTTAGCAATATCCATAAAAGGCAAAAATCCATATTTTTTGACTGGAAAATATTCCCAGGCCGGATAGGGCAAGGAATCTATTTTGTCTCGAAGCGCCCTCTCTTCTGTTTTTATTGCTTTTCCTTCGAGCATAAATGAAATTCCTGGGATAGACTGCAATTCTTTTTTCTGCGCCAAAGCACTCACCACCTCGGGAAAGGTAGACTCGCCTTCGCCGTGCACTATCACATCAACCAACCCCTGTCTTAGTATGGATTCGTAAAAAATAGACGCGTGTATATTTCCTAAAATTATTTTTATCTTTTTATCGTATTGCCGGACCGCGTCGGCAATCTGCAGGACGTAAGGCGCTGAAGGCGTTAGGCAGGATATACCGACTATATCTGCGGGATAATCTTGCAGGATACCGATAATTCCCCTGATGCCGATCCGGTCGGCAAAATCGTCAATGACCCTAAAATCCAAACCCTCTTTTTTTAAGGCTGCGGCTAAATAGGCCAGCCCTATCGGCGGCATAGGCTGCATATACCTTTTAAAAGTGCCAAATTTGCTGAAATCCATGCCGGGATTTATTAACAAAACTCTCATAGCCAACCTTTATTTATCGTACCACTTAGGTTTTAATAACCGGTTATATTCTTTAAAACGAAAAGGATTAATCAAATTAAACGCCGAATCCAGGAACATCTTTATGGCAACTATCAAACACCATATATACATGTTTCTTTTGTGCGTACAGGGGTTAAAGATGCCTTTTAATAGCCAGGTAAAACTGGCATATTTTTTGTTCATAAAGTAAAGCAGGTAATCAATGTCACTGCGGGAAAGATGTTCTGAGGCCATAACCGGGGTTGACCAGTCATAGTAAGAAAAATCCTTGACTTCAAGCCAGCCCTTTTTATTGGCCTCATCCCAGAGCCTGGTACCCGGTACGGGGGTTATGGGGTGAAAAGCCGGGTAATCCGCTTTTAACTCTCTGGCGTATGCTAACTGGCTCAGCATCGACTTTTTTGTCTCATTCCTCACCCCCACGATGAAAGTAACCTGCCTGAAAACCTGCGGATATTTCCTGGCTAATATGTCCATAGCCTCCCTGACAATTTCCGTTTTATAGAAATTTTTACCCATATTACTTAAATCCCCGTTATCCGCCCTTTCTGCGCCAATAGAGACATGGGATAATCCGGCCTTAACCAGCTTTTTCATAATCCCTAATTTATCATCCCTGACCATTAAATCCGCCCGCATAAAGGCGAACCACTTAACCTTTATCTTTTTTTTGATGACAGACTCTGCGAATTCATTACTCCAGTCAGGATCGATATTCCAGGAATCATCCACGAAAATCAGGAATTTCTGATGGTATCTATCCTGTAAAAGCTCGATCTCTTCAACCGTGCGCTTGACACTCTTGGTCCTCCACCTCGGCTTTAAAACCAGCTTACCCTTATCTGCCGAGCGCTCAGCCATCTGCACCCACCAGACGCAAAAATCACAGCTATTAACGCACCCCCGGCTGTGATGGATGGTAATCCCCCCGGGAGTAAAAAGGAATTTTGCCCTGCCATATTTATCCATTGGCATTAGATCATAAGCGGGTAATGGCAGGTCATCCAAATTATCGATCAGCCTGCGCGGAGCCGTTTCTACGATGTGTCCGTCACGCTTAAAGACGATTCCGTTTACACTTGTAAAGTCTTTTTCCTTGTTCATTATCTTACTGGCCAGCTCAACTAGCGTTTCCTCCCCTTCGCCCTTTACGATAAAATCAATGGGGTAATTCTTCAGGCAGTCTTCGGAAAGATTGGAAAAATGCGCCCCTCCGGCTACCGTAATTATATCTTTATTTATTTCCTTTGCCAGATTAACCGTTTTTACGGCTTCGTGAGAATACAATGATTCGCTGTCGCCTATGCCGATTATGTCCGGTTTTTCATCCCGGATAACCTTCCCCAGGGTCTTCCAGCCCATCTTCATGGGCATACAATCAATAACCTTGACCGCTATGCCGGCCCTTCTCAATGCTGCCGCTAAACAGGCCAGGGACTGGGGCAATATAAAATTATCGTATTCATTGATAAAAGGCCAGTAATAACGCGGGGATCTTATGAGCATGAATTTTGTTTTCATTTTTTAATGACTAAATCAAATACAGCTTGACAAAATTTATAGCGGGTGCCATAATTATAAATGAATACAAACCGCAACTATATAAAATGATACTTATGAAAAACGTCAATTGGCGCCCTGCGCCGCGTAAACCATACCCTAAACCGCCCAAGTAAACTCCGCTTTCCTTTATCCATGCGGCAATAGCATATTTATTGCTACGTTAAACAAAAAGCGCAGATCAGCAAAAGACCTGATTTTTTTTAATTGTCTTGAAAGAATCCGCGGGCGAAAATAAAATTTCAGATTGTATAATGTCGCGTATCTCTTAGCTACGCTTCCGGAAAGAAACGGTAATCTACTATCGCGGTATATATCGTAAATAGCCGTGCCGGGTAGATGAATATAATTATTAAAGTTCGCGTAATCTACGTCTAATTCCAAAACAAATCTAAACAGATCTCTAGCCGTAGCAACCGTATCGCCCAACCCTCCCAGCATAAAATTGCCCAAAACCTCTATCCCTGCCTCCTTGCACCCACGGGCAGCCTGACTGGATTGTTCTAGGGTAATACCTTTTTCGTTAGTATCTAATACGTTCTGCGATGAGCTTTCGAAACCAAGAGACAATTGATAGCATCCGGCTTTGCGCATTAACGCCAACAGCTCTTTATCCACCAAATCCACCCTGGTATTAGCCCTCCACAAGAGATCAATATTATTCCTGATGATATTCTCACAAAGGGCATAAACTAATTCCCTGTTGGCTGTAAATGTCTGATCCCGGAAGAATATCTCTTTTATATTATATTTAAAGACGATCTCGTGTAATTCTTCCGCTATCGAGGCAATATTCCTGTATCGCATTTGCCCTAAAGTATATAATCCGGCGTTGCAAAATTTACACTTGCCGTGCGGGCAACCCCTGCTGATAGACATTGCCGTAACAGGATTCCTTTTATTAAAGAAGGCGTACCGATAGGCCTGGTTATCTATTAAATTCCTTGCCGGTATCGCTAAGTCGTCTAAATTAACCAATGCCCGCTTACCGCTGACAATAACTCCTTCTGCATTAGTATAAGCGATATTTCTTGAAACATCGCCCCTAAGTATACCCAGAAGGGGTAACTCTATTTCTCCTAAGGCGACAAAATCGGCTAAGCCATCGGCTAAAACGAGCGCAGGATTATAGGTAACCGGCGGTCCCCCAAAAATAATCTTAATCTTAGGAAGCGACTCCCGGATCAGCTGAGCCAAATACTTATCGTCGTTTAGGCTAAAATAATTTGCAGGGATGAAAACAAAATCCGCAGGCCCCGCCTTGAGCAAATTTATGACTTTTTTATGCTCGAGGTGTTTAATGTTTGCCTCTACAATCTCAACCTGGTAACCGAATTTTGCCAGGTAAGCAGCAGCATAAAGTAAATCCAGGGGCACAAAAGGAATATAACCCAGGGTATAGGCTCCGCTCCAATCCCTGAAAAAATGTTTATGCCTGAATAAGCCGCTTTCGCTGCCCAGAGGATCAATAAGAGTTATCTTGGTCATAATAAATCCGGATTAAATAATGATTAGAGGATATTAACTGCCGGTAAAATTAACATTGACTAATCAAGCCCTCAAGCCTATTATATAATAAATTATATTTATAATACATATGTAAGTTTTTATCACTCTATTATCTTCAGCCGATGAAAATACTTTTATTAAGATTACCCCTGGTCTACGGCGCTTCCTCTATCTCAAGATTATTATCCCCTGGCGGGTATCTTTCCTCCAGGCTATATTGCGAGTGGCTTGTCCGTTATCCGCCGCTGGGGCTTCTTTATTACGGCTCGATACTTAAAAAGAACGACCACAGCGTTAAGCTTATAGACGGAGAATTAACCGGAATTTCTTTTAATAAGCTCCTGCTTTTGGCTAAAGAATATAACCCCGATATTATCTTGGCCACGGTCAATATCTATAACCCCAGGGCTGAATTTGATTTTTTATCAAAGTTAAAAGATAGTCTGGGATGCTTTATAGCCGCCCGCGGCCATTTTCCCCAACTTTATCCCGAAGAAAGCATCTGCAATAAAGGGATCGATTGCGCTCTAACGGGAAAAGGATTCAATACGATAATAAATTTAGCCAGGGCCGTTGAGCAGCACATCCCCTTGGAAAAAATAAAAGGAATTATTTTCAAAAATAATCAAGATGAAATAGTAAAGACCGGCCCTGAAGAACCTTATGCTTTTAATAACCTGCCTCATCCCGCCCGGGAATTAATAGATAATGCCGTCTATACAACCGCTTTAACCAAAAATGATCTCTTTACGACTATAACCACAAGTATAGGCTGCCCTTATTCTTGCACCTACTGCGTCGACAGGCATATTCCCTACCAGACCCGAAGCATTGACAATATAATTGCCGAGATCAGAGATTGTATTGATAATTTCGGAATAAAAGAGGTCACCTTTCTGGATTCAACTTTTACCGTTGATAAAACCCGGACCATACAATTATGCGAAGCAATCATTGAGCAGGGCCTAAAGTTCAAGTGGGCCATCCGTACCCGCCCGGACCGCGTCGATAATGAATTACTATCTTTACTGGCAAAAGCCGGATGCGTGAGCATCCATTACGGCATAGAATCCGGCGACCAACAAATACTGGATAACCTAAAAAGAAATAATACTTTAAAAACCATTCAACAGGCCATAGAAATGACTTCCCGGAATGGCCTGGAAACGCTCGGTTTTTTCATGATCGGCAATACCGGCGAAACGCCGCAGACAATTAATAACACTATCCGCTTTGCCCGGTCGTTACCCTTAGACATCGCGCAATTCAACGTCGCTTTTCCTGTGCCGCCGAGTAACATATATATAAATTCGCTAAAAACACTGGGGCAGGACATCTGGCTTGAGTCATATAAAGGCAAAGAAATAACGGCCGCAATGTGCAAACCACAGGATACCGCTCTAGCGGCGGAAGAATTAACGTATTGGGCTAAAAAAGCCTATAGAAGCTTTTATTTACGGCCGGGATATTTCCTGCGCCTGGCCAAATATAAATACTTTCCCCATATCCTCTTAAGGCAATTCAAATTACTGCTGCTGCATATAAAAATATCTTTCAATCGGATCTGACCTAAAAGGCTCTTTTTATCAGCTTAACTGCCCCCTGCTTGAAAACACTCCTATTATTCGCATTACTAAATAGCTTTATTCTTCTATTTTTATTACCAATATACCAGCGATAACCTTTAACTAAAGCGTCAACATTGCTCCTTTTAGGAAAATACCCTAAGACCTTATTTATCTTTGCAATCGAAAAATACAGATCCTTATCGATAACGCCATAAACTCCTTCATAAATAGAGGAAATCTTTGTTTTTTCAAAAATCTTCAAGATAATCTTAATACCATTTGCGGGAAAATGGATTAACCTGGATTTACTCCCCACTGCTTGGATAAAATTATTTAAATCTTCATTAAGCGTACCAAACACCGCAGCGCCAACATTAAAATCAGTATTTACTAAATACGCCGGAGCATTTATTATTGCCTGGATTGCCTCGCATAGGTCCTGGGCTTCTAACATTTGAAAGCGGTTTTGGCCGGATCCAATAATCGGGATCTTTCTATTTTCCTTAATCCAATCGTAAAAAATCTGAAAAAAACCTAATTTTCCTTCTCCGATAATAGGAGCTGGCCTGAGGATAGTGATATACATACCTTGCTTTCTGCATAATACGCAGGATTGCTCTGCTAGGATTTTACTACGCGCATGGTCAGTAAGACCGCGGAAAGCTGCCTCTTCTTCTATTGGCATATTTTTATGCAAACCGTATACCGCGGTGGAAGATAAATAAATCAACCGGTTAGTTTTATTTTCTTTAGCCGCTCTGAGAAGATTTTTTGTACCCTTGACGCCAGTAGAAAATATATCCCGCCTTTTTTTAAACGGAAGCTCGGAAGCGGCATGGATGATAAAATCCGTACCGCAGACCGCCTGGAAAAGGGAGGCATAATCTCTTAGATCTCCTTTAAAATATTCTACCGTGCCGGCATAATCGTTTGCTGCATAATCGCAAATATCAAAAATACGCAGGCGGTACCCTCTTTTCAAAAAATAATTCGCTAGGTAAACCCCTAGGTATCCTGCGCCGCCGGTAATAAGGATATTTTTCGGGTTATTCATTTTCTGCTCCTGCAAAATGAACTACTTTGCCGGCTAGCTCCTTACAATACCTGCATTCGTCGCATAGCCCGAGGCATTTTCCTTCCAGAAAATGCCCCATAAAACCGTCTAAATCAGAATTATTGATAAAGACGCCCGGGCTTTTTCCGCCTTCAGGAAGTGGCGCGCAGCGGGGAAAATCAGGAAATAATTTTATCAGATTCCCCGCGTAGCATCTTTTGCTATACGCATTAATAATCTCGACCGAATCCTCGCCAGGCCAACCATTGCCAATTAACTCTAACCTATTAATACCGATTCCTTCATAATACTTAATATCTTCCGGCCGGATCCATTGAGAAGAAATAATATCAAGCCCTGTCCTGGAGTACTCTTTTAGGCATTGAAGGCCATAAAAAATATCATCATTATTCGCCGCAAATTGCCCGGGTAGATGCGCTCTAAGATTTGCATGAAAACCGTGATTAACGCAGTTATTCAGGCAACAGTGGTTTGCCACCAGCTGTAAGCCACATTTTACGTTACTCCGGACCCCATGCAATAAAGCGAAATTACGGTTTACCTTGTAAGAGGCTAAGGTAATTATATCGGCCCCTAAGTCTTCCCAGCGCTTTGCGCGCTGAATATTATCCACTTCGGCATTTGACGATATCTCAACAGCTACTTTAGGGTATTGTTTTTTCATTAACTCCACAAAATACGGCATACTAACCGATACCGCATCCACCCCCCCAGCTACTAAATTATCCAGAAACACCCTGATCCGCCTTTGACCGCTCCTTGTCCACTCCAGGTTATTCAGACAGGTAACATCCATTAAAAAGGTGAAACTGATACCGCGATTATGCGCTGCGTTGACATACCCATTAATACTATCCTTAACTTCAGTACTTTCCAAAAAATTACCGGGTATTTTAGCGTATATATTGCCGATATTATCGTCTGGCAGGAAGCGCCCGGAGTCAAAATACCGGTCAACAGGAACAGATAATTTAATCTTATTGCTATCCATGCTAGGACTCTTACCCCTTAAAAATAATCAAACAACCGCCCGCTTATTAAATTCTCCAGGAAAATCTTGCTGTTTTTTATCCTTTTATCCAGATACTTATGGTCTATAGTCATGACCCGAGCGGCGATCTTATGGCAATAAGTGCATTGCTGGCCGCACATAAAATTGCATTTTTCTTCCCAAAAATAATCCAGGAAGCCGTCCAGGCCCCGATTATCAATATATATCCCTTCCTCCTTAAAGACATTGCGCGCCTGCAGCAGGATAAACAGGTTAATATGCTCGGGCCGCAGGAAGTATTTAAAAATAGGCTTTATTTTCTTATAGTTAAAAAATCTTTTTTTGGTATTCGGCAGTAAATCCAGTAAATTTCCATCATAGTGCTTTTTCTTATAGGCGTTAAATATTAGGTGGATCTTTTCCGAATCCATCTCCCTTCCGACTAATTTAAGCCAATGGATGCCTGTTTCTTCATAGTAATGCACGTCTTCAGGCCTAATCCAAAGGCTCTTGATTAATTCTACCGGATCGTTTAAACGTATATGATTGCACTTGAGCGTATAGTAGTCGATTAAATAGCCTTTAAGTATGTGCTGCGATTGAGAGCTATGCGCATTCAAATTACTATGGCAATGGTAAGCAGGGCATCCCAGCAGGCATTTTAAATTAGCAATCAATTGTAAATCGCATTTTATCCTGCCCTGAATTTTCCTAAGCAGCTTAAAATCCCTGTTAGCATCCAGCACAGAAAGAGTTATTTTATCAACGCCGATTTCATCCCATCGTCTTATCTGGAATGCATTGTTGATATTATCCTGGACCGAAACGTAAATATGCAGCCCCGGAGCGCGCTCCCTTATCAGGCGGTAAAGGTAGGCAGAAGAAATTGTAACAGAGTCAACCTCCGCCGAAACAAGCCAATCCAACATCTTTAAAATATTATTTTTTTGTGATTGCAGGTATTGTATGTCACCCAGGCATGTGCCATTGAGAAGGTAATTGAATTTGAGCCCTTTTTGATGCGCACTAAGGATATGGCGCTCGGCCCTCTTTAAGGAAACTTGGGGCAGGATTGCCGATGCGCGGCCGCCGCCGATTATATCATTGTTCAATTTTCCGTATAATTCCGAACCCTGGCAGCCAATTAATCCGTCAATTAAATTATCCTGCCAGTTCGTCGGTATCGAATATCTCATATTTTATATAACTTAGGCATCCTATTTATAATCCGTATAGTCTTATCGCAATCAAAACCAACTGTCCGGGCGTACCATTCTAAAGTTGCAATCCGCGGCTTATTCTCATTCTCTGTAATCTTAAGGGCCTGCTCCCGCGAAAGCAGGCCTTCCCTGACCTGGCAGCTGCGGAAAGTATCATTTTCAGTGAAACCGGCAACCGCCATATAGATATAATTGTAGAATGCCGAGGTCCCGTCATCAATTCTCCAGGTAAGGCAGGTATCGGTCGGGACTTCCCAGGCATACTCCTCGATTAGCGTTTTAGTTATTGCCTGTTCATCCCATTTTATAAAATGATACAGGAAGATATCGTAATAATCCCGCTTAAGAAAAAACAGAGAAAGATACCCCAGGAAGGTATCGATTAATGCGCTATGGATAAATCCCGGATTCTGCACAAACCGTTGCGCATAGTATAGCCCTAATTTAACCTTATTACGCAGCGAGATATCGCAATATATCATCGGGGACTCTAAAGTAACGTTGCTAAAACCTGTTTTAAAAAGGCTGTCCTCAAAGGTGTTACCTAAACCATGAAACATCAATTTAATATGCGCCTGCCTCTTTACTCTCCGGGCATAATAGATAGCCTGTTTATCCCCTGACATAAATATCGGAACCAACCCCAGCTCCGGGCTTTTTAACCAGGCCTCCACGTTCCTTCTTATGTTCCGGCGCTTTTTATTAACGTCGGCCTTAATGACGATCCGGTCTATCCCCAGCGCGCTGCACATCTTAACCTGGTTCCTGCGCGCTATATCCGTAGCCATACCCCAATCATAAGTATAGGCAAGGGGATTTAAATGCAATACTCTCTTCACATAATGTAAAGCAAACGAACTATCCCTGCCTCCGCTTAATGCTACGATACAATTATTCTTGGCGTTACTGTTGCGAAATGGCGCAATAATTTTTTCTAACTCTTTTTCGCCTTTGACGCTGGCCTTTAAATATCTTTTACAATAATTACAGACGCCCCTTGCGTCATAAGCGATATAGGGCGTGGTCTCCGGGAGCAGACAGCTGCTACAGCGCCTTATTCCGTTTTTAGCATAGAGATTTTTCCAGGTCTCCAGCATTACCTCCCTAGTATCATCTTTTAACTTATAGGACATGCGCCT
>JBAZOC010000004.1:0-48508 GCA_041648915.1 Candidatus Omnitrophota bacterium
TAAAGAGAGGGTAGCGATGCTTAAAAAGGCTACTGCGGATTTAAGGGGGGTGGAAGTAGTTGATTTTGACGGCTTGGTAGTGAATTACGCGCATCAGCGAAAAGCACAGGTCCTGATCAGGGGCCTGCGGATGCTCTCGGATTTTGAATATGAATTCCAGATGGCTCTGACTAACCGCAAGCTTTCATCCGACGTAGAGACCATTTTTCTTATGCCGCATGAGTCGTATAGCTATCTTTCTTCCCGGCTTTTAAAGGAGGCAGCTTCTTTAGGGGCGGATTTATCCAGCTTTGTCCCGGATTTTGTGGAAAAAGCGCTTAAGGAAAAGTTACGCTAGTTAAACGGTGAAAATAGATACCAGGCAGCTACCTGTTGAGGGATTGATTCTTAGCGAAGAATTCAGCCCGGTGGAATTAGATTTAGCTACCGAGAGCATCAGGTTTTGCGGTCCGCTCCGGGCTAAGGCAGTTATTTCCAAGAGCTATAATGCCATCAACGTGAGTTTAAGCTTAAATGCATTGATGTCCGCCAGTTGTAGCCGTTGCCTGCAGGAGTTTAATGCCAGCTTTAACCGGCAGCTAGAGTTGCATTATGCGGCAGATAAGCTAGAGCCCATAATTGACCTGGATGCGGATATCCGGGAAGAAATAATTTTGAGTTATCCGATAAATCCTTTATGCCATGATGCTTGTAAAGGTTTATGCCCGAGATGCGGGTGTAATTTAAACGAAGGAGGTTGTCACTGTGGCTCTACCTAAAAGAAGGCATTCAAAGACGCGCGGACGTAAGCGGCGCACGCACTGGAAGGTAAAGGCAGAGAATTTAAGCCCTTGCCCGCAATGCAAACAGCCAAAGCGTGTCCATCGGGTTTGCCCTGTCTGCGGTTATTATAAGGGCAAGCAGGTTATTGAGATTAAAATAAAAGAAAAAAAGAAAAGGAAATAGCTTAAGCGATGAAGATAGTCGTTGATGCCATGGGCGGGGATCATGCGCCCGAGGTGGTCATCCAGGGGGCACTGGCTGCGGTTAAGGAATACGGCGCTGATGTAATTTTAGTCGGGGACGAGACGGAAATAAACTCTCTGCTTAAAAAAGCCAAATATTCCGGTTCCCAGATCAGCGTAGTGCATGCGCCGGAGACAATCGGGATGTGCGAGTCTGCCGCTCTCAGCGTGCGCAGGAAGAGGAAATCTTCTATTGTTATCGGATTAAATTTAGTTAAAACAGGCCAGGCCGAGGCTTTTTTCAGCGCCGGAAACACGGGAGCAGTTGTCTGCGCGGCGACTTTGGGTTTAGGTCTTATTCCCGGAGTTGAACGCCCCGGGATCGCTATTATTACGCCTACCTTAAAAGGCATATCTTTGATTATTGATGTCGGCGCCAACATTGACCCCAAGCCGACCCAGCTCTTGCAATACGCGATCATGGCGGATGTCTACAGCCGGACTATTTTGAATAAAAGCAATCCTTCTATCGGGCTATTGAATATAGGCGAAGAGGAGGCTAAAGGTCCCGGATTTATGCGCGAGACGCATGAATTACTCCAGGCCAGCAATCTTAATTTCATAGGTAATGTTGAAGGCAAGGATTTCCTTTCTGGCAAGACCGATGTTATTGTCTGTGACGGTTTTGTCGGCAATGTCGCGCTGAAAGTTCTGGAAAGTGCAGCCGCAGCCATGCAGGTATTTTTAAAGAGGCATTTATTAAGCAATCCTTTAGGCAAATTAGGATTGCTTTTGCTTTTGCCAAGCTTAAAGCGTTTTAAGAAAGAACTGGACTATGCCGAATACGGCGGCGCTCCTTTACTGGGAGTTAACGGTGTAACCATAATCGGCCATGGCCGTTCTAATGTTAAAGCGATCAAGAATGCCATCCGGGTGGCTAAGGAAGAAATAGAGCGTAAATTTAATGAGAAGATAGTAGAGGCGATCGGCAAAAGAAAGACTCTGCTTGAACAGCAGGCCCGCCTGCCGGATGGGCAAGCCGGCCCTTCCGGGACAACCCTTGCTAAGGAATAATATGCGTAAAGTAGGTATAACCGGAGTAGGAGAGTATCTGCCGCCAAGAACCTTGACCAACGCGGACTTAGAGAAAATGGTGGATACCTCGGATGAATGGATTACTACCCGCACCGGCATAAAAGAACGCCGGATTGCTTGCGCCAATGAAGCTACTTCGGATTTAGCGCTTAAAGCGGCTAAGGAGGCCTTGGCGAACGCAGATTTAAAGCCCGAGGAGTTGGATCTGATCATTGTCGCGACTATCACTCCCGATATGCAGTTTCCTTCGGTTGCTTCCATCCTTCAAAATGCCCTTTGTGCTAAAACTGCCGTTGCTTTTGATGTATCCGCTGCCTGCGCGGGGTTTATCTACGCTTTATCCATTGCCCAGCAATTCATTAGCCTGGGTACCTATAAAAATGCCCTGGTTATCGGCGCGGAAAAACTTTCTTCGGTCACCGATTGGCAGGACCGCAATACCTGTGTCTTATTCGGAGACGGCGCCGGCGCCTGCGTTTTACAGGAAGTTAAGACCGGAGGCATAATTTCTACTTACCTGGGGTGCGACGGCTCAAATATGGAATTATTAAATCTTCCTGCCGGAGGGAGCCGCCTGCCGGCGTCGCCGGGAACGGTCGAGGCCAGGCAGCATTTCCTAAAAATGCAGGGGAATGAGCTATTTAAAATTGCCGTCCGGACTATGACTGAAGCCGCGGAGAAGGTTTTAAAACAGGCAGGCCTGGAATTTGCTGACGTGGACTTGATTATTCCGCACCAGGCGAATGCGCGGATTATTATGGCGGTCGGCAAGAGATTGGGGTTAAGCGGAGATAAAATCTTCCTTAATATAGAAAAATACGGGAATATGTCCAGCGCCTCTACGGCTACGGCTTTAGTGGAGGCAGTTAAAGAGGGCAGGGTTAAAAAAGGGGATATTGTTCTTTTAGATTCTTTTGGCGCAGGGCTGGTCTGGGGGGCCTGCGTTCTTGAATGGTAGCTTACCTTTTTAGCGGCCAGGGCAGCCAATATGTGGGGATGGGCCGAGATCTATACGAAAACTTCCCCGAATCCCGCGCCATATTTGACCGGGCGCAAGAGCTCTTAGGTTTTGACCTTCAGAAGATCTGTTTTGAAGGTCCTGAAGAGCAACTAAAAATAACTAAAGTATCCCAGCCGGCGATTGTCACGGTAAGTATTGCTGCTTATGAAGCTTTTAAAGCTAAAAGCAAAGTTATTCCCGGCTATATGGCGGGCTTAAGCCTGGGAGAATATAGCGCTTTGATTGCTTCCGGGGCGCTTACTTTTGAAGATGGCATCCGCTTGATCAAAATAAGGGGCGAGTTAATGGATGCGGCAGCTAAGAAATATCCCGGCGGGATGGTTGCTATCCTGGATTTAACCGTGGATAAGATTAAAGAGATTTGCGCATCCAGCGGCGCTGAAATAGCTAACTTAAATTGCCCGGGCCAGGTAGTTATCTCGGGTTCAACGATAGACATAAATAAAGTTATACCTTTATGCGAAGAGGCCGGAGCAAAGCGGGTTATTCCGCTTGAGGTTAGCGGAGCATTCCACTCTTCGCTTATGGCTCAAGCCGCGCAAGGTCTTCGAGAGGCGCTGGATAAAACCAATATTAGCGCGCCTTCAGTGCCGGTGGTCAGTAATTATACGGCTTTACCCCAGGATAAACCCGAACAAATCCAAGAAAATCTCATTCAGCAAGTGCGCTCTTCGGTGAAATGGGAGGATTCCATGCGTTTTATCCTGGCAAAAGGAATTACGCAGTTTTACGAGTTCGGACCGGGTAAGGTCCTGAAAGGCCTGCTGCGTAAAATTGACTCGGCTGCCCAAGTTACGAATATAGAAAAAAGCGCGGATATATAGGGGGATAATATGAAACTGCAAAATAAGGTAGCTTTGATTACCGGCGGCGCCCGGGGGATAGGCCAGGCTATTGCCATGACCTTTGCCAGGGAAGGCGCGGATATCGTGGTAGCGGACGTAAACCTGGAAGTAGCCCAAAAAACAGCCTCGGAGATAGAGGCCTTAGGGGTCAGGGCCCTGGCTTTGGAGATGGATGTTACGGATTACGCCAAAGTAGAGCCCGGAGTGAACAAAATTCTTGACAAATTCGGAAAGGTTGATATATTAGTTAACAACGCTGGGATTACCAAGGACAATCTTATCTTAAGAATGTCTCAAGGCGAGTGGGATGCAGTAATAAATGTGAACCTGAAAGGCACGTTTAACTGCATTAAAGCAGTTTCCCGGCCGATGATCAAACAGAGAAGCGGCAAGATCGTCAGCATTGCTTCCATCATTGGCTTAATGGGTAACGCGGGGCAGGCAAATTATGCCGCCTCTAAAGCCGGAATCATTGCTCTTACAAAGACCGTAGCTAAAGAATTGGCAAGCCGCAACATTAATGCCAATGCAGTAGCTCCCGGATTCATCCAAACCGAAATGACTGCCAAGCTTTCCGAAGAGGTAAAAGCTAAAATGCTGGAAGCTATACCCTTGGCTAAATTAGGTACGCCCCAGGATGTGGCCAATGTCTGTTTATTCCTGGCTAGCGAAGAAGCAAATTATATCACCGGGCAGGTAATTACTATTGATGGCGGCATGGTTATGTAGGTATTCTAACAAGGAGGAAAAAAGAATGGCAGTTCAAGAGAAGGTTAAATCTATAATAGCAGAACAATTAGGGGTAAAGCCCGAAGAAGTTACTCCCGAGGCATCCTTTGTCGATGATTTGGGCGCGGATTCTTTGGATACCGTAGAGTTGGTTATGGCCTTAGAAGAAGAATTCGGCATTGAAATACCCGATGAGGATGCTGAAAAGATAGCTACTGTCGGCGATGCTATTAAGTATATTGACGCGAAAAGCGCTAACAAACAATAATTTATATAGATAGTGTGTAATAAACTTACCCCGCTATTTTTGTTTAGCGGGGTAAGTTTTATTTGCCTCTTATAAATATATGCATGAAAACAGGGTAGTAATTACGGGTTTAGGGGTGATTTCTCCGGTGGGTAACGACATTCCTGCCTTTTGGAGGTCTTTAAAGGAAGGCAAGAGTGGAGTGGGCCCGATAACCAGCTTTGATGCGGCTAGCTTTGATTCGCGTATTGCCGGAGAAGTTAAAAATTTTGACCCTAAATCCTACGGGATAGATTTTAAGGATATCAAGCGCACGGATAAATTCGTGCAATATGCCATTGCCTCGGCCAGGCAGGCTATAGAATCTTCAGGTTTGGATTTAGAGAAGGAGAATAAGGAAAGAATCGGCGTATTGATCGGTTCCGGGATCGGCAGCTTATATACGATAGAGAAGGAGCATAGTATTTTTCTGAACAAGGGGCCTTCGCGCCTCTCTCCTTTTCTTATTCCTATGCTTATTGTTAATGAAGCCAGCGGTTACGTAGGTATTATTTTTGGCCTCAAGGGGCCTAATTCTTGTGTGGCTACTGCCTGCGCTTCAGGAACGCACGCTATCGGAGATGCCTGCAGGATCATTGAACGCGGGGATGCGGATATAATGATTTCCGGCGGCACCGAAAGCTGCATTGTGGCTACGGCAGTAGGCGGATTTTGCGCCTTAAAGGCGCTTTCCAGGATGAATAATGCGCCGCAGAAGGCTTCGCGGCCCTTTGATCAGGAGCGCGACGGGTTCGTTATAGCCGAGGGGTGCGGTTTGGTGGTATTAGAGAATTTAGAGCACGCTAAAAAACGTAACGCTGATATTATTGCCGAAGCCGTCGGTTTTGGCATGACCTGCGACGCCTATCATATAACCGCTCCGGACCCTGCCGGAGAAGGAGCAGGCCGGGCAATGAAGGTAGCTTTGAATGATGCCAAAATTAATCCTGAAGATGTGGATTACATTAATGCGCACGGCACCTCCACCAAGCTTAATGATAAGATCGAAACGCTCTCCATGAAAACTGCTTTCGGCAGCCACGCTAAGAAAGTCATGGTCTCTTCAACTAAATCCATGACCGGGCATGCCCTGGGAGCTGCCGGAGGAATAGAATTTGTGGTCTGCTGCCTGACGATAAAAGAGGGCGTAGTGCATCCCACGATAAACTACACACATCCTGACCCCGAATGCGACCTGGATTATGTCCCCAATGCCTCCCGCCAAGCAGATGTCCGGATATGTATGTCCAATTCTTTGGGTTTTGGCGGGCATAACGCTTCCCTGATCGTAAAGAAATTCACAGGCTAGTTACCTTTTAGGATAAAGAATGGGTTATACAATCGCAGAAAAAATATTATTGGCGCATACCGGCAAGCAAGATATCCGGCCGGGAGAATTCATTGAAGCTAAGGTTGATCTTGCCTTGGGCAACGATATTACCGCGCCTTTCGCTATCGAAGAGTTTAAAAAATCCGGGTTTAAAAAAGTATTTGCTAGAAACAAGATCGTCCTTGTCCCGGACCACTTTGCTCCGGCGAAAGATTTAAGGAGCGCCAATCAGTGCAAGATTTTAAGCAATTTTGCCGCAGAACAAAAGATAAAGAATTATTTTGAGATTGGCTGTATGGGTATAGAGCATGCGCTTTTACCGGAGCTGGGTTTAGTTGGGCCAGGGGACCTGGTTATCGGCGCAGATTCGCATACCTGTACTTATGGGGCCTTAGGAGCGTATTCAACGGGTGTAGGTTCTACGGATTTGGCGCGGGCTTTTATTGACGGAAAATGCTGGCTGAAAGTCCCGGGTTCAGTCAAGTTCATTTATCAGGGCAAGCTTAAAAAATGGGTGAGCGGCAAAGACCTGATTCTTTATACCATCGGCCAGATCGGAGTGGCGGGAGCCTTGTATAAAGTTATGGAGTTTTGCGGCCCGGTCATCCGTAAATTAAGCATGGATGGCCGGTTCTCCATGAGCAATATGGCTATTGAAGCCGGAGCAAGAGCAGGTTTGATCGAGCCGGACGCTATTACAGAAGAATATATCTCTAAATTTAAACGTAAATTTAAATTCTATAAATCTGATAGCTCCGCCGAATACGAGAAAATTTACGCCTGGGATGTAACGGAGCTAGAGCCGCAGGTTGCCTGCCCGCATTTACCGAGCAATGTTAAGCCGGTAAGCGCTTTGAAAGACGTTAAACTCAACCAGGTGGTTATCGGTTCCTGTACCAACGGCAGGATTTCGGATTTAAGGGTTAGCGCGAAAATCCTGAAAGGCAAAAAAATCAAGCCCGGATTAAAATTAATCGTTATTCCGGCAACCCAGAAGATCTATCTGGAAGCCGTGCAAGAAGGGCTGGCGGAAATATTTATTAAAGCAGGCGGAATATTTTCTACGCCTACCTGCGGCCCCTGTTTAGGCGGGCATATGGGTATTTTAACTGAAGGCGAGGTTGCCCTGGCTACCACCAACAGGAATTTTATTGGGAGGATGGGAAGCGTAAAGAGCTTTGTCTATTTGTCTAACCCCGCGGTAGCCGCCTCTTCTGCGGTTACCGGCAGGATCACGCATCCTGAGGAATTATAAGATGATTATAAAAGGCAAGGTTCATAAGTTTGGAGACGATATCAATACCGACGATATTATTGCGGCCAAATACCTGATTTCTACCGATCCTCAGGAATTGGGCGCGCATTGTATGGAGTCCATTGCCCCGGATTTTGTTAAGCAGGTTTCTCCGGGAGATATAATCGTGGCCGGAAATAATTTCGGATGCGGTTCAAGCCGCGAACATGCACCGGTAGCGATCAAGGGCAGCGGTATCTCGGCGGTTATTGCCAAAAGCTTTGCGGCGATATTTTTCAGGAACGCTATAAATATTGGCTTGCCTTTCTTGGAGTCGCCGGACGCAGAGAAGATAAACGCAGGGGATTTGGTTGAAATAGACCTGGCCAGTGGTATAATAAAAAATCTAACCCAGAATATTGCTTATAAAACTCCAGGGTTCCCGGAATTTTTGCAGGATTTGGTAGAAAAGGGCGGCTTGATGAATTATCTAAAGGAAAAGGAAAATAAAAATGTATAAAATAGCGGTTATCCCCGGAGACGGTACAGGCCCGGAAGTAGTCTGCCAGGGGTTAAAAGTATTGGCTGCGGCCAGTAAGATATTCAAGTTCCAATACGAGACTAAAGATTTTGATTTCAGCGGCAAAAGGTATTTAGAGACCGGTAAACTGGTCGACGATAAAGATGTTGAAGAGCTGAAGAAATACTCCGCGATCTACCTGGGCGCTGTAGGCGACCCGGCTGTAAAACCCGGCATAATTGAAACAGGGGTTTTGCTGAAACTAAGGTTTGCTCTGGATCAGTATATAAATTTAAGGCCGGTTAAACTTTATAATGCTGATTTTTGCCCGTTAAAGGACAAAAAACCGGAAGATATAGATTTTGTGGTCGTGCGCGAGAACTCCGAAGGTATTTATAAAGGTATGGGCGAATTTAAAGATAAAGGGACCAAAGATGAAGTCGCGCTGCAGGTTTCTTATAATACGCGTAAGGGCGTGGAGCGCTGTATCCGCTATGCCTTTGAATACACGCGCAAGCGCAATAAAAGAAAAAAACTTACCCTTTGTGGTAAGACCAATGTCCTCACTTATGCCTGGAACCTCTGGGAGAGAGTTTTTTACGAGGTGGCCAAGGAGTATCCCGATGTAAGCGTGGATTATGCGCATGTGGACGCGACCACCATGTGGTTTGTGAAGAATCCCGAATGGTTTGACGTTATCGTCACCGATAATATTTTCGGCGATATCATTACCGATCTGGGCGCGATGATCCAGGGCGGAATGGGCATTGCCGCCGGAGGCAATATCAACCCCGAAGGCGTTTCCATGTTTGAGCCGATCGGCGGAAGCGCTCCGAAATATACGGGTAAGAACGTAATTAATCCTCTGGCTGCGCTCTGCGCCGTAGGGATGATGTTGGATAATTTAGGGCAGGCCCAGGCAGCGCAGGCAATTGAAAATTCAGTGATCAAGGTCGCTACCCAAAAATTGAAAACTCTAGCCGCCGGTAAGATGGGTTATTCTACCAGCGAGGTAGGAGACCTGGTTGCGGAGAATATTAAAAAATGAAAAAATATAAAGTGGCGGTAGTTGGTGCAGGCGTGGTGGGGATTGAGATGCTGCGGGTTTTAAAACAGCGTAATTTCCCTATCGGTGAATTGCGGGTCTTTGCGCGCTCAGCCCGGGATATAGACATAGACAGAGAAAAATATTCGGTAAAGCCGATTACTGCGGAAGGTTTTGACGGTATCGACATCGCTTTATTTGCGGGGACCGAAGGAGAAAAAGGCGCGGCGCTGGCTTTCGCCGCGGAGGCAGTAAAAAGAGGCGCGGTAGTCATTGATAACGGCGCGGATTTCCGCATGGACCCGAAAGTGCCGTTAGTTGTCCCCGAAGTAAACGCCGCTGACGTTAAACGCCACCAGGGGATTATCGCTAATCCCAATTGCTCCACCATTCAGATGGTTGTAGCCCTTAACCCAATTCATAAAAAAGTTGGCGTGAAAAGAATTATCGTCACTACTCTGCAGGCTTCCAGCGGAGCAGGCAAAGGCGCTGTTGAACAGCTGAAAGAAGAGAATTCTTTGATAGCGCAAGGGGGTTTTAGCAATGTGCGCGTAAGCGCCGTAAATAAATCCATGCCCCAGCAGCTGGCCTATAATGTTTTTCCGCATATCGGCTCCTTTGTTGAAGGGGATTACAGCGCAGAGGCGCGTACCGGCTATTCCGCTGTAGCCGGGTATACTAATGAAGAATGGAAGTTAGTCAAGGAAACGCACAAGATTATGCACGCGCCGAAGATCAAAATTTCGGCGACTACCGTGCGGGTCCCGGTGAGGACCGGCCATTCTGAATCAATTTATATTGAAACTAACCGGCCTATTTCAGTTGATCAGGTTAGGGCTATCTTCTCCCAAGCGCCCGGCGTGGTCTTAATGGATGAGCCTAAAAATAACCTTTATCCCATGCCTAAGGATGTGGAGGGCAGGGATGAAACTTTTATCGGCCGCATCCGTAAAGACGCTTTTGTGAAAAACGGCTTATGGCTGTGGGTGGTGGCGGATAATCTGCGTAAAGGCGCTTCTACCAATGCTGTTCAAATCGCCGAATGCGTAATATCAGGCTCGAAATAGAATACGACGGCTCAAATTACGCCGGCTGGCAGGTGCAACCTAAAGGCCGGGCTAAAACAATCCAGGCAGTAATCGAAAAAACCCTCCGTAAAATCCTTCAGGAAAAAATAAAATTAATTGCTTCAGGCAGGACTGATGCCGGCGTGCATGCCCGGGCGCAGGTAGCTAATTTTTTTACCCGCTCCGGAATGAAGCTTAGCCGCTTAAAGATTGCCTTAAACGGGGTGCTTCCCGAAGATATCAAGGTTATCCGGTTAGGCGAGGAAGGGCCGCGTTTCCATAGCCGCTTTAAGGCTAAAGCCAAGGTTTACCGCTATACTATATTGAACCGCGATTATTCTTCTCCCCTTTTAAGGAACACGGTTTATTTTTATCCGCATCCTTTAGATATAAAACTTATGCGTAAGGAGGCCTTGGCTTTGTTGGGCAGGCATAACTTCAGCGCCTTTTGTGCCGCCAAAGGAAAAGAAAAAAATCCGGTTAAAACAATAAAGAAATTGAGTATCATTAAGAAAAAAGATTTTATTTATATTGATATCGAGGCAGATGGATTTTTGTATAATATGGTCAGGAATATCGCCGGGACATTGGTTGAAATAGGCAGGGGGAGCCTGGCATCCGGCTCGCTGAGGAAAATACTGCTTTCACACAGGCGCAGCCTGGCCGGCCCCACTATTCCGGCAAAAGGCCTCTGCCTTTTAAAGGTAAAATACTAACCGATGAGCAATACGCGCACAAAACAGTTTTCCTGGAATTTTTTTTCCGGGTTGTTGATCGGCAGTTTATTGGTATTGCAGCTTGCCCGCTGGCTTATCCTGCCGCAGTTTATGGATATCTATTATCATCTTCTTACTGCTCAGGGTTTTGTCCAGGCCGGCGGATACAGCGGTTGGGATTTCTGGCAGTATGCGCCTGCCGGCAGGCCGCATATTTACCCGCCGTTTTTCCATCTGGCGTTGGCGGGGTTTATCCAAGCCGGAGTGAGCCCGGTTATCCTGGCTAAATTATGCGAATCGCTCATCCCGGTTATCTTCTTAGCCACTTTATGGAAGTTTATTAAAGATAATTACGGCCCGGAATTGGCTTTTTTTAGCGCCCTGCTTTTCTTTTCTTCGGCTTCTTTTTACCTTTCTTTATTGAACCATATTCCCGCGACCCTGGCCTTAATATTCGGGATCTTTTCTTTAAGCCAGTTATTTAAGCAAAGGCTGCTGCGTTCGGCAATATTATTGTGCCTCGTTTTTTATACGCATATCGGTATATCCTTTTTTTTCGCGCTAACTTTTCTGATTTACGGCTTATTAAACAGCGAGATTAAAAGGAAGGCCATAGGAGTTTTGGTAATCGCGTTTATCCTTGCTTTGCCTATCATAATCAAAGAACTCAGCGTATTAAGGTTTATGCACACCTTTGGATTCAATCTGCATGAGAAATATTTATGCCAGATTAAAATAGTTGAATCTATCCTGGGGCTGATCGGGTTATTTCAGGCGTTAAAGCGGGGGAGAGAGTACCTCCTGTTCGCCGCGATGTTCCTGGCGAGCCTCATATTCATAATTTACCCTTACCGTTTTTTATCAGCCGAAGGATATCTACCCATAATGCTGCTTTGCGCAATTTGCCTCCTGAATTTATACCGCAAGGTAAATAAACGTTATCTGCTTCTGGTTATTGCGGTATTTATCCTGTTTTTTTCGCCCACTTTTTCAATGTATAAAGAGGTCCGGGAGACCAAGATAGATTATAAGGCGAAGATATGCGATTCAGCTTTCCTGAATCTATTGCTTGCCAGGAGCAAGATATTCTGGTTTCCCGAGGAGTATATCTCCGCAGCTAAAATAGTGGAAGCTAATTCCGCTCCCGCAGACGTAATTTACTGCACCCTGGATTTTTTAGGCCTGACTATCTCCAGTATCGCTAACCGGCCAAGCGCCAATGCCCTTTTACCCGAAATAAAAACGGTAAAAGGCTTTGATCCTTTTAGGGGGTCGAAAATAATCATATTTACCCGCATTGATGACGAAAGGATGGTAGACTCAAAGGTAAAAAAGCTTAATCTGGTTAAAGTAGGAGAGAATAAGTTTTTCCTGGTCTATAAAAATACCGCTTGCCGCACCCAGGCCGGTGTAGTAAAGGCCACTCTGCCGTTTTGGGTGGTTAGCTGCGCGGCGGTAGTACTCTTATTTATCTTTTGGCAGGCAGCCGGGATAGAAAGATTTATATATAAATTCATAAAAAATATTTGACTTAAAGCTTAAATGTGTTATACTTATAAATCTATGAAAAAGACCTATGTGGCTAAAAAAGAGGAGATCCAGAGGCAGTGGTACCTGGTAGACGCTAAGGATAAAATCCTGGGCCGGTTGGCGGCTAAGGTGGCATCTATCTTAAGGGGTAAGCACAAGGCAATTTTTACTCCGCATATCGATACCGGAGATGCCGTGGTGATCATTAATGCCGCCAAGATCAGGCTTACCGGCAGGAAGAGCAAACAAAAAGCCTACCGCCGGTATTCCGGCTATCCGGGAGGCTTAAGGGAAGTTTCTTTTGAGAAGATGTTTACGCATAAGCCGACAACCGTAATTAAACTGGCAGTCAGGCGTATGCTTCCCGGAGGTGCCCTAGGCCACGTTATGTTAAAGAAATTAAAGATTTATGCTGATGATAAGCATGGGCAGATAGCGCAAAAGCCGCAAATCTTGGAGGTTTAAAAAGTTATATGAGCGATACAGTTAAATATACAGCAGTAGGCAGGCGCAAGGAATCAGTGGCCAGGGTCATGCTTATCCCTGGAAAAGGCGGTTTTACCGTAAATAGGCGGCCTTATGAAAAATATTTTTTAAGAGAGACGGATAGGATTATCGTGAAACAACCTTTAGATGCGACGAATAATATGAATAAATATGATGTTGTTGCGAATATAAACGGAGGCGGACTTACCGGCCAGGCAGGCGCTTTACGGCTGGGTATTTCGCGCGCCCTCATCTCTATGGATCCGGCCTTAAAAGATTTATTGCGTAAACAGGGTTATTTGACCCGCGACCCGCGCGCAAAGGAACGCAAGAAATACGGCCAGAAGGGCGCACGCAAACGCTTCCAGTGGACTAAGAGGTAAAATAGATTATATAGTTTTGAGTTAAAAACCCCGCTGGAAAGAGCGGGGTTTTTGTTTTATACTCCGACGAGAAAATGCTTGACTACGACGGGATTTTATTCTAAGATTAAAAATATATTTAGGGAGATAAGCGTATGGTAAAAGTTGGAATAGTCGGTGTATCGGGTTATACAGGAGAAGAGCTGATCCGCATCCTGATAGATCATCCCAAAGTGAAAATTTCCGGGCTTTTTTCCAGCAGCGCCTATGGTAAAGCGATCGCGGAAATATTTCCGGAATTCTCCGCCAAACTGGATTTAGTCTGCTTAAAGCCTGACGTAAAAAATATCGTCGATAAATGCGATATTATATTCCTGGCCTTACCGCATACTACTTCTATGGACCTGGTGCCGCAGCTGGTTAAGGCGGGCAAGAGAGTCATTGACCTGAGTGCCGATTACAGGCTAAAGGATTTTAAGACCTATGAAAAATTTTACCAGTATAAACATAAGGATAGAATAAATTTAAAGAGCGCTGTTTACGGATTACCTGAACTGCACCGGGCCCAAATAAGAAAGGCCGCAATCGTGGCTAATCCCGGATGCTATCCGACGGCAGCCATATTGGCTTTAGCTCCGCTGGCCGCAATAGGCGCGGCGGATTTTAATTCGGTAATTATCGATGCCAAGTCTGGCGTTAGCGGCGCCGGAAGAAAGAAAACTGAAGTATTTTTTTCTTCGCCGGATAAGGAAGATTTTAAAGCTTATAAGGTGGGTGTGCACCAGCATACCCCGGAGATCATCCAGGCGTTAGCAAACCTGACAGGCAAGAGAGTCAAGGTAACTTTTGTGCCGCATTTGTTACCAGTAAAAATAGGGATATTGGAAACGATATATATCAGGAAAAATCAAAAAGCAAAAATTAAAAAGCAAAAGTTAGTTGATTTATATAAGAAATTCTATAAGCATGAGCCGTTTGTGAGAATAAAAGCCGAGGGAGAGTTCCCGGCCTTAAAGGATGTGGCGGGAACGAATTTTTGTGACATCGGGATTAAAGATGGCCTGGATAGCGTGATTGTGATTGCGGCTATGGATAACTTAATCAAGGGGGCTTCGGGCCAGGCAATACAGAATATGAATATAATGTGTGGCTTCCCGGAGAGAACAGGGTTATTATGAAAAAGTATAAAAAAGGGATTTTGCCTCTTGGTTTTAAGGCCAGTGGCATATCCTGCGGTATAAAAAGGTCAGGTAAGCCTGATCTGGCTTTATTTTTTTCGGAAAAGCCCGCCTTAGCCAGTTGCGTATTTACGACTAACGATATTTTGGCTGCTCCAGTGCTCCTGAGCAAAGCTAACCTGAAAAACCATAACCGCTTCCAGGCAATCATCGCTAATAGCGGGAATGCGAATTGTTTTAATGCTAAAGCAGGATTGAAAGATGCCGGGGAGACTGCACAGGCCCTGGCTAAGACTTTAGGCTTAAACCAAGAATCTGTCCTGGTAGCTTCAACCGGGATTATCGGTAAACGGCTGCCGGTTGATAAGATTAAGCTGGGTATTCCCGAGGTAGTTAAAAAATTATCTGCTCAAGGCGTAGCTAGAGCCGCCCAAGCAATAATGACTACAGATACTTTTGCCAAAAGCTTTTCGGTAAAGTTTAAGGCGGGCGCTAAAGAGATCGCTGTGTGCGGGGTGGCCAAGGGCGCAGGAATGATCGCCCCGCATATGGCTACTTTATTGTGTTTTATTTTTACGGATGCCCGGATTAGCCAGAAAGCGCTGAATAAAGCTTTAAAGACGGCGGTAGATGCTTCTTTTAATTCCATAACCATAGAC
Source organism: Candidatus Omnitrophota bacterium (assembly GCA_041648915.1). Lineage (GTDB taxonomy): Bacteria > Omnitrophota > Gorgyraeia > Gygaellales > Profunditerraquicolaceae > UBA6233. The sequence continues at coordinate 15,048 of JBAZOC010000004.1, forward strand.
GGGTGTATGAGCACTAATGACTCGGTTATGCTTTTGGCAAACGCTAAGGCCGGTAATCCTTTAATTAACCAGGGGAAAAATTTAAGTTTATTTACCCGGGCCTTAAGTTTAGTCTGCCTGGAATTAGCTAAGATGATTGTCCGGGACGCTGAAGGCGCCAGCAAATTTATCAAGATTAGCGTAAAGAGCGCCAGGGACCAGAAAACAGCTCAGGCCGTAGCCTTAAACATAGCTAACTCTAATCTTTTTAAAACAGCCGTGTACGGCCAGAACCCGAATTTCGGCAGGATTGCTTCTGCGGCCGGCGCAAGCGGGGCAGGGATTAAAGAAAAAGGCTTAAAAATAAAAGTGAGCTCTTTAAAGAAAAAAGACATTGATGTTGAAATCTCGCTTAATCAGGGAAATTCGGGTGCGGTGGTTTATACTTCGGACCTGACGCCTGAATATATAAAAATAAACGCTGAGTATAATTAACAATTTTAGGGACGGTTCTCAACTCGTGAGGAAACCGTCCCTAAAGAAAAAAGGGGATAGAATGGAAGAGGCGATCAGAAAGGCAGACGTATTAATAGAAGCCCTGCCCTATATAAAAAAGTTTCATAAGAAAGTAATTGTCATAAAATATGGCGGCAGTATTTTAGGAGAGGAAAAGATACGCCGGGGGGTCCTGGAAGATATTGTCTTTCTGAATTTTATGGGGTTAAAACCTGTCTTGGTCCATGGCGGCGGCCCGAACATAAGCGAGCGTATGCGTAGCTCCGGAAAGAAGAGCGAGTTTGTGGATGGTATGCGCGTTACCGATGTAGAGACGCTGAAATTGGTAGAGGAGGAGTTAGAGGTTTTGAATGCGGTTATCGTAAAAGAGCTTGTTGAATTAGGGGTAAAGGCTGCTGGCTTAAACGGAAAAAAGGCGCAGCTTATCCAGGTGGAAAAGAAAAAGGCAAAAATAGACTTAGGGCTCGTCGGCAATATCGTCGGCATTAATGCTGAAGCGGTATGGGATGAGCTGCAGAAAGACAGGATTACGGTTATCCTGCCTATGGGAGCTAGCAAAGACAGGAAAACTTATAATGTCAATGCAGACGAGGCAGCCGCGAGTATTGCCGGAGCGCTGGAAGCTGAAAAATTTGTTTTGCTGACGAATGTCAAAGGGATCCTGCGTAACCCGGAGGATGCGCATTCATTTATCTCAACCTTGACCACTAAAGAAGCCAAGGGGTTGATTGAAGATAATGTTATACAACAAGGCATGATCCCGAAAGTAAAGGCCTGTATCGATGCTTTAAAAAAAGGAGTTAAGAAGACGCATATTGTTGACGCGCGCATTCCCCACGGGCTGCTCCTGGAGATATTTACCGACCAGGGTATCGGGACGGAGATTATTCAATGATACGTTCGGCAAGCTCAGTATCATCCTGAGCGACCGAAGGGAGTCGAAGGATGAAACTGGAAGAAGTTTTTGCAAGTTATAACGAGAATATCATGCCTACTTATACCAAGGTTCCCCTGGTATTTGTTAAAGGGCAGGGCTCTAAACTTTGGGATATTCATCATAAGGCCTATCTGGATTTTTTCCCGGGTTGGGGCGTAGGCAACCTGGGCCATTGCCATCCTAAGGTAATGCAGGCAGTGCGGGACCAGGTGAGCAAGCTGATTTTTATCCCGAATAATTATTACCATATCCCGCAGGCAAAGTTGGCTAAGGAGCTGGTCTATTGGTCTTATCCGGCCAAGGTATTTTTCTGTAATTCCGGGGCAGAGGCGAACGAGGGAGCGTTTAAACTGGCCAGGAAATACGGCCAGGGCAGGTTTGAGATAATTACTTTTGAAAATTCCTTTCACGGAAGGACCCTGGCTACGCTTGCCGCTACCGGGCAGAAAAAATACCAGGAAGGTTTTAGCCCCTTACCCGAGGGTTTTAAAACCGTTAAGTTTAATGATATAGAGGCAGTTAAAAATGCCGTTAGCCATAAAACCGTTGCCATAATGTTAGAGCTGGTGCAAGGCGAAGGCGGGATCAATGTGGCGACTAAAGATTTTGTTTCAGGATTAAGCAAGCTTTGCGCTGAGCAGAAACTGCTGCTGATCGTAGATGAAGTGCAGACCGGCGTGGGCAGGACAGGCAAATTATTCTGCTACCAGCATTACGGGCTAATCCCGGATATTATGACTTTAGCTAAATCCTTGGGCGGCGGTTTTCCGATAGGGGCGATGGTTGTCAAGAAAGAGATTGCCGATACTTTAGGCCCGGGAATGCATGCTTCTACCTTTGGCGGCGGGCCGGTAATCGCCCGGGCCGCCCTGGCAGTATTAAAGGCAGTGCAAAAGGAAAAATTGCTTAAGAATGCCCGGGTAATGGGAGAATATTTATTTACTAAGCTTAATGCCCTAAAAGAGAAATTCTCAGCTATTCAGGAGGTCAGGGGTTTAGGTTTGATGGCGGGAGTGGAATTAAATATAGAAGGTAAAGAAATCGTGGAAAAGTGTATTGGCCAGGGGCTGTTGATCAATTGCACTCACGCTAAGGTCCTCAGGCTTATGCCGGCGCTGAATGTCACGCAGAAAGAAATAGATAAGGCAATCGCCATTTTAGGGACGGTTCTCAACTCGTGCGGGAACTGTCCCCAAGGAACTGTCTGGAAGAGGGAAAAATGAAAAAAGACCTGCTTACGCTAAATGATTTAACGGTAAAAGAGATCCAGGAATTATTCAGCCTTACCGATAAACTGAAAAAAAATAAGGCTAAATTCGCAAAAACGCTTTTCGGTAAAACGCTAGCGCTTATTTTCCAGAAACCCTCCAACAGGACCAGGGTTTCTTTTGAGGTAGGCATGTTCCAGCTGGGCGGGAATTCTTTATACCTGGCGCCTAATGAAATAAACCTGGGCGTAAGAGAATCTATCGCCGACGTAGCCAGGACTCTTTCCAGATATGTTGACGGTATAGTCATCAGGACATTTGAACATAAAAATTGCCTGGAGTTGGCTCAGGAGGCGGCTGTCCCGGTAATTAACGGCTTATCGGATTTTTCGCACCCCTGCCAGGCATTAGCGGATTTGTATACAGTAAAAGAAAAACTAAAACAGCTTAAAGGCTTGACCTTGGCTTATGTAGGCGATGGGAATAATGTCTGTAATTCATTGCTCTTTATTTGCGCCAAATTAGGCGTGAATATGAATGTGGGTTGCCCCAAGGGTTATGCACCGGACGCTGCGGTATTAAAAGCTGCTAAAACAGCCTCCGCGGCCACTGGCGCAGGGATAAATTTATTTGATGATGCTTTTAGCGCGGTTAAAGGTGCGGATGTGCTTTATACCGATGTCTGGGCAAGTATGGGGCAGGAAGATGAGGCGGCTAAAAGAAAAGAAGCTTTTAAAGATTTTCAGGTAAATAAAGATTTAGTGAAATTGGCGAAAACCAATGTTTTGATTATGCACTGCCTTCCCGCGCATAGAGGCGAAGAGATAACGGATGACGTTTTAAATAGCCGGAATGCGGTTGTCTTTGATGAAGCGGAAAACAGAATGCATGTGCAGAAGGCGATTTTAATAAAATTATTAGGGAGATAATTAGATGAAAAAAGTAGTGTTGGCGTATTCGGGGGGGCTGGATACATCCTGTATCATCAGATGGCTTAAAAACCAGGGCTATGAAGTTATCTGTTTTATGGCCGACCTGGGCCAGGGGTTAGGCCAGGGCGAAAACCTGGAGGCAATTGAGTCGCGGGCATTTGCCGCAGGAGCGTCCAAGGTTTACATTAAGGACCTACAGGATGAATTCGTAGAGGATTTTGTTTTACCGGCTTTACAGGCGAATGCCGTCTACGAAGGGAAATATCTATTGGCTACGGCCCTAGGCAGGCCTTTGATTGCGAAGTATCTTGTCCAGATAGCGCATAAAGAAAAAGCTAACGCCATAGCCCACGGCTGCACCGGCAAGGGGAATGACCAGGTCAGGATAGAGGTAGCGGCGAGCATACTCGATGCGCACTTGGGTATCATTGCTCCGGTCAGGACCTGGGAATTTAAATCGCGGGAAGAAGAAATAGAATACGCCAAAGAACACCATATTCCGATAGAGGTGACTAAGAAAAAGCCTTACAGCATTGATCGGAATATCTGGGGTATCAGTATTGAAGCAGGCGTATTAGAAGATTTGGCGCAGGAGCCGCCGGAAGACGCGTATATGATTACTAAAAGCCCGACCGCTCAAGCAAGTTATCCTAAATATTTGGAGGTTTATTTTCAAAAAGGAGTGCCGAAAAAGATTGACGGCAAGGTTTATAAATTAAAAACCCTGATCAACCATTTAAATGCAATCGGCGGAGCTTATGGCGTAGGCAGGTCGGATATGGTGGAGAATAGGCTGGTCGGGATAAAATCCAGAGAGATCTACGAAGCCCCGGCAGCCACGATTTTACATACCGCGCACAAAGAATTGGAAGCGCTGGTTTTGGATAGGGAATTGAGCCATTTTAAGGATAGCCTCAGCCTTAAATATGCGGAGCTGGTCTATAACGGCCTCTGGTTTTCTCCGTTGAAAGAGGCCTTGGACAGTTTTGTCAAATCCACGCAAAAGCAGGTAACCGGCGCGATAAAGCTAAAATTATTCAAGGGTAATTGTGTGGCGGTAGGAAGAAAATCCGCCTACTCGCTTTACAAAAAAGAGTTGAGCACTTATGGAAAAGAAGACAAGTTTGACCAGAAACTGGCCGAAGGGTTTATCAAAATATGGGGCATGCCGTATAAAAGTTAAGCGGTAGGGAAAACAGGAGAAAAAATGGCGAAAAAATTATGGGGCGGGAGATTTAGCAAGAAAACTGACCCTTTGGTAGAAGAATTTACCAAGTCAATACAGTATGATTATAAATTGATGGACTTTGATATTATTGGCTCGCTGGCGCATATTAAAATTCTGTATAAGGCCGGTTACTTGTCTTCTCGGGAATCATCCAGGCTTGAAAATGCGCTGAATTCCCTTTTTAAAAAAATAAAGAAAGGTTGCCAGCCTCCCGTCGATAGCGAGGATGTGCATACGTATATCCAAAATGAATTGCAGAAAAAAGTAGGAGATTTGGCGCTCAAGCTGCATACTGCGCGGTCAAGAAATGACCAGGTGGCCTTCGCTACAAAATTATATTGTTACGCCGCCACGGGGACATTACAGAAAACTGCTAATAGCCTGGTGTCTGCCATAAAGGGCCTAAGCCTAAAAAATGAGAATAAGGATTTGATTCTGCCCGGTTTTACCCATTTGCAGCACGCTCAGCCGGTCTATCTGAAGGATTATCTGGGGGCTTATATTTTAATGCTAAAAAGGGATATATCGCGCTTGGAATCCTTAGCCACTAATTTGAATATAACTTTAGGTGCTGGCGCACTGGCCGGAACTCCCATAATGTCCTCCCAATATAACGAAAACCTGAAAAGCTATATTATGAAGGAGGGCTTAAAAGGGTGGATTAAACCGGTTATAAATTCTTTGGATTCCGTAAGCGATAGAGATTTCCTGATTGAGATTATCGCTGTTTTATCTATTATCGCTACGCACCTTTCAAGACTAGCTGAAGATTTGATCATCTGGTCCACGAAAGAATTTGATTTTGTGGAGATTGATGAGGCTTTCTGCACGGGTAGCTCGCTTATGCCGCAAAAGAAGAATCCTGACGTCCTGGAATTAATCAGAGGCTATGCCGGAAGATTATATGGTAATCTGGTGAGCGTATTGACGATGATGAAAGGATTGCCTTTAACTTATAACCGGGATATGCAACTGGATAAAGAGCCGCTGTTCAATTCTTTTGAAGTAGTCTCTTCAGAATTAAAAGTTTTAACAGGATTGATTAAAACGTTGAAATTCAATAAGGAGAAAATTGAGGAGCAGCTTAAAGACGAATCTCTCTACGCTACGGATTTGGTCTATTATCTGGTAGATAAAAAAATACCCTTTAAAAATGCGCATACAATTATCGGAAAGCTGGTAAAGTATTCACTTGATAACGATATGCAAATCAAAGATATGCCGGAGGGATTACTCCAGAAGTTTTCCGCTAAGCTGGTTAAAAAAGAAATAGTGAAGCTCTTCAAACCGTTAGTTTCCGTGAAGTCGAAAAAGTCGATTAAGAGATAAGAGAAGGAAAAAACCTATGCACGAATTTAAATACCGCAGGAATAATTTATATTGCGAGAATGTCCGGGTAGAGGATTTAGCCAAAAGATTCGGCACCCCGCTTTATGTTTATAGTTATCAAACCCTGGTCGGCCACTTCTTAAAGTTAAAAACAGCTTTCCGGGAAATTAACCCGTTGATCTGTTATTCGGTTAAAGCCAACTCTAACCTGGCGCTCCTTAGGGTTTTAGTGAATGAGGGCGCGGGCCTGGATATTGTTTCGGGAGGAGAATTGTCCCGCGCCTTGAAAGCCGGCTGTTCTTTAAAAAAGATAGTCTATGCTTCAGTCGGTAAGACAGATTATGAAATAGAAGAGGCAATAAAATTAGGTATCCTGTTTTTTAATGTGGAGTCCTTCCCGGAATTAAAAAATATCCAGCATATTGCCCGCCGCCTTAAGAAGCGGGTGAACGTGGCTTTGCGCATTAACCCGGATGTTGAGCCAAAAACGCATAAATATATCACTACCGGCAAACTGACTAATAAATTCGGCATAGATTTTAAGACCGCTAAAAAAATAATCTTCCTCGCCCGGGGTTTCTCGCATGTAAGGATCGCGGGCTTACATATCCATATCGGTTCGCAGATAACTGCCCCTGAGCCTTTTGTGGCGGCGATAGGCAAAGCGGTCAAATTTATCTCCGGATTAAAAAAAGAAGGGATAGGCTTGGAGTATTTGAATATCGGGGGAGGCCTGGGGATTATTTATGATAAAGAGATGCCGCAAACCGCCGCCAAATTCGCAGACAGGGTTTTGCCTTTATTGAAAAAATCCGGGCTTAAAATCATCATGGAACCGGGCAGGTTTATCGCCGGGAACGCCGGGATATTAGTGGCTAAAGTTCTTTATGTCAAATACACGCCGAAGAAAAAATTTATTATCGTAGATGCCGGGATGAACGATTTGATCCGGCCGGCATTATATGCAGCATACCATCAGGTAGTAGCGTTAAGGCGTAAAAGCAGGACGGAAAAAGCCGATGTGGTCGGACCGATATGCGAATCCGGGGATTTTTTCGCTAAAGACCGGCTTTTGCCTAAAGTTGAAGAAGGGGATTATCTGGCAGCGCTGGGAGCCGGGGCATACGGTTTTAGTATGGCGAGTAATTATAATTCCCGCCGGAGGCCGCAGGAAGTTATGGTGGTTAAAAATCAAGTATTCGTAATCCGTAAAAGGGAAACCTATGGGGATTTAACGCGCAACGAAACAATTCCCCGTTTTCTTTTAAGATAGGAGTTATGCGTAAAATAAATTTCACTAAAATGGTCGCCTCCGGTAACGACTTTGTCGTTATCGCAGCTAAAAGGGTTAAGCCCCTGCCTGTCCGGCAGGCAGGAAAATCCGGAAGTTTGAATATCCTGGCCAGGAAAATCTGCGACCGGAAATACGGAGTAGGCGCGGATGGTTTACTGGTTTTGGAAAAAGCGCTCCCTGCCGATGTAAAAATGCGTATCTTTAACAGCGATGGCTCAGAGGCCGAGATGTGCGGCAATGGCAGCCGCTGCGCCAGCCTCTGGGCAGGCCTAAAGAAGTTAAATCTTAAGACCCGGGCCGGGTCTGTTGAGTCAATCGTTAAAAAAGACCGCGTCAAAATAAAACTTACTGATCCTCAGGGTTTAAGGTTGGATATTCCTCTTAGGGTGAATAACCGCGGCATTAAAGTCAATTTTATTAATACCGGAGTCCCGCACGCGGTAATATTTGTTTCCGGAATAGATAAAATTAACGTGCAGGGCATTGGCCGGGCCATCCGTTACCATCATAAATTTTCTCCGGCCGGGGTCAATGTGGATTTTATTGAGGTTTTAAGTAAAGATGCGCTAAGGATCCGTACTTATGAAAGAGGGGTGGAGGATGAAACGCTTGCCTGCGGCACAGGAAGTGTCGCTGCGGCGTTGATTTTTGCTTTGAAGGCGCCTGTTGCGCATAAAGTATATGTACATACCAAAAGCGGCGAAATTTTAAAAATTTATTTTAAGAAAGATAATTCCCGGTTTGTGGATGTCTGGCTGGAGGGTAAAGCGCAGGCAGTTTACAAAGGAGAATATTATGTTTAAAGGCTCGATTGTAGCTATTGTTACGCCATTTTCCGCTGAAGGCGCAAAATCAAGGGTTGATGAAAAAAAGCTAAGGGAGTTAATCGAATTTCAGATTAAAAATGGCACCGCGGGGATTGTGCCCTGCGGCACAACCGGAGAATCAGCGACTCTGTCTTTTGAAGAGCACGAGCAGGTCATTGAAGTGACTATTGATCAGGTTAGAAAAAGAGTGCCGGTAATCGCCGGGACAGGCTCAAATTCTACCGCAGAAGCCATACTGCTGACTAAGCATGCCGCTAGCGCCGGTTCAGACGCTTCGCTGCAGGTTTCTCCTTATTATAACCGTCCGACTCAAAAAGGGCTCTACGCACATTTTAAGGCCGTAGCGGAATCGGTAGGTATTCCGATCATCCTCTATAATATTGCCTCGCGCACCGGAGTAAATATTGAGCCGGAGACAATCGCCAGATTAGCCGCTGATTGTAAAAATATCGTCGGGGTAAAAGAGGCTTCGGGTAATTTAGAGCAGATGTCGCGCATAAAAGCGCTCTGCCCGCCGGATTTTGAGTTGATTTCCGGAGATGACGGCTTGACTCTTCCCGTATTAAGCCTCGGCGGGATAGGGATAATTTCCGTAGTGGCTAATATTGTTCCGCGGGATGTAGCGGATTTAGTCAGCGAGTTTGAAAAAGGGAACATTAAAAAAGCCCGGGAGCTGCATTATAAATTGTTACCCTTGGTTAAAGCTATGTTTATTGAGACTAACCCTATTCCCGTAAAAACCGCGCTGGGGCTATTGGGTATGTGCGAGCCGGCCTTGCGTTTACCGATGTGTGCGCTTTCTCCGGACAACCTGGAAAAACTTAAAAAAGCCCTGCGGGACTACAATCTTTTAAAATAAGCCTAAAGTGAAGAATAAAAGAGTTTTTTTATTTATTTTGATCGCTGTCTCCCTGGGCCTGAATATATATTTTCGGCTGAATACCCTATTTTTATGGTCTTTGGATAAGAAGGCAAAAAAAGAGGTTCATGCCGTTATTGCCGATAAACTATACCAAGAGATTAACCTGGTATATTCCGGGCTCGGCGAGGCAGATAAGGCGGAATTACTGGAGAGCGCGTTCAAGCTCTATTTAAAAGAAAATAAGGCTGAAGTCAAGAAAGCCATCCGGGAGAAAGGCCAGGGGTTAAAAGCCTATTACCGGGATAAGGACGGTTGGACATATATGCAGGAGGTTGACCCCTATCGTTGGTATAGGCGGGTAGGTAATTTTCTCAAGAACGGAAATTTTGGCACAATACGCAGGAATAACCAGGATTACGATACCCTTATGCTGGCTCCTTTTGGGGCAAGGGTTGAACCTTTAAAGCTGCATTTTTATATCGGAGCATATTTTTATAAATTCGCCCATTTTATAAATAATAAATTATCCCTTATGCCCGCGCTTAGTTTCCTTCCCGTATTGCTTTCGGTTTTCCTGGTAATAGCCGTATTTTCTGTTGCCCTTATGCTGGGCGTATCCTACGCGGGGAGTTTCGTCGCCAGTTTAGCCGTAGGCCTATCGCCCGTGGTATTGATGCGTTCAAGTTTCGGATGGTTCGATACGGATATCTATAATATATTCTTACCGTTATTTATCGCTTATCTGGCCGCGTATTCCTTTAAAGTAAAAGGCCTGAGGCATGTTCTTTTCTTATTTTTAGCAGGATTAGCAACCGGTATCTATTCGGCGATATGGTCTATCTGGTGGTTTATTTTTTATATAATAGCCGCCGGTTTATTCTTACATGAACTTTGTATAGTAAGCTATGACCCGCGCAGCAGCAAGAAGGCCAAGGTAAAAGATGCCTTTTTATCTTTAGCGTTGTTTATTCTCTCAACCTACCTATGGGTAGGGGTTATTTCGGGCCCGGAGGCAATAGCCGGGTCTTTTTCAGGGCCGTTTTCAATTTTGTCAACGCGGCAAAGTTTGGCCATGGCTAATTTTTGGCCCAATATGGCATTTTCCATACAGGAATTAAACAGCTCCGGAGCCGTTTATATCAAAGGCGGGTTGGGGGGAGGCCTTATTTTATGCGGCGGACTGCTGGGGGTTTTAGCGCTGATTATTAAAAAAAGGCTCCTGGTTCATTTTTCAGAAAAAAGTTTTTTGTTATCCGTTTTAACCGTATGGCTGCTGGTAACGCTTATCCTGACCTCTCTCTCCAAGAGGTTTATTATATTCCTGGCTGTGCCGATAGGCATTTTCTTCGGGGCATTCCTAGATACCTTGAGGGATTTTATGTCTAGGCAAAAATATAAAATTATTTTCTTGCGTAAAATTAACCAGCGGGCCTATGCCGCCCTGTTAAGCGGCATATTCCTGGTAGGCTGCCTGATACCCGTACGTGCCGCATCCAGGGAGGTATTCCTGCCCATTTTGAATAATACCTGGGAGCAGATGCTGGTAAAGATAAAGAAGACAACTCCGCCGGATGCGGTTATTAGCACTTACTGGGATCCCGGGGATTTTATTATGAGTATTGCCGGGCGCGCTACCCTGCATTGCCCGCAATATAATTTTACGCCGGTGGCCTACTGGACTGCGCGCTTCTTTATGTCGGATAATGAAAAAGAAGCGCTGGGGATATTGCGGATGTTGAACGCCGGCAATACGCGGGGATTTGAAGAGTTATTAAAACTTACCGGCGGGGAAAAATTAACGGCGTTTGGCTTAATCAATAAGATGCTGCTCTGCGATAAAGATGGCGGCCGCTCCTTATTAGGCGGGTATACAGACGATAAAAAGCTTATAGATAAGATCCTTGGCCTCGTCTATGAGCCTAAGCACCCTGCTTACTTGCTGGTGGACGGGGGGCTCTTGAACCTGGTTGAGGTTTTTTGTACTTTGGCAAATTGGGATTTCAAAAAATTGGATTTATGGCTGAATATGGAAACGGCGGATAAAGTCAAATTCGTAAATTATGCCGGCAAAAAGTTTGGTTACTCTAAGGCCCAGGCCGAGTCCCTTTATCAAAAAATGTGGTTGACCAGCAGGCAAAGGCCGTTGGACTGGGTTTCGAGTGAAAGATACCGGTTGTATAGCCACACTTCGGCGCAAAGGTCCGGCGCTAAAGACGGAAAAATAGTGCTTTTCAACAACGGCTTATTAGTGGATAAAGGCAGCTCCAGTTTTTTTTACAGGCAGGACCTGCCTCAAAAGTGGATAATCCCGGGGGAAATAATTTTTATTACCCAGGAGAGAATAAAAGAAAAGGCGCTTAAAGGAGACAGCGGATATTCTCTTTTATTCTTAGAGAGCAGAGATACCTATGAAGCAATTTTAATGGATAAGCGCTTAGCGCGCAGTATGCTGATTAAGTTATATTTTATGAAAGGCAAGGGGCTGCAGCATTTTCAGCTCGTCGAACAGGAAGAAAATAAAGAAACGGGCATGCGTATATACTTATATAAGATTAATTGGAACGCTAAGTAAGGAGAAGGCGGCAATGATAAAATTAGGGATTACTGGTGTTTGCGGAAAGATGGGCAGGCGTATTTTTGAATTGGCGTCGCGCGATCCGGATTTTGAGCTGACCCTGGCCCTGGAGAAAAAAGGGACTCCGGCCATAGGCAAGGATATCGGCAAGTTAAAAATATCTTCCAATGCCGACGGGTTATTTCTTATTGATACACTGGTGGATTTTAGCGTTCCTGAAGCAGCTGAAATAAACCTTGATTATGCGGCTAAGTATAAAAAAGCGCTTATCCTGGGGACGACGGGTTTAAGCGATACTCAAGTTAAAAAAGTTGAAGAGGTCTCCCGGGTCGTGCCCATAGTGTTCAGCCCGAATATGGCTATCGGCGTAAATGTTTTATTCGCGCTATTGCCGCAGATCGCCGGGAAACTAGGCCCGGATTATAGTATGGAAATCCTGGAGGCGCATCATAAAACAAAAAAAGACGCGCCTTCCGGGACAGCTAAAAAATTGGTAGAAATTTTGAGTGAGGTTGCCGGAAAACAAATACCCGCGCATTCTATCCGCCTGGGAGATATTGTAGGAGACCATACGGTCATATTTTGCGGAAATTCCGAACGCATTGAGATAAAACATCAGGCGCATTCACGCGATTTATTTGCTTTAGGGGCTTTAAAAGCGGCCAAGTGGGTTTTGGGCAAGCCCGCCGGGTTATATTCAATGCAGGATGTACTAAAGTAGAGGGAGAATATGTTTAAACTATCTAAAAAATTACAGGATTTACCTCCGTATTTGTTTTTGGAAATCGATAAGGCTAAAAGAAAGGCCCGCGCCGCCGGCCGGGACATTATTGATCTAGGCATAGGCGATCCTGACCAGCCGACGCCCAGGCATATAATTGAAGCTTTAGACCAGGCAGCGCTTGATCCGCTTAATCACCGTTATGCGTTAGACCAGGGTCTGCCGGCTTTGCGCCGGGCAATTGCGGTTTGGTATCAGGATAGGTTTGGCGTCGGGCTTAATCCTGATTCCGAAATTTTGCCGTTAATCGGTTCAAAAGAGGGCTTGGCGCATTTCCCCCTGGCTTTTCTAAACCCGGGGGATTATTCCCTGGTACCTGACCCCGGTTATCCTCCTTATAAAGGAGGGACTATTTTGGCCGGGGGAAAACCCTATTCTTTGCCGCTGCGGGAAGAAAATTCCTTTCTGCCTGAACTTAAGAAAATACCTTTGGGCGTGCGTAAAAAAGCAAAAATAATCTTTGTTAATTATCCCAATAATCCTACGTCGGCGACTGCCGAAAAGGCTTTTTATAAAGAATTGATTGCCTTTGCCCGCAAAAACAAAATTATTATCGTTTCGGACCTGGCTTATTCGGAAATAAGCTATGATGGATACCGGCCCTTAAGCATCCTGGAGCTAGAGGGGGCGCGGGAAGTCTCCCTGGAGTTCCATTCGTTATCTAAAACTTACAATATGACCGGTTGGCGCCTGGGCTGGGCCAGCGGAAATGCGAAATTAATTGCTGCCTTGGCTAAGGTAAAATCTAATATTGATTCCGGAATTTTCTCGGCGGTGCAATCCGCCGGGGTAGCCGCACTTAGCGGCCCGCAGGAATATGTCAAAAGTATGTGCAACCTTTATCGAAAGCGGCGTGATTGTTTAATGGAAGGCTTAGATTTATTAGGCTGGAAGGCGCACCGCCCTAAAGCAACTTTCTATGTCTGGATAAAAGTCCCTAAGGCGACAAACTCTATAAAATTTGCCGGGGTTCTATTAGAGAAAGCAAATATCGTAGTTACCCCCGGGGTGGGATTCGGCAGGTGCGGCGAGGGCTATATCCGTATGGCGCTTACCGTCAGCAAAGAACGTATAAGAGAAGCGCTGGAGAGGTTAAAAAAAATTTAGTCTTTTGTTCCCTGCGCTGCTGGCGGGTTAGGTAAGAGGGCATTTATGGAAATATGTTATTTAGGCGTAGGTGCAAACATGGGCAATAGGAGGTTGCAGATAAAACAAGCCGTAAAGAAGGTAAACCTTTTGCAAAACACCAAAGTGCTTAAAAGGTCTGCGCTTATCCAGACTGAACCTGTCGGAGGCCCGCCTGGCCAGCCGAAATTTTTGAACGCCGCCTTAAAGATACAGACAGGCCTTACTCCTTTAAAACTCCTTAGAGCATTAAAAACCATTGAAAAAGAATTAGGGCGTAAAAAAAGCGTGCGCAATGCTCCGCGGACAATAGACCTGGATATCTTGCTTTACGGAGAGAGGGTTATCCGGGAGAAAAAGCTGCTTGTTCCCCATCCGCGTATGTTTGTCCGTGATTTTGTAAGCGGGCCTTTGTTAAAAATCATATGAAGACAGTAAAGTCACCGGCAGTTTTATATAAAAGTCTAAAAAAGTTCAGGTCAGCAGGTAAGGCAATCGGGTTTGTCCCGACGATGGGCGCTTTGCACGCGGGCCATTTAAGCCTTATCCGCCAGGCGCGTAAAGAGAATGCCATTGTCGTAGTGAGTATTTTTGTCAATCCAACGCAATTCGGGCCTAAGGAAGACCTCAAAAAATACCCGCGAGCGCTGAATAAAGATCTGGCGTTTTGCCGTAAAGAAAGAGTAGATTTTGTTTTCCTTCCCCGTACAAAGGAGATGTATAGGGAAGGATTTTCTACCTATGTCAATGTTGAAAGGCTAAGCGAAGCCCTTTGCGGAAAATCGCGGCCCGGGCATTTCCGGGGCGTTGCGACCATAGTGGCCAAGCTTCTTAATATCATCCAGCCGGATAGCATTTATCTTGGCCAAAAAGATGCGCAGCAGGCAATTATCGTCAGGAGGATGGTCAAAGATTTGAATATTCCGGTTAGGGTAAAAATAATGCCGACGGTGCGCCAGAAGGACGGATTGGCCTTAAGTTCAAGGAATAGCTATTTGAATAGCAAAGAGAGGAAGGAGGCATCAGTATTATCCGCCGCGTTAAATCTAGCTAAGTTGTTGATCCGATCCGGGGCCAGAGATGCCTCCAGGATTATCAGCAGAATGAGGCGGTTGATTAACCAGAAAAAAAACGCCGGGATTGATTATATTGCCATTGTTGATGCGGAAAGCCTTAAACCGGTCAGGAAAATTTCCGGCGAATACTTAATTGCTTTAGCCGTAAGGATTGGGCCTACGCGTTTAATTGACAACTTTCAGGGACGGTTCTCAACTCAATCTGAAAGCGTCCCCAGATAGGGGACGCTTTTGCTTTGGCTTGAGAACCGTCCCTAGGTAAGGAGCTATGAAAAAATTAAAAATTGGGATCGTTGGTTGCGGCGCAATCGGCAGTTCTCTAGCCGGAGTAATTGTCAAAGAATTCAAGCGGGAGGCAAAGCTCTGTGCGCTCTTCGATATAGATAATAATAAAGCCAGGAGATTATCCAAAAAATTATCCGGCCGGCCTGGCCTGGCGACGGATAACCGGAAGCAGTTACTCGGAAAATCAGGATTGATAATTGAGGCTTCATCAGCAAAAGTTTCCTGGGATATTGCTAAAGAAGTTTTATCCGCGGGTAAGGATGCGATGATTATGAGCGTCGGCGGGCTAGCTGGCCGTTTTATTCAACTAACGGCATTGGCTAAAAGTAAGCGCGCAAAAGTTTATATCCCCAGTGGAGCCCTTTGCGGTATTGACGGATTAAAAGCGGCAAATACGGAAAGGATAAACAGGGTCATCCTTACTACGATTAAGAATCCGATTTCTTTTAAAGGGGTCAAGTACATAGAAGATAAAGGGATAAATTTAAATAAAATAAAGAAAGATACCGTATTGTTTTCGGGGAAAGCGGCCGCGGCAGTCAAATATTTTCCGCAAAATATAAATGTTGCCGCAGTATTGAGCCTGGCCGGGATAGGCCTAAATAAGACCAGGGTCAGGATTATTGCTTCTCCTAAAGTTACCAGGAATATACACGAGGTAAGGGTTGAGTCTATTGCCGGTAATATCACGACGCGTACCGAAAACGTCTTGCATCCGGCTAATCCTAAAACAAGCTATTTAGCAGTCCTTTCTGCAATCGCCGTATTAAAGCAGATCCTGCATCCGATAGAGATTGGCACGTGATGAAGATAACAAATAACGAACGATAAGAAGGGGGGTGAATAAGAATATGGCAGAGAAATTAGTGAAACTCGGGATAAAGAGAGCGAAGGGTTTCCTCTATTACATTGACAAACAAGGTGACGTCTCCTGTGCTAAGATGGCCAGGGGCGCGAAAAAGGGAGGCAGCCCGAAGAAGGTAGCCAAGTGCGGTATCAAGAGAAAAGAAGGCTACCTTTATTTCTTGGACAAAAAAGGCGATGTTTCCTGCGCCAAGATGAAAAGAGGCGGTAAAAAGAAAAAAAGATAAGAACTGGCAAAAAAGAAGCCCCTGTAAATTAAGTTTTAGCTAAATATTTACAGGGGCTTCTCCAAACATACATGATGACGAAAGAATTAACCTTTAGATTGCTGGGGGTAGCAATTATTGTCCTGGCCGTAACCCTGATTTTATCTACTTTCGGGCAAGTGCATTTTTTTTCGGAGTATGACGAGGGATGCTACTTAAAATATGCAACTTGCCTGGGCGAAAAAGGCCTGAGCGGACTAACCGGCATTTTTCAGGAATTTATAGCTGACCAGCCGAATTGGTTCCATCCTCATCCTTTGAGGATCGGTTTTATAATCTTATCCGCAGCCTGGTTAAAAATACTGGGTTATTCTTTGTTGAATTTAGCTTATTTATCGCTGTTTTGCTTTGTGCTTTTTTTATTTTTTTCCTATTATTTTTCCCGGAAATACCTGGGAGAGCAATTTGCCCTGCTCTTGGTTATTCTTCTGGCCTTTTCGCCGCTACAGCTGGCTATGGCCAGGCGTGCGCTTATGGAAAGTGCTATAAACTTATTTTCCATCTTAGCGGTATGGTTATTCTGGGATTTTTTAAAAAACAGGAACAGGCTAAAAGGCCTTCTTTTTATTGCCGTATATACGTGTATTATTCTCATTAAAGAAACTTCGCTATTCTTGATTTTCGTTTTTTTATCCTATTTTTTAGCGGACAGGTTTATCTATAGAAATAAAATACCCTTAAAAGAGATTGCGTTTCTTTTGTCTCTCCCGCTTGCCCTGGGGGGCCTGGTTTACCTGGTAAGCGGCGCTTTACCGTATATGCCGGATATTATCAGAATCGTATTAATCCCCCTACCGGCTGATTCTTATGCGGCCTTGTTCTGCTCCGGGCCGTGGTACCGCTACTTGATAGATTTTATGCTGCTTTCCCCGTGGGTTGTTATTTTAACTATCGGTTTTATCTTTAACTTTTTTTTTCATAGACAGGAAGATGCATTATCCCGCTATTTCATTTTTGTTTTTGTGCTTACTTTTATCATCTTCACTATTTTTCTAAAAAACGTGCGTTATATGATTATTTTAGATACGCCGATGCGCCTGTTCTCCCTGCTTATGCTCAATAAGATAGCAGAGCGGGCTTATCCGCAGGGGGCCATGAAATTAACTTTTGCCCTGGTAATCCTGTTAGCGTTTTTTGATTGTCTTAATTTTTATCATCTGTTTGTCGGAGAGGGTATTTATGATCCCACGAGTTTTTTCCTTCTCCGGGCTAAGCAGATCATTCCTTTTAACTAATAACATTAAGCGGACAAAAGAGATTAAGCATGCAAAGTGAAGCCATCGTCATTCGCGGCGCTAAGGAGCACAATTTAAAAAATATAAGCCTTACGCTTCCGCGCAATAGCCTGATTGTGGTCACCGGTTTATCCGGTTCGGGTAAATCCAGCCTGGCTTTTGATACTATTTACGCCGAAGGCCAGCGCCGGTTTGTAGAGAGCCTCTCCAGTTATGCCCGGCAATTTTTAGAGCAGCTGCAGAAGCCCGATCTGGAATATATATCCGGCCTCTCGCCTACTATCGCTATTGAGCAGAGGTCAGCCGGAGGTAATCCCCGCTCAACAGTAGCAACCCAGACCGAGATTTACGATTATTTAAGGATTCTTTTTGCCCGTATCGGTAAAATCTATTGTTATCGCTGCGGCCAGCCGATAGAGCGGCAGAGTGCGCAGGAGATCATGGAAAAAATAATCTCTCTGCCTCCAGGCACGGAGATCCAGCTCCTGGCGCCCCTGGTGCGCGGGAGGAAGGGCGAACATAAGGACATATTTTCCGGGATCCAGAAATCCGGTTTTGTGCGCTGCCGGGTTGACGCTAAAATCTATGAACTGCCCGCGAAAATTAAGTTAGCCAAATATAAGGCCCACAATATAGAAGTAGTGGTAGACCGGTTGACCTTAAAAGAGGGTATAAAAAACAGGCTTACGGATTCGCTGGAGACAGCGCTAAAGGCGGGTAAGGGTGTGGTGATTATCCGCGCTAAAGAGCAGGATTTAGTTTTTAATGAGCAATACGCCTGCGCTAAGTGCGGGGTAAATTACGCCGAAGTTGAACCGCGCATCTTTTCATTTAATTCTCCTTATGGGGCATGTATTGAGTGTAACGGCCTGGGAACCAAAATTAAATTTGACCCGGATCTGGTTATCCCCGATAAAAATAAATCTATAAACGCAGGGGCAATTGCGGCCTGGAAAAGAGGAGGCCGGGGTTATATCCTTTATTACCGCTGGCTGATCCGCGAATTAGCTGTGCAGCTGCATTTTGATTTAGATACGCCTTTTAATAAATTGCCCAAAGATATTCAACAGGCGGTACTCTATGGCTCAGAGGAATTCGTGGGCAATAAGCCGTTTGAGGGGGTCATCCCGCATTTAGAAAGGCTGTTTCGCCAAACCGAGAGCGATTACCTGAAAGAGGAAATCTCCAGGTTCATGTCTTCCTCTGCCTGTCCTGCGTGTAAAGGTGCCCGGCTTAAAAAAGAGAGTTTAGCAGTCAGAATTCATCAGAAGAATATTTGGGCAATAACCCGGATGTCTATTCAAGAGGCGCACGCGTTCTTGACTAACCTTGAATTGAACGCGCAAGAAAGGTTGATTGCGTATCAGGCCTTAAAGGAGATAACCCAGAAGCTAAAGTTCTGTATTGATGTGGGCCTGGATTACCTTACTTTAGACAGAAAGAGCGCGACTCTTTCCGGCGGCGAGGCGCAGAGGATTCGCCTGGCCACGCAGGTTGGTTCGGGCCTGGTCGGCGTATTATATGTATTAGATGAGCCGAGTATTGGCTTGCATCAGCGGGATAATGCCAAATTGCTTAAAACCCTTAAAGCATTAAGGGATTTAGGGAATACCCTGTTGGTGGTTGAGCATGACGAGGCGACCATACTAAGCGCCGATTACATCGTAGATTTAGGCCCCGGTGCAGGCAGGCACGGAGGAGAAGTGGTTTTTGCGGGGGCCAAGGAAGAACTTTTAAAAGACCGGCATTCCCTGACGGCTAAATACCTGAGAAGGGAATTAAAAATAGAACTACCTGTGGCCAGGAGGAGCTGGCAGGATAAAAAATTCCTGGAGATAAAAGGCGCCACTGAGCACAATCTTAAAAATATTGACGTTAAGTTTCCTTTAGGCACCTTTATTGGAGTTACCGGCGTATCCGGTTCGGGAAAGTCCACGCTTATTGACGAAATATTATACCGGGCCCTGGCGCAAAAGATTTACAAGTCCAAAGAAAAGCCGGGCCTGTTCAAAAAGCTTAGCGGGGCAGAATTTATTGATAAGGTGATTGAAGTTGACCAGTCGCCGATCGGCCGGACCCCGCGCTCTAATCCGGCTACCTATACGGGGGTCTTTGGCCATATCCGTGATATATTCAGCCGGCTTCCTGAGTCGCGCGTGCGCGGTTATTCTCCGGGGAGGTTTTCTTTTAATGTTAAGGGCGGCCGCTGCGAGGCCTGCCTGGGTGACGGGATAAAGAAGATTGAAATGCATTTCCTGCCGGATGTCTATGTAAAATGCGCTATCTGTAAGGGTTTAAGGTTTAATGAAGCAACCCTGGATATAAAGTATAAGGGCAAGTCTATCGCCCAGGCCCTGGAGATGACCGTGGAAGAGGCACTGGAGCTGTTTAGTAATATCCCAAAAATAAATAATACGCTTTCCTATCTTTATGATGTGGGCCTGGGGTATATACAGCTGGGGCAGTCCGCGACCACGCTCTCCGGCGGCGAGGCGCAGAGGATTAAGCTCTCCAGCGAATTAAGCAAGCGCGCGACGGGAAAGACGCTTTATATACTTGATGAACCGACCACGGGCCTGCATTTTGCCGATGTCGCCAGGTTAATCAATGTATTGCAAAGGTTAGTGGATAAAGGCAATACCGTGGTCATCATCGAGCATAACTTAGAAGTGATTAAAAGCGTAGACTATATCATTGATTTAGGCCCGGAAGGCGGGGATAAAGGAGGAGAGCTGGTCGCCTCCGGGAGCCCGGAAGAACTTATCCCTAATCAAAAATCCTACACAGCCCGGTTTCTAAAAAAGGCATTACTATGTTGAAGATGCCCGGAAGAAAGATATTTCTAGCTATTTTATTGGTATTATTTTCTTCAGCGCAATTGCCCGCCCAGGAAATAGCAGCTAGCCTTAAAGAGGAAGAGACGCTTTTTATGGCTAAAAAGGCCTTTGAGGATGGCTTTTATGAAGTAAGCCTCGGGCTCCTGGAGCGCTTTTTGAATACTTATCCGGATTCTCTCCGTGGGCCGGAAGCGGATCTCTTGGCCGGAGAGTGTTATTTCCAGCAAAATAAGTTTACGCAAGCTTTAAATAAATTTGAAGCACTCTTAAAAAACCCTAAAGCTAAAGGCATCAGTGACGCTGTCTATTATTGGATGGCCGAAGTCCATCTTAAAGGAGATGATTTTGCCCAGGCCGCTGTTTATTATAAAAAAATAATCCAGGAATTTCCCAATTCTTCTTATGTGCCGATCGCCTATTATTCTATCGGCTGGTGTTTATTCCAGGAGCATAAATTTCAGGAGGCCCTGGGTTATTTTCAAACTCTGGCGGAAAAATTCCCCCGGGAACCGCAGGGTAAAGACGCCGCGTTTAAAATGGCAGAATGTTTATACAACTTAAAAGATTACTCCAGCCTTAAGAGCAAGATCGGCCCCTTGCTCGAGCTCTTTCCCAAAGATAGCCTGCGCAGCTCTTACCTTTATTTTTATTTAGGGGAAGCAAATTATTATTTAGATAATTTTAGTGAATCGCTAGAAGCTTATACCAGGTCTTTAGCCGCTAATCCCGATGAAAAAATGCAGGAACTGATTAAATTGGACCTGGCCTGGGCCTACCTTAAATTAAAGCGCTATAAGGAAGCGGAAGATATTTTCTGGTCGATAAAACAGAAGTTTCTGGAGAAAAGGAGCCGGGATATTCTATGCTTAGGCAGGGCCATTCTCTTGATGGAGACTAACCGGGTAAATGAAGCTAAAAAAATATATGAACAGCTCTTATCCGAGGCCGGTGATCCTTTAATTCTAGCCCAGGCCTATATAGGCAAAGCCGATGCTTTTTATAATCTGGCGGATTATAAGGAAGCATCCCGGGCCTACCAGGAAGCGCTATCTGAGGTAGATCTCCAGGGCCTTTCCAGCCAGATCGCCGATAAATTATACTATAATTTAGGCTGGTCTATATTGAAGCAGGGAGATGCGCAAGCAGCGGTAAAAGAATTTCGCAAGGTAGCCGCTACAAGCAATGATCTGCAGCTGAAAGTAAGCGCCCTCTGTCAGATCGGCGATATTTACCAGGAGTCCGGAGATTATCTAAAAGCGCAAAAGTCATATCAGGAAGTATTGCAGATTTACCCGGCTAGCCCGTATAGCGATTATGCCTGTTACCAGTTGGGCGTGGCAGGTTTTAAAGATGCCCATTATAAGGAGGCAATTTTGAGCCTGGAAAAGTTCCAGGACGGATTTAGAGAAAGCGGATTAAGGCCTAAGGCACTCTACCTTTTAGGGAATTGTTTCTATAATCTGGGTGATTATACGGCTGCCAGGAGGTCTTTTAAAGAAGTTATCCGGGCGGCTGAACAGGATACGGAACTGATCCAAAAAGCCGAATACGGCATAGCGGATTGTTTTTACCAGTCAGGAGAAGAAAAGGAGGCCTTAAAGAGGTTTAAGGCCTTACGTTCTAAATATCCGGATGCTATCTTTACCCCCGAGATTATCTGGTGGCTGGGCAGCTATTATTACCAGCATAGTGAACCGGTCTTGGCAGCCAGGTATTTTTTATCGCTGGTGCAAGATTTTCCTAATAGCGACCTATTGGCTGATGCCTATTATGCCTTAGGCTTGATTTTTATTGATGGCGGCCAGCCCCGGGAAGCTCTGCGCGATCTTAAGAAAGCCTGGGATTTAAACAAGCCGGATATTAAATTCAAGGCAGCTGTCGCCATGGCCGGAGTATTTTTTAAAACAGGTAATTACGCTAGCGCCCTGGATTATTACCATAAGGGCCTGGAAGTAGCTGCTGGCCAGGAGTTAGCCGGAATCCGCCTTAAAATAGCTGAGGTCCTGGAGGCTCAAGGCAGGCTAGAGGAAGCGGTAAAAGAATATTCGGAAACAGTTAGATTATCCGGTCAGGAGAACAATCCAATTGCGGCAAATGCCCTGCTCCGTTTAGGCCAGATTTATGAGGATAGAGGGGATACTCACGCAGCGCTGGATAGCTATGATAAGATAGTCAAGATGAATATCCAGGAATCCAAATATGCCGAGGAGCGGCTCAACCGGATCAGGAAAAGCAGGGAATAAAAACAGTTGACAGGAGGCGTATTTCTTATAAAATGAAATCCTGGAGGAGAAAATGATTACAGAGATTGGGATAGTTGCCGGAGACATATGGCATTTTTTGGACCAGCGCGGGGAGGTTACTTTAACTGAGTTGGCCAAAGGGATAGATAAATCCCGGGATAATGTCCTTATGAGCCTGGGCTGGCTGGCCAGAGAAGGCCACGTACTCCTGCAACGGGTAGGCAACGACTACCGGGTATCTTTAAGAAAAGATGCTTAAATGTTCTACTGCCAGAAAAGGGGTTGTGTTGCTGATCGTCTTAGCAACTATACTCGTCGTTACTATCCTGGCAGGAGTTATATTAGGTCTTGTTTCTAATCAATTCCGCTTAACTACCCATCAAGTGAGCCGAATCAAAGCATATTATGCTGCCCGGGGAATGATGAATTATGCCCTGGATATGCTCAGGCAGGGGACTTGGAGCTCTGACGATTCCGGTGACGGTACCCGCAGGTATGCCTGTTATGGAAATTGTACGGGTTTAGGCGGGACTCCCCCTTATACTTATACGATACCTACGGACAGCGATATTCCTTATAATATCCTGGTTACTATTTTTCCCCGTGACGCAGCGGATAATCTTTTATTAATGGGTAATGTCACCCAGGTAAATATAAAAACTGATTATACTTATACCCCTTGAGTTCACCCGCAAGCTATTTTATCTTTTTTCCCGGTAAGTCTATTATAGTCTAAGTAAATTTGTTATACTCCCTCGCGGCATATTGGGAGCCTTCCCGACGTTCTTTTGCCTCTTTCCGGTAAGTTTAGGTAAGTCTATGTAAAAAAACACTTGACAAGATAAAGCTTTTATGTTTTAATTTAATCCATTATTGTTTATAGTAGTTTAAGGAAGAACTATGACCAGACTTATAGATATTGACGAATTAGCGGATTACCTGAAGCTTAAAAAGCAAACCATTTATAATTGGTTGAGCCAGGGTAAAATTTCCGGAATAAAAGTGGGAGGCGTCTGGAGATTCGACCGTAAAGATGTGGATAACTGGCTGCAAAGCAGTAAGCGCCTGCCTAAGACAGGGGAAAACCAATGAGTGATTTAGGGATATATTTTGGGCCAAAGATTATTGATGTCTCTGAAACCAGGGGGAATAAGCTGGTGAGCAGCATTCAGATACCTTTTTCCGAGATCGGCGGTAATGAGTTAGAGGAAAAGGTGCCTGCGGAAGTAAAGTTGGCCGCTGCTTTTAATGAAGCCTTTAGAAGGAATAAAATTGAGGCTAAGCAGGCCATGATTTGTCTTTCGGGAAAGGATTTGATTATCCGGACCTTCGAGATCCCGATATTACCCAGGGAAGAATTAAGGAACGCCATAAATTTTGAAGTAAAAAAATATATACCCTTTAAGATCGAAGACCTGATCACGGATTATCAGGTAGAATTAGACCGGGCAAGCCGGACCAATATCGTCCTTTTTATGGGAGTGAAAAAGGATACCTTTGACAGGTATATCTCCATTCTTAAGCCGCTGAATATAAAGATAAGCTCTATAGAATATTCCGGCTTTAGTATCTTAAGGATTTTAAGGTTGGTCAAGCTGAATGAAAACGGCATAACCGGGATCCTCTGTTTTGACTCCCAGGGGTTAGAAGAGATTAATTTTTTGGTTTTAGAAAACGGCTTTCCTTTATTTAACCGCGATATAAATTTAGGTAGCGCCCCGGTGGGTGATTTTGACGACCTGGAACCAAGCGTACCGGTATTTTCTATGGAAAAATTAAAATCAGAGATCCGCGTGTCATTGGATTATTACCACCGTAAGTTTCCCTCTAAATCCTTAAAAAATATATTTATCATGTCCAATGTGGAGCTGCGCCAGGAAATTGAAGTATTCCTGAATGAATTGGGCCTCGCCAGTAAATTTATTGATGTTATCAAGACCGTCGGCAGCCCCATGGCTTTTTCTTCAAGTTTTACGAAGAGCTACGGCACGGCCATCTCCAGAAGGGTGGGCATCAAGGTAAGGCTCAATCTAGTGGAAAGTAAATTCAGAGAAGCCAAGGTAGATGGTACAAGGATACGCCTGGAGTTAGTAAATTTCTTTAATAAAATAAAATTAGACCTGCGCCTTATTATCGCGGGCGTATTAATCTGTGCCGCGGTTTTAATTTATGGGATCAGCAGGGAGGTTTCCCTGAAGAAAGATCTGGGCCAGCTAACCAGCAAATGGGCCCAGCTTACCAGGCTTAGCCCGGGCACAAGCTATGAAACGCTTCGGGCGACCAGCGTAAAAGATAGAAAGACCATAGTTAACCTGGATAACCTGATTAATAAACAGCTGTATGTTACGGAGGTATTGAATGTTATTCCGGCCGCCCTTCCGCCGGGAGTATGGCTGACCCGGATTTCTTTGAAAAAAGAAGAAGCTGCCGGCGCGGATCTTGTCCTAGAAGGCATGTCTTATCTGAATAGCGGCAATAATGAATTCCAGGCCATAAATAAGTTTTTTAGTAATTTAAATAAGAACCCTGCGTTTACCAGATATTTTAAGGATATAAGAGTCTCTGTAGATCACGGTTTATTTGCGGGCAACCGGGTAACTACTTTTGTGATTTCCAGTAAGGTTAACCAAGGGAAATAATATGAACCCAGTAGAATTGCTTGATAAATATAGGAATAAGGCTGTAAATATCGGAGTGATTATCGTCTTCTTGATCGTTGCCGGAAATATCCACAAGGGCAGCCAGGCCCGGATTGCCTCCCTGAAGGCGAAGATAAGCGAAGAAGGTAAAAAGAGCGGTGAATTGCTAAAGATAAATCAGCTGGAAGGACGCATCAAGGAGTATAAGAAATTGCTCACCAAGAAAGAAGCGAGCCTGGTTATGGGCAATATCAGCGATATCGCCAAGGGCGCGGGAGTAGAGGTTTTATCCCTTAAGCCGCCCCGCAAAGAATTACCGGGAGCGGATTATACTAAAGATGTTTTTGAGGTTAGTGTTAACGCGCCTGGCTATGATGCCCTGGGCAGGTTCATCAGCGGCGTAGAATCTTCCAGTAATGTTTATACGGTAGATAATATTGTTATAAGCTCCCAAGCCGCACCGGATGAGAAAGGGTTAACGGCTGACTTAAAGATAAGCTCGGTGAGCGCCATAAACTAATGCTAAGAATGGAAAAGTTTCCTGGTTTAATTATTTTTTGGACAGGCTTGTTGATCATGGGAGCGTGTTATAGCGAGCCTTTAAGCGCCGCGCAAACAGATTCCCAGGCGCCGGAAAAAAATAGCCCCGGCCAGCAGGGGGTGATTAACCGCCCTAAAGTAACCTATAAGGCCCAAGGTACAAGGGATCCTTTTTGGCCGTTAGTTACGGAGAAAAAAATCACCTCTACGGCTGTCCCGGAGCGCGAGAAGGTGCTCCCTAATTTTACGGTGCAAGGTTTAGTTTGGGGAGGAGTTTTCCCGCAGGCAATTATAAATAATCAGGTAGTAAAAAAAGGCGATATGTTGGGGGAGGCTAAGATTATAGAAATAGGCAAAGAGGGCGTAACTGTGCTTTTTGCCGGCCAGGAATATATATTGTCCCCCGTGGTTGTCAGCGGTCAGCAACCAGCAGCAAAATAAAAGGAGGAAGTTATGAAGATTAATCTTAGGTTCTTTGTTTTTATCTTTGCTTTGTTTAACTTTACCTTGATCCCTAAATTGAACGCGTTAGAAGGGCCGCCCTTAGCGGCGTATAAAAACATATTTATATCCATGGACCTGCAGGACGCGTCCTTAAAGGACATATTGAAGCTGCTCTCTATCCAGTCCGGCCTGAATTTCATCGCTTCGGAAGCGGTTCAGGACAGAAAAATGACTCTCTATATGGATAAGGTGCCTTTGCAGGAAGCGATGGATAAGATATTCAAAGCCAACAACCTTTCCTATGATTTAGACCAGGAGGCCAGCGTTTTTATTGTGAATGACTGGGGCAAGCCGACAACGCAGACAGTGACCAGAGTTTTCTACCTGAAATACGCCACTGTTTCTTCTTCCCAGTTGAAGGAAGAGATGAAAGATTATTTAAGCAGTGAGTCTAGCTCATCAAGCAGTTCATCTTCATCAAGCAGCTCAGGGGATAGCACGGAAGGCGGTAAATGGAAGGCTGCCTCGGAAGCGGGCCTTACGGAGGTGGTAAAGAAGCTTTTGAGCAAGGATGGTTCGCTTATTGAAGATTTTCGCACTAATAGCATTACGGTTACGGATATACCCATCCGGATGGAGGTTATTGCCCGGGTCATTGCTTCCCTGGATGTCCCTGTACCGGAGGTTATGCTGGAAGTAGAGATGCTGGATGTGAATAAAAGCATAGTGGATACCATAGGTTTTAAATTCGGGCAGACTCCTTTTAGCATGGCCTGGACAGGCGCAAGCATCAGCAGCGCATTCCCTTTTACCCCGAGCATGTATTCTGGTAAGGATGTTACTAAGACTATCACCGGCGGAACAATAGATATCAGTAATGGCAATAACGGCACAAGTATTTACAATATACAACTGGATTTTTTAAGGACACAGACCGATACCAAATTTCTGGCCCGGCCCAGGATCCTTACTTTAAATAACGAAACTGCCGAGATTAAAATTACTACTGATGAAGCTATCGGCGTAAGCAGTGTCCAGCAGGGGACAGGCACATCTTCTTCAACCACGGTAACCGCGGAGAGGTATCAGACCGGGGTTTCCTTACGGGTAACTCCCCAGATTGACCTGGAATCCCAGGAGATAACTATGTTTATCTATCCTCAGGTGACGGAGGCCTCTTCCACCAAGTCATCATTTGCCGCCGGCAGCGATACGACCAAGACTTATACTTTTGTCAACCCTGAAACGCGCAGCACTAAGAATGTTGTGCGCGTGCGTGACGGAGAGACAATTGTCCTCGGAGGCTTGATCCGTAACCAGCAGTCAACAGTTATAACCAAGCTTCCTTTTTTAGGGGATATCCCCATATTAGGCGCCTTATTCAGGCACAAGAACGTCAGCCCTAATATTGAGCGTGAGCTGCTGGTTTTTATCACCCCGCATATTATAAGACATACAAGATCCAATTCAGTCCCGATTAAAAAAGCAGCCCTGCCATTAAGGGAACAAACCCGGGCCATTGCGCTTACGCGGCAGCAGAGTATCAGCGCCTACTTGAATAATTTTGAGATAAAGCGCTAAATTATTTTTTTATCTATGTTGGATAAAGACAAATACCTGAAATTAGGCGAATTGCTGGTTAAGGAAGGCTTGATTACCGAAGCCCAGTTAGAGCAGGCCGTTGCCGCTCAGCGCCAGGAAGGCGGGCGGTTGGGGGAAACTCTGATCAAGCTGGGCATGGTCAAAGAAGACCAGATGGTGGCAGTTTTAGGCAAACAGCTGAATGTCCCGTATTTTTCTTTTGTTACGGGAATGCTTAAGCCGGCAATGGACCAGGGCCTTGAGCGGCTTATCCCGCACGACTTTGCCCTGAAGAATTCCGTCCTTCCTTTATCGCGTACTTTACGCTCTCTAACCGTAGCTATGTCGGACCCGCTGGATTTAATACTCATTGATAATTTAGGGAGATTGACTAATTGTAAGGTTAACCCGGTTATAGCTACCAAATCCGATATCCTTAAGGCGATTGAGGGTTTTTACGGTAAATCCGCGATGTTTAAGCAGGCGGTAGAAGCCAGCTATGATGTCTCTCCTGCTGAATTGACTTCTGAGGCCGCAGTAGCAGAGGGTAATGCTGATCAGGAGTTGAGTTTAGATAAATTAGTTGCCCGGGCAGAAGAAGCTCCGGTAGTAAAATTAGTGGACTTGATTATCCGGCAGGCAATTGACGAGCGCGCTTCAGATATCCATATTGAGCCGTTTAAGGATAAGATATCTTTAAGATACCGCATTGACGGTAAATTATACGAAATACCTCCTCCAGCCAAGCACTTGCACCTGCCGATTGTCTCGCGCATCAAGATTTTATCCAAACTGGATATTGCCGAGAAACGCCTGCCTCAGGACGGCGCGTTTTTAGTGAAAATCGGAGACAAGCCCATAGATATCCGTGTTTCCAGTATACCTACAATATACGGCGAGAAAGTAGCCATGCGCTTACTTGACCGCAGCCAGGTCGTCCTGGATTTAAATCAATTAGGTTTTGACCCTAAACAGCTGGAACTTATCCGTAAAAGCATTGTTACTCCTTACGGGTTGATATTCCTGACCGGGCCAACCGGCAGCGGTAAGACCACTACCTTGTATGCCATATTAAATGAAATAAAGGGCCCCAGCAAAAATATTGTTACTATTGAAGACCCCGTAGAGTATAAGTTAGAAGGAATTAACCAGGTCCAGATTAAGCCTGAAATAGGGCTGACCTTTGCTGCGGCCTTGCGCAGTTTCTTGAGGCAGGACCCGGATATAATGCTTGTCGGAGAGGTGCGTGACTTAGAGACTTCCCAGATATGCATACGTTCTGCCCTCACCGGCCACCTGGTTTTAAGCACCTTACACACTAATGACGCGCCTACGGCGGTAAGCCGGCTCATGGATATCGGCGTTGAGCCCTATATGATCTCATCTTCTTTAATATCAGTAATCGCCCAACGCCTGGTAAGGAAATTATGCCCGGATTGCAAAGAGGCCTACGAGCCCAATACAGCAGAGCTCAAGAATATAAAATTAAAAGCGGAATTGATTTACCGGGCTAAGGGCTGCGCAGCCTGTAATAATACCGGTTATAAAGGGAGGATGTGTATCTCTGAAATTATGATTACCAATGAAGAGATAAAAAGCTTAATCAGCCAGAAAGCACCGCTCAATAAGATCCGGGATGCGGCCAGGGCTAACGGTATGCAGACTTTGTATGAATCTGCGTTAAAGAAAGTTGAAGAGGGCTCGACGTCCCTGGAAGATGCGCTTTTAATTACTTTAGGGTCGGAATAATGCCTAAATATTTTTACGTTGCCAGGAATAAAGCCGGGACAAAAGTTAACGGAGTTGAAGAAGGCCTAAGCCAGGATGAAATAGTCAGCCGGCTGCAGGCAAAAGACCTCCTGGTGGTGAATGTTACCGGTGAAGACAGCAAAGGCGCCCCGGCCCCTCTGGATGCGCAGGAAGTATTTAAGAGTAAATTTAAACCTAAATATAACCGGATTACTGCGCAGGATTTGACGCTTTTTTGCCGTCAGTTAGCCACGCTTCTTGGCGCAGGCGTGACTATTCTCAGGAGCCTGGATATAATCTCTAACCAGGTTTCCAGCAGGCGCCTGCAAGGGGTGATTAAAGACCTGGAAAAGAACATGGAAGCAGGGTTAAGCTTTCATGATGCTATGTCCAAGCATTCTAATATCTTTTCGGAATTCTGGATCCATCTGGTAGAGAGCGGTGAGGCAAGCGGTAACCTGGCGGTTGTCCTCTCGCGCCTGGCAGCTTACCTGGAAAGATACGGGGCTTTTAAAAAGAAGATTATATCGGCCTTGATTTATCCGGCGATACTTTTAGTGGCGGGTATAGCCGCGCTTTTATTTATGACGATTAAAATAGTCCCTACTTTTGCCAATATCTTCAGCGGTTTTAATATCAAGCTGCCTTTCCTCACCGTCCTCCTGGTAGAGATAAGCAAGTTTATCCGGGGGTATTTCTTGGTTATTATCGCCGTCTTGGTTATAGGGTCTTGGCTTATACGCAGGTATATTGCAACCCGGGAAGGCAGGAAGAGATTTGAGAGGTTCCTTTTGCAGCTGCCCGGTTTCGGGGAATTTTTCCGTACTTTAGTTATTGAGCGTTTTACCTCTGAAATGTCTACTCTGGTCGAGAGCGGCGTGCCCATACTTTACTCTTTGGAGATTTCTGAGCGCAGCGTAGATAACCTTGTCTTGGGGGATATTATACGCAATATTAAAGATGATGTGCGCGTAGGCAAGCCCCTGGGGCAGGCTCTGGAGAAAAGCCATTTTTTTGACCCGATGGCTGTGCAGATGATTAATATCGGAGAAGAGATTGGCGAATTATCCAGTATGTTTAAGCGCCTGGATACATTCTACCAGGAATACCTGGAAACATTCCTGGCCCGCCTTGTTTCCATGTTTGAACCTATAATGCTTGTTTTTATCGGGGCAGTAATCGGCCTAATGGTCATCGGCATGTTCCTGCCTATATTTGAGATTTCCCAGATCGGCGGTAAATAAAAAGCTTGTTTTTTGGAAAAAATGTATTAATATAAAAGCACAGGGGAGCAAACAGGATAAATCAGGCAGGTTTAGAAAAAAAGGAGGAAGTGGCATGAAGAAAAGGATGAAAAGGGCCTTTACTTTAATCGAATTGATTATCGTAGTGGTAATCATAGGTATCTTGGCACTCGTGGCTATCCCGCGGTATTTTGCCAATATTGAAAAGGCCAGAAAAGCAGAGGCGTATTCTACTATGCGTGCTATCCGGGAAGCGATCCTCGGGTATTACGCGGCTAACGCGGTTTATCCCAGCGGTTTTCCTATCACCGTAACTATTGACGGAGATGCGGTAATGGTGGTAGCGCAGCCGGGTTCCAATAACTTCACTTATTCCTACACTGCCACTACTACTGTGAGTGCCGCGCCTGGCCCAGGTGCCTGTACTTATACGATGAATGTATCAACCGGCGTAACCCTCGCTACCGGCACAGGCTGTTCTGCTTAAGAAAGAGCAAGCTATCGGCCTTAATTATAAATATGCTTAAGAGAAGGGCTGCTTTTACGCTAATAGAGTTAATGGTAGTAGTGGCTATTGTGGTCATCCTGGCGAGAATCGCTTTGGTCCAGTATTACGGCGCTTTAGAAAAAGCGCGTTCCGCAGAAGCCTATTCAGTATTAGCGGATATTGCTTCCGCGGAGACCGGTTATTATACGGAATATGACGCTTATACGACTACCTGGTCTAACTTAGATAGGTATAATTCGGCGCCTCCGAGCAGCAACTTTAATTTTGCTACAGCATTAAGCAATGTGGCCAGCGGATATGTGCAGGCCATAGCTACTACCGGGACAGTAGATTATTATATGTGCGTCTCCGGAGGTAAAAAGAGTGCGGGGTCAGCGCCAACATGTCCTTAAGATGAGGCAAGGGAGAGGGTTTACTTTAGTAGAGCTTCTTGCGGTGGTTACCATTATTATTACCCTTGCCCTGATCACTATCCCTAATTATAACAAAGCCAGGAACAGGGCTTTGAATAAAGAAGTCTTCTTCAACCTTAAGCTGATTGCTGCTGCCGAACGCTTATACCGGATAGAGCAGGCAGCTTATTATCCGGTTTTGGGCGGTACTGAAAGCGGCGCTACCCTTTTAAATTCAAACTTAAAGCTTAAGCTTAACGAGAGGAACTGGTCTTATTCTGTTGATAACGGAGTTACTACCGCTAATGTGACCACTGTCACCGGGACCCGGGGCGGGTGCGTATATACCATCAGTAGCAGCGATAGCTTTACCGGTGAACCTTCCAAGGGCGCGGGCTGCATATAAAATGCCAAAAAAAGAACGTGCCTTTACTTTAATTGAGCTTACCATAATCATTGTAATTATCGTCGTGCTTGCCGTCAACGCCGTCCCCCTTTATACTAAATCTAAGCAAAAGATGCTGCAAAAAGAGGGGCTCATTAATATCAGGCTTATTGCTACGGGAGAAACGGTAGTGAGGATGAAAGACGGCGATTATGTGGATTGTGGCTGCAGCGATGCCACAAACTGCTCTAGTGCCTCCGGATGCAGCACTTTGTTAAAGACCGTATTAAATACGCAGAATTGGTCTTATGGCGTGGTGACTGCCGGTAGCGCAGGCTCTAAGACAGCTAATATTACTGCTACGGCTAAAAGCGGCAGCTGCACCTATAGCTTAATCAGCGCGGATTTTGATACGAAAGATTTTTCCACGTCAGCGAATTGCATTTAAAGCAGAATACCCGTGAATAAAAAAGCCCTTACCTTGCTGGAGATTATTATTTCGATGGTGATACTGGCTTTAGTTATCACCGGCCTGATTAATGTTTTTATTTCAGGCAGGCAGCTTATCCAGAGTAGCCGTTACCGCATGAGCGCAGGAGAAATAAGCAAGCTGTTTATTGACCCTTTGCAGTATTATGTGCGGCAGGATACCTGGAATTCCAGCTGTTTTGGCACTGACGCGCTGGCTAACTCAACTAACGGCAGTTATACGGTAGCCTATACGATCAGCAATCTTTCCAACAATACCACTGGTGCCACGGTCAAGAAAGTAAAAGCCATAATCAACTGGACTGAATGATGCTTTCCCGTTTAAAATCCGTTACTTTTATTGAGTTGATGATCGCCGTAGTATTGCTGGCGGTGATAATTTTAGCGATCAATAATATCGATATCTTCAGCCGCCGCCATCTTATTTCTGCCGACCAACGGGCTAAAGTGCAAAATGATGTTTCGCGCTGCCTGGAGCATATAACTAAAAGTGCCGGCAGCTCTATAGGCAACGAGACAGCCTATGGCTCCAATACCAGCGTATATGTCAGCCCTGACTCCACTAATACTACTACTTTATCCTTTTTTACGGATACTAATGGCAACGGCCTGATGAATCCGGACGCAGGCGATTATTGGGTCAGGTACAGCCTTAATACTACCGGCTATGATTTTAGTTATTGCAGCCAATGCGCCAATGCGCCCTGCGCCGTATGTTCCGGTACGGAAGAGGTATTGGCTCATGGTATAACAGCGCTTTCCGCTGTTAAAAATTTTTCTGAAGGTAACTATATGAATGTTACTCTTACCGGTTGCTGGGACCCTACACAGGCCTGCAATACTTCCAATAACCCCGGGATGACTATGTCTACTACCCTTAGCTTGCCCTCGCTTTCAACTAATTAACCATAACTGCCCTTTTTTATTGCGCAAAATGACAAAGTATGTTAGATTTATCTCTTAGGGGGCTGTAGCTCAGCTGGGAGAGCGCCTCGTTCGCAACGAGGAGGCCAGGAGTTCGATCCTCCTCAGCTCCACCAAGAGTGATAGGGGGCTGCTTCAAGGACAGGACGGAAGGTACCTTCCGTCGA
>JBAZOC010000005.1:0-44378 GCA_041648915.1 Candidatus Omnitrophota bacterium
ATAGCCCCAGAATCCTGACTATTGTTTTACAAAATATATCCCCATCTTTCTCCAGGATCACCTTCCAATCCAGCCTGTCCGATACCCCGTAAGGCTCATCCCGGCGTATATCCATATTTACGCCTGAGGCGCGGGCAGTCGGCCCGATAACGCACCAATCAATCACCTGCTGGCGGGTCAAAATCCCCACGCCCTTTAACCTCATCTTGATGACCGGATCATCCATAATCGCACCGCGGAATAAATCCATCCCCGGGCTTAATTCATCGAGCATCTTTTTTAATACCGGTATATCTTCGTCTTTTAGGTCGCGCCTTACTCCGCCAACCTTAAACATAGCGTAGTTATTCCGGTTCCCGGTAACCATTTCGAACATATCCAGTACTGGCTCGCGGTATTTCCAGGCCCACATCCAAACCGTATTATAACCGATAAAATGCCCGACCAGGCCGAGCCAAAGAAGATGGCTGTGTATCCTCTGGAGTTCATCAATGATAGTGCGGATATACAGCGCTTTCTCCGGGACAATATTCGCTTCTCCGCCAAGGATATTTTCCACGGCTAAACAATAGGCATAAGGATGCGTGGACGAACAGATGCCACAGATACGCTCAACTAAGAAGGGCACCTGGTCAAAATGCTTGGATTCGGAAAGTTTTTCTATACCGCGGTGGTTATAACCGATAATGATATCTATATCCACTACCTTTTCGCCTTCAACATAAAGCTGGAAATATTCCGGCTCTTCCTGCAAAGGGTGATAGGGGCCTATGGGTACGATAATCTTATGGCTCATCTTTTGTTCCTCAAAGGGTAATCGCCTTCCGGCCAGTCTTCGTCAAGCAGAAGTTTCTTTAAATTCGGATGCCCTTTAAAATTAATCCCCAGCATTTCCCAGGACTCACGCTCAATCCACTCGGCTGCCGGCAAGAGCGGAGTAATGGATTGAATTTCGGGTTTAAGTTTATCCTCCAGGATAACGCGTACGGAATAAATCTCGCCTGCCGGGTCATTGCTAAAATGGTAAATAGCCTCAAAATAGTCCGGCATATCCGTAGCCGAAAGCGTAATAAACCTTAGCTCCAATCTCCTGAATAATACTTGTGTTACTTCAAAGATATCTTTTTTATCTATACTGAAATAGACCCTCTTTATAGATTGCTCCTGCCAGTCTTTTATTTTATCCTGCAGGTTTTCTTTTATCCTGTCCCGCATATCCATAAGCTTACTTGCCTTTCTTTATTTTATCCAGTGCTTTGATGATACCGGCGATGATCGCCTCGGGCTTAGGCGGACAACCCGGGATATAGACATCCACCGGTAATATCTTATCCAGGGGCTCGGTGACATTATAACTATATTTGAACATATGCTGCGAGCAGGCGCAGGTGCCGCAGGCAACGACTACGCAAGGCTTAGGTACCTGTTCATAAACCTTCTTCATCCTCAGAACAGCTTTTTTATTCATTGCTCCGGTAATCAAGAGCGCATCCGCATGGCGGGCTGAACCGATAAGTTGTATGCCAAAACGCTCCAGGTCAAACCTGGGGGTAAAACAGTCCAGCGTTTCAATGTCGCAGTTATTGCAGGAGCCTACGCTCATATGAAATACCCAGATTGATTTAGTGAATGCCTTTTTCCTCAGGTCCATACTATAATCCAAATAATGCTAATATAACCGCTATTACTCCTAATAACGTCGGGATCCTCCAAAAGAATTTTAAAGCCTGGTCAATGCGCAGGCGGGGGTTGGTATTTTTAATCAAGACGATTATGGCCAGCAACATCAGGTATTTAGCGATTAAGAATAACGGGCTTAAAGAACAGCCTAAAAATAAAACAATGATCAAGAGCGGCAGGGCATAAAACATTACTGCCTTGGTCAATTTAAATACGGCCAGGGGCAGGCCCGAATATTCAATCAACGTACCGGACATAATCTCCTGGTCGGCCTCGGCGATATCAAAAAGCCCGATCCCTAACTTTGCCTGCACACAGAACAGGGCGACGAGAAAACTTAAAAACCCGGAAAGAGAAAAAATATTTGAGCCGAAAAACAACTGCTGCCGGATTATCTGGCCCAGCTGTATTGCGCCGTTACTCCTGATAATGACGGTAATTATCGCCAAGATAAAAGGAAGCTCGTAAGCTAAAACCAACTTCATTTCCCGTGATGCTCCCAACGAAGCCAACGGATTCCTGGAAGCCGAAGCGCCAATCATTAAAGCCAGCGCAGGGATGGCTAAAAGATAGAAAAGTACGATCAAGTCTCCGCTAAAACTCTCCAAAGGCGCAATTATGCCCCTGCCTAAATAAGTAGCGGCTAATACCGCGCTGATTAAGCCGATGTACGGCGAGAATAAAAATGTGTACTTGGCGCCTTCCGGGACAATGGTTTCCTTGCCTAATAATTTGATTATATCGGTAAAATTCTGGTGCCAGGGAGGACCGATGCGCCACTGCAGCCGGGCGGTAAGTTTCCGGTCAACCCAGCCGGCTAAAAGGCCGATTACGGCGCTGAATAAAAATCCCGGGAATATTAGACAATAAAAGATTTGTTTCATTTTTTCCTCGGCGGCTGGATATCTTCCCTGGACCATCTGCACGAATGCACCGCCAGATGCTCTCCCACAAAATAAATATCCTTTTCCAGGCTCTCTTCCACTTCTTTAATCTCAATGGCTTTTTCGGGACAGCTACCTACGCATTTAGGAAGCTGCGCGCTCCGACCTAGGCAATAATCACAGGCAGAATCAAGATAAGGAATAAAATCCTGGAAGATTACCCCGAACGGACAAGCCACGGAACAGGATTTACAACTCGTGCAGAGCATCTTGTGGCGCCGGATATGCCCGTCACTGGCGCGTTCCAGGGCGTTATGATAACAAGAATCCACACAAGGCGCCTCTTCGCAATGCCGACAGATAGTGGCAAAAGTTGCGTATTCGCGTAAAGAGGTAACTCCGTTATTCTGCGGATGATAAAAATAATCGCAGGTAACACGGCATTCCTTGCACTTACTGCAGATGTCCAAATCTATAAATAGTCTCTTCATCCTCTTATTGCCACGCTGGCTGATCTAAAGTGGACACAGTGTCCGCTTTAACTGAGGCAGCGTGACAAATACCTAGTCCCAAATATCGTGGATATCTTTCAACTGTTCGTAAGTAAAGACCGGGCCGTCTTTACAAGCGTAGAATTTACCAACCCGGCAATGCCCGCATTTCCCCAGGCCGCAGGACATACTTTTTTCCATAGACAGATATATATCTGGCGGCTGAAAACCTAAATCCAGTAATTTTAAGGTGACAAATTTCATCATGATCGGCGGGCCGCAAACTATTGCTGCGGCACTAGAGTAATCTACCCCTGTATTATCTAATACCGTAGTTACCAGGCCCACGTTTCCCAGCCAACTGCTATCTCCCACATCTACACTAACTAAAACATCTACCTTATCTTTCTTGCCCCATTCAGGAAGAAGCGTTTTATAGACTATATCCCCGGAAGTGCGGCTGCCGTAACGCAGGACGACTTTATTATAATTATCAATGCCGGAGAATAAACTAAATAATAACGAACGCAACGGCGCCAGGCCTACTCCGCCGCCAACGATTAAAATATCCCTTCCTTTAAATTTATCCAGAGGATAACCCTGGCCGTAGGGGCCGCGGATACCTAACACATCGCCCTTATGCAGCGTGTGCAGTTTAGAGGTAACCTCTCCCACATTCATTATGGTGAGCTCCAGGCTATCCTTTACTCCCGGGTCCGACGAGGGGGTAAAAGGCGCTTCTCCTACTCCGGGCACAGTCAATTCAATAAATTGACCGGTAGCGAAGTTAAAATCCGCCTCGGGCCGCAAGCGAAAAGTCTTTATCGCGTGCGTCTCTTCAATTATCTCTTCAATGACGGCCTTAACCGGTTGGTATATATTTTTCTTCATATAACTTCCGTAATATCCGGCGAATGTCTATTTTCCCGGGGCAGACCTCAATGCACCTTCCGCATCCGCAGCAGGCCTGATAGCCCAGATTAGCAATAAAAAAATCAAATTTTTTCAAAAAGCGGTTACGCAGCCTCATGTAGCGCAGGCGCAAAGGGTTGGCCCCGCCGGCAACCTTGGTAAAATTTTTTAAGAGGCAGCCATCCCAGAGGCGCAGGCGCCGGGCATTTTCCGACGAAGAATCTTCGCTGAGTAAAAAACAATGGCAGGTATCGCAGATAAACACGCAGCCGTTACATTCAACACAAGTGCGTATTTCATCCTGCCAGACCCCCGAATTGTAACCCGACAAGACTATCTCCTGCAGAACTTCTTTTTTAGGGATCTTATGCTGCGCCAAATGCTCATCCATACGCCGGTTTACCGATTCCCTCTTGGCCGCTCTTCCGGAAAGCTGGCCTAAGGTTGCCGGCGTTAATATGCCTTTTAAGGAAAGAGCGATTATTTTTGCCTTCTGCGAAGCCACATCCAGTAAATAGCCATTGTTCAACGGCGAGAGATTAAAATCAAAACCCTCAACCGGATAAGGATTAATATCAAATGCCCGGCAGAAACAAACTTCTTTAAAATGCGGGCAGTCGCCGGAAATAAGTAACGTATTGTCCCTTCTGGCCTTATAAAGCGGGTCTACTTCCTCTCCGCCCAAGAATACGGAATCCTGTATTTTTAAGGAAAAGATATCACAATTCTTTATACCGCAGAGCGCCTGGGGCCTTTCTTTATAATTACCGATATCTTCCTTATAATGCGTGAGAAATGCGCGAGTCGGTTCTACGGTACGGTATTCATTGAAAATTATCTCCTCTTTGTTGACCTGAGAAAATTTCTTTAAAAAATAATCTGCGCTAGGAAGTTTAGCCTGGCCTTCGTATTCGTGCTTAAGCGCAGACTCTGCCTT
Source organism: Candidatus Omnitrophota bacterium (assembly GCA_041648915.1). Lineage (GTDB taxonomy): Bacteria > Omnitrophota > Gorgyraeia > Gygaellales > Profunditerraquicolaceae > UBA6233. The sequence continues at coordinate 4,905 of JBAZOC010000005.1, forward strand.
AACCGGAACATAGAGGTCGTATTCCTGCTCTAGGCGCTCATAGAATTTAAGCTGGTCATCGTTTTTAAGAAAATAGGTTTCCATTTATGGCTTTAAAAGCCTTTCCTTTACCAGATCACTAACTAGTTTACCGTCTGCCTGGCCGGCTATTTTTTCGTTAGCCGCTTTCATAACCTTGCCCATATCCTTCAGGCCGCTTGCGCCGGTAGCCGCCACGACCTCCTCGATTATCTTCTTGATTTCATCACGGGAGATCTCGGGGGGAAGGTAGGTCTTTAATACTTCCAGCTCTTGCTTCTCTTTTTGGGCCATCTCCAGGCGCGCGCCTTTGGTGAATTGTTCGATGGAGTCCTGGTGCTGTTTTATCTGTTTTTTGATTACGCTAATCACTTCACTATCATCAAGTACCGTCTTCTTTTTGGCAACCGCCAGGTTCATCATATCCGCCCTCAAGAAACTTAAGACCGAACTCTTTAAGGTATCCCTGGATTTCATCGCCTCTTTGTAATCATTAAGAATCTTCTCTTCTAGCATATACCCTCCCCGTCTAAAGCAAAATACATCTTTTAAAATGCGCCAGTCGCTTATTCAAATCCTTCCGGGTAAGTCTGGAAGACCTCTCCAGACCAAAGCCTTCAATATTAAAAGAGGCAGCTATAGTGCCAAACACCAGCGCCTTTCTTATATTCTTCAGATTGACTACTCTGGATTTAGCCAAATAGCCCATAAAGCCTCCGGCAAAGGTATCTCCTGCCCCGGTAGGATCAACTACCTTATCTGCCGGATACGCCGGAAGCGAGAATATAAACTTATTATTATAGAATAAAACTCCGTGTTCTCCTTTTTTAATCAGGACCATCTTGGGGCCAAAGGAGCACAAAGCGCGGGCGGCCTGAATTAAATTATGTTCCTGGGATAGAGAACGCGCTTCCTGGTCATTGGCTACATAGATATGCACTTGCTTTAACAGGCGCAGGAGTGATTTACGTTTATTATTAATCCAGTAATTCATACTATCCAGGGCAATAAGTTTAGGCGAACGCATATGCCCCAGGAGATGCCGCTGTATATCCGGATCAACATTAGCCAGGAAAACGTATTCTATCCTTTTCTGTTCTTCTGAAATCTTAGGCTTAAATGTGCTCAGGACCCCTAATTCGGTATTCAAAGTAATGGCGGTATTGAGATCACCCTTATATTCTCCTGACCATTGAAAGGTCTTACCGGAAGCCTCGCGGATAAGCGCACTGAGATTGATGCCTTTGGCCTCTAAAAAATCTATATGCTTCTGGGGAAAATCCTTTCCTACAATAGCGACCAGGTTTACCGGAGTGAAGATACGCGCGGCCATGGAAAAATGCGCGGCTGAGCCGCCAAGCATTTTTTTCCTTTGGCCGAAAGGAGTCTTCACATTATCCAACGCTACTGTCCCCAGAACCAGTATACTCATTCTTCTTTCTTAACGGAATTTCAACCAAAACACCACTGCTATAAGTATTCGGTATATCCCAAAAGGGATAAATGTATGTTTTTCTATAAAAATAAGAAGGAACCTTATGGCTAAAAGCGCAACTAATAACGAAACAATGAAACCGGCAGCTAAAACCAGGAATTGGCTTGTTTTAAAACCTCCGACGCTCTTGGCCAGATCCAGGGCAGTTGCGGCGCAGAGCGTAGGGATAGCCAATAAGAAAGAGAATTCCACTATTGTTTTGCGTTTTAAGCCAACCGCCAGGCCCCCGACAATTGTTGCTGCGGCGCGCGAAACTCCCGGGATAACGGCAAGCGACTGAAAAAAACCGATGATGAGGGCCTGCGGATAAGATATTGACGCTAATGCATCTGCAGAGCCCTGCTTTTCCCCGTGAAAAATTTCAAAAAGAATAAGCGCAACCCCCCCCAGGAATAAGGCCCAAAGCACTACTGAATCGCTGCTGAAGAAAAAGGTTTTAATAACCTTATAGAGCAATGCCCCGATTACCATCGTCGGTAGAAAAGCCGTAAAGATTTTCTTCCAGATATCCAGGTTCTTGGACAACTCTTTCCAATAGAGGATAACCACAGCCAGGATCGCGCCGCTTTGGATCGCGATCTCAAAACTTTTCACAAACTCAGTCTGGGTAATCCCCATGCTGCGGCTGGCCAGTATCAAGTGTCCGGTAGAAGAAATAGGCAGGAACTCCGTAATTCCTTCAATAATCCCGAGAAAAATAGCTTGTGTTAAATCCATTACCGTCCCTAACTATGCTTGCTTAAAAAATCCTTGAAATCTTCCGGTAAATCGCTTTTTAGCTGTAACGCTTTCCCGCTTAACGGGTGCGTAAATTCTAACTTTGCGGCATGCAGCATGAGCCTTTTAGCTTTAATCTTAAAATCGCGCCGGAAGGCATATTTGTCTTCGCCTAATATAGGATGCCCCAGCTGCTTAAAATGAATCCTTATCTGGTTAGTGCGGCCGGTTAAGGGGTTAACTTCTACAATAGCAAAATCTTTCCTTTTTGCAATAACTTTATAACGGGTTATAGCGCTTAAGCCTTCAAGCTTCTGCTTGATCTCTCCCTGGTTTTTAAAGGGTGTACCCCGTACAAAAGCAATATAGGCCTTCTTAACCTTTCTCTGTCTGAATTCATCCATTACCCTCTGCTGGATATTTTTGGTTTTGGCGTAAATAATCAAGCCGGAGGTTTCCCGGTCAAGCCGATGGCAGGGGTATAAATTTAAAATACTGGTAAGCGTGCGCGGTTCGTTTCTCGGAGTAGGTACGCTTAAAAGTCCGGATGGCTTATCTGCTACCAGAAGCCACTGGTCTTCGTAGATTATGGGAATCATCCCGCTTTAATCTCTCCGCTCAGGCTATTTCCAGCATCCGGTCGATCGCTTTTTTAGCGCGCTTCCGGATAGCATCAGGCACCTTTACTTCTTCTTTTAATTCTTCCAGCGACCAGACTATCTTCTCCTGTGTCGTGCGCTTCATATTCGGACAGATCGCCCGCTCAGAAGCCGGATAAAATTCTTTCCCGGGATTATCTTTTTTCAAACGGTAGATCAACCCTACCTCTGTTCCGACAATCATCTCCTTGGCCTCGGTCTCCCTGGCAAATTTAGCCATCTGACTGGTAGATAAAACTGCATCCGCCATCGCTACAACAGACGGCAGGCATTCCGGATGCACAATAACCTTGGCAAAGGGATGGAATTTTCTTTCGCGCTTAACGTCTTCAGGGAGGATCTTGATATGACTAGGGCAAAACCCGTTCCAAGTAATTAATGACCGGTAGCTTGGGCTATCGGAGGCCAAACCACGTTCTTGTGGCCTACCTGTTTTTTTAGCGGTAAAATCCGCCAGGTATTTATCCGGTACAAAAATTATCTCCTTCTTGTCTTTTAAATGATTGATTACCGCGACGGCATTAGTCGAGGTGCAGCAGTAATCTAATTCGGCCTTAACTTCTGCCGAAGAATTCACATAGCCTACGACTGCCGCGTCCGGATGCTCCTGTTTTAATTTTCTTAATTCTTCGGCGCTTAGCATATTGGCCATCGGACAACCGGCATGTTTATCCGGCATAATTACTAATTTTTCCGGCGAGAGGATAGATGCTGTTTCCGCCATAAAATAAACTCCGCAGAAGACGATCACCTTGGCTTCAGTTTTGGCGGCAATGCGGGAAAGCTCCAGCGAATCTCCTCTGTAATCCGCTACCTCCTGCACCTCGGGGAGCTGATAATTATGCGCCAAGATTATGGCATCACGTTGCTTCTTAAGCTCTTTGATCCTGCTCTCTAAAATAGAAATATCTTTGGGCATTTAAACTATAACCTCATCAATAATCGCTCCGCCTAGAATCCTGTTCTTATCATAGAAGACTGCTGATTGACCGGGAGTTACAGCGAATTGCGGTTTTTGAAAAATTATTCTGGATTTACGGCCGAAGGAAAACAAATCTGCCTTAGCTTCATGGTGATTATACCTTATTTTTACCTTCAGGGCAATCTTTTTTAACAAGGGTTTAGTGGCAAAATGTAAATCTTTAGCCAGAAAACCGGATGCGCTGGCCTCATCTTTAGAACCGATATAGATGCTCTTGGTTTTAGGGTCAATCCTGATTATATAAACCGGATAACCCCTGGCAATTCCTAAACCTTCGCGTTGGCCGATTGTGTAATAAGCAATACCCTTATGCCGGCCAACGGTATTCCCCCGGGTATCTACTATTGGCCCGGGCGGCATCTCCTTATTGGCCCTCTTTTTTAAAAAAGAACGGTAATCACCATCGGGCAGAAAACATATCTCCTGGCTGTCTTTTTTTTCAGCTACCGGCAATTTGAACTTTCGGGCCAGCTTCCTGACTTCTTTTTTAGTATAATTACCCAGGGGAAAGAGTATATGTTTAAGCTGGGACTGGTCCAGGCGGTATAAAAAATAAGACTGGTCTTTTTTTAAGTCCTTCGCTTTCTTAAGCAAAAATCCTGAAGGGGTTTTGACTATCCTGGCGTAATGCCCTGTGGCTAAAAACTGGGCGTCTAAAATCTTTGCCCGGTCCAACAGCGTACCGAATTTAAGATATTTATTGCAAACTATACAAGGATTAGGCGTGCGCCCCAAAAGATATTCCCGGCAGAAATCCCGGATTACCCGCTCTTCCAGGGCTTTTTGCATATTCAAAACATAGTGCTTTATCCCTAATTTATGCGCTACGCGGCGGGCGTCTTTTACCCCTTGCTTGCTGCAGCAGCTCTTTTTTTTGTGGCCAGAAGGAGCAAGATAAAAACACATAGTAATCCCGATGACTTCATAGCCTTTAGCCTTTAATAAGGCTGCGGCTACCGAAGAATCCACCCCTCCGCTCATCGCCACTAATACGCGCTTTTTCATTTGCATTATTATAACATAGTAAATGCATATAGACAAACTTGGATAAGCCTAGCGTATAGGGAAAGAATCCCTATCCTTGCCCACACAACAAAAAAAGGCCCAACACTTGCGTGCTGAGCCTTTTCTTTCTTCTTTTTTAGGTTATAACTTGACTACTTTTGTAGCTTGCTCGCCCTTCGGACCCTTTTCAATTTCAAATTCTACTTCCTGGCCCTCTTCTAAAGTCTTATAGCCATCACCCTGTATAGCTGTATGATGCACGAAGACATCATTACCATTCTCAGGAGTAATAAATCCATAACCTTTCTGGTTGGAAAACCACTTTACTTTACCTTTTGCCATTGCTGCAATCCCTCCTTCCTTCTGAAATTTTAGTAAACTCTGCGTAATAGAAAAACCGTAAGGTATATCGTTCTTTCTCCTTACGGTTCAAGATCTTCTACTACCTCGTCCACTATGGAAGTAAGTATACACTAAATTACGTATTTGTCAACTAAAATTTACCTGACTCTGTCTACCCCTTTAAGATTATAATAACCCAATACTTTTACCTTGGCCTGGGATTTAGTTACCAGCCAGGCATGGTATTTCTTCATAAAACGGTCATGGTCGCTCTTTTTAGCCCATGCATACACGGAAGCATACTGATTAAGACAGCCATAACGCTTCATGGTAGAATAAGCCACAAAACCTTTGGCTTTTTTGGCGGAACCCGCCCACATCAGGCTGTCCTTGCGGTATTTAGCCACTTCTTTAGGCTTAATCTGGAATAAGACAATGTGGATGAACATAATAAGTTATTATAGCATATTTTCCCGCTGCTACAACATACCTTAGCGGGTGGCGAGGCAACTTTGAGCAGGGCGTCCGCAGGCCGGAGCGGGCAAGGTTCACTCCCTACACAGGAACTAGCGAGAGCGCAGGCCGAGGAGCCGAGCACAATTTTCCACGCCGGGGAAAATTGTGCGGCCCGGGGAGAAGTTGCTTCGGCAAAACCCGCGTTTTACCATTCAAGCTTAAAACCAGAATCAATCCATCTCCCGGGCTGAGGAATACCTTCTATCTCCTGATACCCGACATTAAGCAGGTTCGTGCCGGAAAGAAATAACGACATATTCTTGTTCAAATGGAAGTTGGCGCGGGCATTGAGCAGGAACCAGCCTGAACGTCCGGGCTTTTGCTTATAGGTAAAGCCTATTGACTGGACGCCAAAGGGCAATTTAAATTTGCATTCGGTATTCCACAGGTGCCGGCTATAATTTGGGCCGTATTTAAAAAGATACCCGGTCTTATCCTTGAACTTATTAATATAGGTATAATTGCTATTGACGTTCATAATTTTGTTTATTTCCCACTCGCATTTAGCCTCTATTCCAAATACATCCGCCCCGGGGATATTTTGTGATTGCCATGGCTGGCTGGTATCAGTCCTTACCCAATCAATAAAATCATCTTCCCGCCTTAAGAACAGCGTCAGGCCCGAAAATAATTCCTCTTTTTTCATTTCATAACCGATTTCGTAATTCAGGGATTTTTCGGCTGAGAGATTAGGGTTACCTTTAGTAACGCCGTCATAACCATAATAGAGCTCGGTGAAGGAAGGCACGCGCATATTCCTGGAGACGGCGCAATGCAGGAAATTCTCAGGGTTAATTTCATAACGTAAAACTGCTGCTCCGGTATAAACAGTGTTAAATCCGGCATAATCATCCAGGCGAAAGGATAAATCCGAATAAATCTGCGGAGCTAAGGCCAACGTATCATCAATAAATATGCTCCTATGCTCTCTGTTATGCCAGCCTATAGAGGTAGAGGTGATGCGTTCGTCCCCATATTCAAGGCCAAACCCCGCCTTGCCCATATGCAAAATATCTTTCTGAAAGTAAATACTCGGCGTATATGTATCGTTCCGATGGGAATTACTAACTGGTTCATCTTTATCCAACGCAAACTTATCAAAATGCCTGCGCCAGATAAAATTCGGCTTAATCACTAGCCCTTCTTTCTCCAAATTCAATCCGGCATCCAAGAGATAGGTCCGCGTCCACTCTTTTGACTGATAGCCTAATCCCGGCGTATAAAAATCATACGCACCAAAATCTTTCTTTTGATAACCCGTATTTAAATCCAATGTGCCCAGCGGTAAGCCCAACGACGAAACCAAACTTACGGTAAATTTCTTGTAATCCGTATCTTCATGGAAACCTCCGGACTGCGCATTCTCTACGGATAACCTGACGCCTAGATCCCTGATTTTATCGCTTACGCTCAGAAGTTGAGAGAAGGTGCCATATTGCCCCCCGGATAATTCCAGAATGTATTTTTTTTCATCGGGCTTGCGGATAACCAAGTTAATTGCCCCGCCTATCGCATCCGGGCCAAACATCGACGAAGAAGCTGTTGGTAATACCTGCAGCCCGGAAATATCCGCTCGGGTAAACGGAATATCAGAATTAAAATGGGCGGTCTGCGGATCATTGATGCGCTCGCCATTAAGTAAAACCAGCACATCCTGAAAACTTGAGCCGCGCAAGGAGAAATCGGTCTGTATCGCGTTCTGCGGGGAACGGCTCTGCAAGTCTACCGGGAGAGCGCTTAATGCCTCGATGAATGAATTATAGGGCAGGCTTACGAAATCTGCGGAATCCAGGGAATACTGCTCCAGGAGGAACTTCCTGTTCTTGGCAACGATAATTTTCTCTAAGCTGCCTGCGGGATTATCTCCTCCCCAGGCAGGCGAGAATAATCCCAGCATAACGACTGAAAAAAATAAAACGCGCCGTTTTATCTTTGGCATAATGCCTATTATAAATGGGCGCGCCTAACTGTCAACCAATTTTATATTTTTAGTTTACAATTGACTACCGGCAGTGCACAACATCCCCGGACATTACCTTTTGGGTTATGCCGTTATCCTTACGGATAAGTAATCCTCCGTCGCTATCTATATCCAGCGCCTCTCCTTCAATATGTTTATGCTGGCAATATACCTTTACCCGCCTGCCTAAGGTAGCGTTACTCTGGCGCCATTTTTCCAGAATTTGGCTAGCTCCTTTTTTCTCCAGAAACAGGTAATTTCCTTCCAGTTCCCGCAATATCTCCTGTAACAGGCTGACCCGGCTTACTTCTTCCTTTTTTTGTTCCTTCAGAGAAGTAGCGTTAGAGAGCAAAGACTTTTTATCATTATTCACATTTATCCCGGCGCTGATAATCACAAAATCTATTCTATCGGTTTCTGCGATTACCTGCGTCAGTATGCCGCAGAGTTTTTTATTGTTTACCAACAGGTCATTGGGCCATTTTATCTGGGAAGTAATGCCGGTTGAGTTTTTCAGCGCAGCACAGATACTCACCGCTGCCAGAAGAGTCAAAATGGACGCCTGCGGAGGAAGCATGCTGGGACGTAAAATTAAAGACATATATAGGCCCTTATACTTAGGAGAAAACCAATCCCTGCCCAGCCTTCCCTTGCCTTTGGTCTGGGCTTCCGCCAGGATAAGCGTACCGCTGGCCGCGCCCCTTACCCCCAAATCCATCGCCATATCTATGGTCGAAGTCAACGTATCGTAATAAAATATTTTTCTGCCAAAGACCTTAGTATTCAGGGAGCGCCAAACTTCAAACTCAAATAACCTGTCGGGGCTGGAAGCAAGGCGATAACCCAGGTGCGGAACTGCCTCGATATCATAACCTTTGTCTTTTAATTCCTGTATATGCTTCCAAAGAGCCTGCCGGCTGATATTTAAATGGCTGCTTATGTCTTCGCCGGAAACATAGCCTTCTTTTTTCTTTAAGAGAATTAATATTTTATCCTGCATTATTTTTTAAGATACTCCTCGAATTTTTGCCAGAAGGGGTCTGTCCCGGGATGCGTAAGCTTAAACTCATTTTTTCCTTCAAAAACAGTAATCCCTTTTTCCTTCTCCACTACTTCTCCGGCGATACTCGCGGGGATACCCTCCTTGCTTAGAGCAGCTACTGCTTTTTGGGCGCTGGATTTATCTAGCGTAGCCAATAAAGTTCCTTCACTTATTGCCCGATAAGGATCAATATTAAAACAGGCACAGGTCTTCTTCACTGCCTCCTGCATTATTATTTTATCCCGCCAGATATGCATGCCCACCTGGCTGTGGCCGGCAATCTCATAAAGCCCGCCCCAAACCCCGCATTCGGTGGCATCATGCATAGCCGTGACTTTCCCGGCTTTGGCTACGATAAGCGCGTCCTTTACCGTAGACATCTGATAATAAACATCTTGGGCACATCTTACAAATTCTTTTCCGAAACGCTCTTCCAGATATTCAGGGAAATACGCCGCCATTAACCCGGTAGTTTCGATTGCCGCTCCCTTGGAAACAATAATTGCATCCCCTACTTTCGCCTGCGGTTTGACTAATTTCTCTTTTTTATCAATGCCAAAAACAGTTGCGCCGCCCACAAAAGGATAATTACACCCTGCGTAACGGGCAGTATGCCCAGTGACTATAGTGATACCCAGCTTTTTGCACTCGCTATCCACCGTATTCCACAGACGGACTAATTCATCTTCCGTAATTTCCGGGGGAAGATTTAAATCCACGGCTAAATATCTGGGCGCGATCCCGCTAACCGCTACATCGCTAGCCAATATATGCACGGCAAACCAGGCTGCTTTTTCCATACCCAGGCCAGCGGCGATATAGAAAGGGTCCGTAGATAAAACCATAACCCTGTCTCCCAGGTCAACCACGCCAAAGTCAACTCCGGACTGCGGTTTAACTATTACCGAAGGATCGGGGTTTCCTAATTTTGGATAAATGAACTTGGTGAAAAATTCAGAATGGATTTTACCTAACGCGGGCAACTCGCTCATTTTTTTTCATACAGCGGAGACATAGCGCGCAGTTTTTCAACTACCTTAGGCAGATTTTCCAGTAAAAATTTTATATCCTGCTCTTTGGTCCAGCGGCCCATACTGATTCTAAGCGAACCGTGAGCAGTCGCATGGTCCAGGCCAATAGCCAGGAGCACGTGCGAGGGCTCCAAAGAACTGGAGGTACAGGCCGAACCAGTGGAAACAGCAATCCCGAGCATATCCAAACTTAAAAGAATGGACTCTCCTTCTATGTATTTTATGGAGAAATTGACGTTATTGGGCAGCCGCTGCCGGGGGTGGCCGTTAAGCCGGACATCGGAAATCTTCTCAGGTATTCCTTGAATTAATTTAGCGCGCAAAGCTACCAGGGCTTTTGCTTCTCTATCCATATCTCTAGCGCATAATTCTACTGCCTTGGCTAAACCGACTATAGCAGAGACATTGTGCGTGGAAGCGCGCCTGTCTTTTTCCTGGTCTCCGCCGTATAAAAACCTGGAGATACGCGTCCCTTTTCGGATATACAGTGCGCCTACACCTTTTGGTCCGTAAAACTTATGTCCGGAAAGCGACAGGAGGTCAACGTTCAGCTCATTAATATTTACCGGAATATGGCCGACAGTCTGCACCGCGTCGGTATGAAAATAAATCCCTTTTTCTCTGGCGATTTTACCGATTGAGGCAATAGGCTGGATTGTCCCGATTTCGTTATTGGCGTGCATAATGGAGATAAGGATTGTTCTAGCGGTGATCGCTTTTTTAATTTCATCGCAAGAGACCATTCCGTCTTTATCCACCCCCACATAAGTAACCTGAAAACCTTTTTTTTCTAATACCTTGCAAGGCTCTATTATGGCGTGGTGTTCTATGGCGGAGGTGATGATATGCTTACCTTTATCCGCTAAGGCATCGGCTACTCCGAAAATAACATTATTGTTGGATTCGGTGCCCCCGGAAGTAAAGATTACTTCTTCCGGCTTAGCCCCTAAAAATTCAGCAGTCGCCGCGCGGCTATCTTCCAGCGCCTTTTTAGCCTCCTGCCCATAGGCGTGCAGGCTGGAGGCATTGCCGGACTTTTCAAAAAAATACGGCTCCATGGCCCTTACCACTTCCGGGTCACAGGGGGCAGTGGCCGCGTAATCCAGGTAAACCTTTTTCATCTTTTAAGCACCTCATTTAGGCTACCGGTACGGTAACCTTCCATATCCACAGTGATATAATTATAACCTAACTTTTTTAATTTGTCGACTATGCTTCGGCGCTTATTGACCAGCCGGCCGATTTCCTTTTCCGGCACTTCCAGACAGCAAAGACCGTTGTAATGCCTGGCCCTGACCTGGCTAAAATTTAACCTCCTCAAAATCCCCTCTGCCTTATTGACGCGTTTGAGTATGGGTTGAGAAATCCGTACTCCGTAAGGAATGCGCGAAGCTAGGCACGCCTGGGCCGGCTTATTCCAGGTCTTCAGGCCTAGTTTTTTACTGAAAGCCCGGATATCCGCCTTAGTAAACCCCGCTTCCCGCAGCGGAGAACGTACCTGCAATTCTTTTTTCGCTCTTTCGCCCGGGCGGAAATCAGTTTTATCCGAAAGGTTACTTGCATCAAAAATAAATTTAAGCTTATCTTTGCGGGCTAGAGCTTTTAACTTTATAAAAAGCTCTTTTTTACAGAAATAACAGCGGTTAGGATTATTGGAAATAAATTTTTTATTTCTGAGTTCGGATGTCTTGATTATTTTATGTCTCACCCCAAAATTACGCGCTATTTCCTGCGCTAATAATAATTCTTCCTTGGGGTACGTTGCAGATCTAGCAGTAACCGCAAGGATCCTATCCTGCGGGAGGGCGGATAAGGCGATTTTCAACAAAAGCGTGCTATCTACGCCCCCGGAAAAAGCTATCAGGCAAGAACCGCTCATTTGAAGTATCTTCTCAAGTTTGAATAATTTATTTTTAAGCTGCATTTATTCCTTAGAAATGCACTTCCATCGCGCGGGGCGGACAAATCTTGACGCAGAGCTCACAGGCAATACACTTTTTATTATTAAAAAGTACCTTGCGCGTTTGGGGATCAACCACCAGGGCCTCAGTCGGGCAGATCGGCACGCATACGCCGCAGTTGGTGCATTTTTTCTCGTTCCTGACTACATCCTGGCTTAAGGATTGGATACGCACCCCGCAGGATTGCAGGTATTCCACTCCTTTATCAAAATTCTCTCTCTTACCGGTCAATTCCAAGACCATTAACCCTTCTTCGTTCGGAGTGACAAAGGCCTTAAGGATATTGAACTGCAGGTTAAATTCTTTAACCAGATTATATACGATAGGCTGGTCAACCAAGCGATGCGGAAAATGCAAGACTATTCTCTTAGCAACCATGCTCACACCTCTTTTTCAACTATCTGACGCTCTCTAAGCATTTTAAAAGTATAACCCGACTCCTTCCCCGGTAATTTTGCTACCGGCTCGGTCAAGAGAAAATCGCCTTTTTTAATCCACGACTTTAACTCTTCGGAAATTTCGCGGGCCTTGGAATAGCTGGAGAGGTTCCCGGTGGCAACCTCTTTACCTTTAACAACTATCTTACCGGTCTTAAGCTGCGCATAATTGACCTCGCCTAAAGATTTAGCCACACCCTGCGGGTAATCCTGGCTGTAGTCTACGATTTGAGTGTAAATATCCTCATCTTTTACCGCAGCGGCTAAAAGCGTCTCTTCATCCAGAATGGGGATGGGTACACCGATGCCCACAATCAGCGTAACCCCATAACCCAGCATACTCGTTCCTACGAGCCACTGTGGCTTCATCTGTTTTAAATCGCCGATAACTGCCAGGGTCCCGGCAGGGGCTTGCGGTATTCCGTTTTCTTTACGCGCTACTTGCGGGTTATGCTGGGTTCCCTGCCAGACAACGTAGCCTATGCCGCCGCCCAGGAAAATCTTAGTCCCGATGCCGATTTGGCGGTATCCGGGATCTTTAAGCAGCGGAGAAAGCTGCCCCGCTGAACAATAATTGGCATTACCCAGATTGGGCTTAAGCATGCCCATATAGGTATAGATAGTCTTATCCGATAAATTTACCGCTACGCTATAATTTTGATAGGCGTTACGGATATTAAATAAAACCGCTTCATTGAAATCTTTTATATGGATAAGTGTCTCGATCTTTTTACGTGGATAACAATCCGTGCCATAAGCAGTGGCCTCTAAACGGACGTCACTGCCCGCTACTAATTCCTGGATGACATGGGCCCCTCCGTACTTAAATTCACCGGGATAGACTTTATTGCGCGGGTCATCGTCGGGAAGAGCGGTCGCGCCGAGATAAACATCTAATGCCGCAAATCCGGTATAGGCCGGGACATCATTAAAAGTACAGACCCCGCCGCCGACTTTTATCCGGGGCCTGGAGTGCCCGATATTAAAATAGGCGCCGCTTGAGCACATCGGGCCGAAAGTGCCGGTAGTGACCACATCCACTTCCTGCGCCGCCTTTTTTGCGCCCTTCTTCTCAACCAGGTCAATCACCTCTTCGGCGGTGACTACGGCTACTTCGCCTTTTTTAATTTTTTCGTTTATCTCTTTAATAGTTTTCATCAGTTACCTCTAATAAAAAATTTTGATTATATGGCCACAACCTCTTTTACCTCCGGGACTTCCTGCCTGATAATCCTCTCAATCCCCATTTTTAAAGTCATTGAACTCATCGGACAAGATCCGCAGCTGCCCTTAAGTTTTAATTTGACCACGCCGTCGTCGGTTACCTCAATTAACTCTACATTACCTCCGTCTGCCTGAAGCATCGGACGAACCTTCTCTAACGCCTTTTCAATCCTCTCTTTCATTTTATTCTCCTTTTATCCGTTAAATAACCCTGTGCTTAAATAACGCTCGCCTGTATCCGGAAAAATCACAACGATTAACTTTCCTTTATGCTCTTTCCTTGCGGCAACTTCTAATGCCGCTAAGGCCGCTGCGCCGCTGGAGATCCCGGCTAAAATCCCTTCTTCTTTAGCCAGCCTTCTGGCGGCTTGCGCGGCGTCAGTATTAGTGACCCGGATTATTTCATCAACAATTTTTAAATTCAGGACCCGGGGGATAAATCCGGCTCCGATACCCTGAATCTTATGCGTCCCCGGTTTCCCGCCGGATAAAACCGCCGAGTCTTCCGGTTCAACCGCAACAACTTTAATTGACGCCTTTTTCTTCCTTAAGGCCTCGGCTATACCTGTAATTGTACCACCTGTACCGACGCCTGCAATTAAAATATCGATTTTCCCGTCCGTATCGCGCCAAATCTCCTGTGCTGTTGTGCGACGATGGATATCCGGATTTGCCGGATTCTCAAATTGTTGCAAAATAAAATAACCTTTATCGCTTTTAGCCAGCTCTTCTGCTTTCTTGACCGCCCCGGGCATGCCGTCTCTTCCGGGAGTAAGGATAATATCGGCGCCAAAAGCACTGAGGAGCTGGCGGCGTTCGATGCTCATCGTCTCCGGCATGGTTAAAATCAATTTATATCCCTTAACTGCCGCAACAAAAGCCAGAGCAATCCCGGTATTGCCGCTAGTCGGTTCAATAAGAATCGTATCTTTTTTAATCTTCCCTTCAATTTCTGCCCGCTCAATCATACTCAAGCCTATCCTGTCCTTTACCGAAGAGCAGGGATTAAAAGACTCAAGCTTTGCGGCTATGACCGCAGGAAGATCTTTGGCTAAACGGTTAAGCCTGACCAGAGGAGTATTGCCGATCAATTCAGTAATATCTTTGGCTATCTTCATTTAAATTTGATAAGTAAAAGCTTTGTTTATCTTCTTGGACTTCTTAAGCAGGTCCTCAAAAGTCACGTTATCTATAATCCTGGAGGCAGAGCGGCTTACTTCTTCCCAGACATCCCGAAAGACGCATTTCCCTATATCCTGGCAACCGGAATATTTTTTATCCACGCAGGCAATCGGCTCAACCGGGCCGGCGATAAAACGCGTTACTGCTCCCAAGGTAATTTGCCCCGGAGGCCTGCATAGAGAATATCCCCCTACCTTGCCGCGCCTGCTCTCTACGAACCCCGCCCGTTTTAAATCCAGGAGGATCTGCTCTAAGAACTTGGTCGGGATATCCAAACGCTGAGATAAGTCATTGATTGCTACCGGGGCATTCCCGAAATGTGCGGATAAATCCAAAATTGTCTTTAAGGCATAATCGCCTTTATAGGTAATCTTCATCTTATTCTATATAATCTCTATTATATTAGTAGAGTATACCTAAAAAATTAAACTTTGTCAAGGAGAAAATATTTTTAATGCTGGGCTGCATAGCGAAAGGCAGCTAAGCAGGCCTTGGCGCCTTCTCCTGCGGCAACAATAATCTGTTTCTCCGGGACATCCGTGACATCTCCCGCGGCGAAGATTCCCGGGATATTTGTCTCATTATGGCTATTGACTTTAATTTCAGCGCGGCTATTCTTTTCCACGCCTTTAACAAAATCCGCATTGGGGATAAGCCCGATCTCGACAAATACTCCCTCTACGGAAAGCATCTTTTCTTCTCCCCCGTAATTTACTTTTACGGCATTCACCATTCTTGCCCCCAAAACAGCAGTGACTTCAGCCTTATTCAGTATCTCAACATTATGCGCTTCTTCTATTCTCTGGCGTATAAGCGCGTCCCCGCCGAGTTCAGGCGCATTATTGATAATATAGGTATATTTGGCGATCTTTATCAGTTGCAGGGCCGCATCCAGGGCGGAATTACCTCCGCCGATAATTGCCACATTTTTAGCGCTAAAGAGCGGTCCGTCACAAGTTGCACAATAGCTGATACCTTTGTTTTTATATTCTTTTTCTCCCGGAACGCCAAGTTCCCTTGAGCGTTTACCGGAAGCAACAATTACCGCTTTAGCCTGGTAACTGGCTTTAGTGGTCTTCACCAGGACAATCTCCCCCGCCTTGGCTACTTCCGTTACTACCTCGCCCTCTCTGACACTGGTATTATAGCTAAACATATGCTCTTCAAATTTCCCTACCAGGTCCGGGCCGGTAATAAATTGATAACCGGTATAATTACCGATATCGCCGCTCCAGGCGGTCTGGCCCCCGATATCGCCGGTCACCACCAAAAAATCCATCTTTTTACGCGCTGCGTACACGCTGGCAGTAATCCCCGCGGGCCCGGCACCGACAATGATCAAATCATACATAGTTATACTCCCAAGGACTGTTTGATTTTTTCCCGGTCAAAACCCACGATTATCTCGCCTTCAATATCCAATACCGGCACACCCATCTGCCCGGATTTTTTAACCATTTCATCGGCTTTGAGGCGGTCGTTAGAAACATCATAATCTTCAAAAACGATATTATTGTCTTTTAAAAACTGCTTAACCCTGATACACCACGGGCAAACGGGCGTACTGTAAACTTTTACGTTTTTAGCCATAGCCATCCTTTCTAAAGCAGCTTTTTAGCCTCGATAAGCTGTTTTAAATGGCCCTCTTCCTGGACAATCAGGGCCTCTATTATCCTCACATCATAGTCGGGGACGATTTTCTTTGTACCTTCGTAAAAAACGATCGAGTCTTCTTCAAAACGGATGGCTTTTTCTACTGCCTCCTTATCGCTCTGAACAGTTTGGGCGATTTTCTCGCCTTCATCCTTCCGGGTAAATATATGCTCACTGGCTAGCGCGCTCATATAAGCATAATATTCATCGGCAGACTGCCCTTGAGGCTTGAATTCTTGAGTTTTATCCAGTATGCCCTGAAATACTTTGATATGTTTTTCTTCCTCACCCGCTAAAAATTTAAAAACTTCCTTGGCTTTCGGTATTTTTGATTGTTCTGCCAGCCGGTTATAGAAATCCCTGCCGTTCTTTTCGATCTGAATACCGAGTTCTACGACTTCGCTGCCCGCAAAAATATTTCCCATACTCCTCCCTGCCTGCCGGATAGGCAGGCTACTTTAAATGTTGCGGCGTAAGATCAACTACCTCTGACACCTCAACGATAAGCATATGCTCAGGATCAGGAAGCAAGACCTCCGGATGCCGGGGGTGCCCTTTTACTTCACCGCGGATATTTTTAAGCAATCTCTGGGTCAATCTGCCCGTAATTCTATCTTCCCAGGCCCGGATTGTCTCCGCATCCAGATCTGCTTTACATAAGATCCTGGCCTTTCCCTTAAGACAGTAACCGATGAATTTATGCTCATCAAAAGCAGTAATACTAACATAAGGGTTGCTCTTGAGGTTCTCTAAAGTTTGCCCTCTATAGGCATCCAACAAGCAGATATTCCCTTTCTTATTAATTTTTACTATTCCCTTGCATGCACTGTGGGGAAAACCCTTACTGTCAATGCTGGAGACAATAACACAGCCCTGTCTCTGGAAAAATTGGATAATGTCATCACTCAGCGGGTGCATTTAACTTTCCCGTTCCAGGGCTTCTACCGGACCCATTGGCTACCCCCTTTTATTGCTGCCGCGAAATTCCGGCCAAACCTAAAACAGGCCTCTAAATCGTTTTTATCAGGCATATATTTTACTCCCAATCCTGTTTCTGCCAATTTTATGCCGGCTTCTTTTAAAATATTTTCTATCTGCTGTACCGCCCCCCCGGCCCAGCCATAAGAGCCAAAAACAGCAGCAACCCTATTTTTTGGCTTAAACCCTCTTATAAAATCAAGAAAACCGGCCAGGTCAGGAAGCATGTTATTATCATGGGTTGACGAGCCAAAAATAAACCCCCGGGCATCCAGCATTTCCTTAACTACCTCGGTACGGTCAGAGCCGGTAATCTCAAACAATTTTATGCTCAAACCCTCTTCTTCAACGCCCGCGACAATTTTACGCGCCATCTTTTCAGTCGCCCCCCACATAGATTCATAAGCGACTACTACTTTGGGCAGGGTTTCATTTTGCGCCCAGCTGGCATATTTATTCACTATTTGCATAGGGTCTTTACGCCAGATAACGCCGTGGCTGGGAGCAATGATTTTAAGCGGAATATTTATTTTTTTGACTTCTTCGATCTTCTTTAAGATAACCGCGCCTAACGGCCAGAGTATATTACCGTAGTATTTGGCCGCTTCATCCCATAACGCACACTGGTCAACCTCGTCGGCAAATCTCTCTTTGGTCGCCAAATGCTGGCCAAAGGCGTCATTGGGCATAAGCAGCTCTTCTTCAGGGCAATAGGTAAACATGCTGTCCGGCCAATGAATCATCGGCGCCTCTAAAAACGTTAAGGTCCTCTTGCCCAGCCTTAACTTATCCCCGGTCTTAACCGCCTGAAAATCCCAATCCCCGTAGTAATAGCGGTAGAGGCCCTCCTGACATTTCTCCGTACCTAAAATTTTTGCCTTAGGGCAAAACTTCATCATTTCAGGGAGTGCTCCGGAGTGGTCTGTTTCCACGTGATTAGCAATGATGTAGTCTATTTTATTGAGCGGCACAACCTGCTGGATATTTTCCATCAGCTCCGAGGAAAACGGCCCGTACACTGTATCGACAAGAGCAATCTTTTCATCAATAAGCAGGTAGGCATTATAAGTTGTACCCCGTTTTGTAGTATAGGTGTGGCCGTGAAAATTACGCACGCTCCAATCCACCACGCCGACAGAATAAATATCCGGTAATATTTTTAAAACTGGCATACGCCCTCTCTGCCTGCCTATGGGTAGGCAGGCTAGTATCCTTGAAAGTTTTCGGTAATTATATTTTCTGGGGCCAGGTTTAACTCTTCCATCAATATCTTCTTCATTGCCTCCACCATCTGCGGAGGCCCGCAGAGGTAAAATTTTCTTCGCGGGTAATTACCCACTTCCTGCTTAACCAGTTGGGCATTAATTAAGCCGGGGATAGATTGAAAACCTACCGCCGGCTCATAAAGCACATGGGTTACTTTTAACTTAGGATAGGCCTTCTGCATCGCTTCAAAATCTTCCTTGAATATAATATCTTTTAACGAACGGTTAGCATAAACCAAAACCATATCCGTGCCTAAATTCTTATCTACAATATACTTGGCAATGCTTCTGATGGGAGTGATGCCGATGCCTCCGGATAAAAAGGCTATCTCCGTTCCCGGATCATCCAGGGTAAATTTACCGAACGGATATTCAATCTTAAGGCTATCCCCGGACTTTAACTGGTTAAGCACTTTTGAAAAATCACTGTTGGTAAGCTTTTTGGTAAATTCCAGATATCCTTGTTCTGTCGGTGAGCTGGACAGGGAAAGATATCTTTTCAAGGCAGGATCATCCGCAAGGGTTACCGAAAGAAACTGACCGGCTTTAAAATCTATTTTTTCGCCGATTTCCAGGCGTATACTTTTAACGTTATCAGCCCTTGGAACGATTTCCTTGACTCTTGCGGTTAACTCCTGCGCCATTTAAATCTTCTCAAACATATCTTTGCCCACGCCACACTCAGGGCAAACCCAATCATCAGGCAGCTTTTCAAAAGGTGTCCCTGCCGGAATCCCTCCCCCAGAATCACCTTTAGCCGGATCATAGATATAGCCGCATACCGTACATCTATACTTATCCATCCGTATCTCCTTTTTTAACGCTGCTTTTCTGAACCCTGCATCCTGGGAGGCATCGGCATGCCCGGGGCCTGCTCCCTGTTCATAAGGGCGCGCCTGCCCTTCATCATCTCCATCATCGGGCATCTAGAAAAACCTCGGGTGGCGCCAGAAGCATAGATACCTGAAGAAAAAACTAAAAGCGCGCTAAGCCAAAGCAGAATAACAACAACTGTCCCAAAAAGCTTTAACTTTCCCGCTACGATCTTTTGTAAACTAACTAAAACAAAAAAACTTATAGTCAGTAATACCGTCGCAGGTATCAAGGCAAAATAAAATCCCAATCTATCCAGCATACACATAGCTTCCTCCTTATAGAGATTAAGGCCCTCCTGGCTAATCTTCCGGCCTTGCCCGTTTCTTAGTTAAAACTAGCACGGGTGCCGCTTATAAAACGGCGCCCGCGTAAAAGCTACTTCTTCTTTGCCTTCTTCTTTTTCTTCTTTGCACCAGAGCCACATCTTCCACAACTCATTTTTCACCTCCTGCCTGCCTAAGGCAAGCTGTTTTACCTGTTTAAAATATGCTTCGCATCCTCTTCGGGAGAACCAATAAGCCTTAAAATTAAACTTCTCCTTCAGGATAGCAAAAATATTTTAGCAATAAAAGCCGGAGGTAGCGGCCGGGTAGAGGTTCTTTTAAGATTAAGATACAATAAACTAAACAATATAGCAACTGCTTTTTTGCTCCCCTCCAGAGCGCTGGCCAGTTGCCTGAACATTCCGCTTATGCCAGCAAAGATTCTATAGTAATAGAATGAAGCTCTCCTAAAACATACCTCTCGATCCCGGTAATCTTTTTCCTTAAAAGGCAGGTTTTTTTATGCGGGCAGGCAAGTTTCCGTAAAAAACATTCATTCAGCCTCAATGCGCCCTGGAATATCCGCATTATATCCGTGATCAATATTTTTGCCGGCTCTCTAGCCAAAGTGAACCCGCCACCCTGCCCCTTAAGAGACTTAAGTATGCCTTTTTTGTTTAATCTCTGCAGGATTTTTCTTAAGAACGGCTGCGGTATCTGCGATTTACCGGCTAATTCTGAAACAGAGACCATCTTTCCTTTGCCTTTAGCAATGAAACATAACGCTCTTAGGGCGTAATCCGTATTCCTGGTGATTAATTTCATTTTATCCTTTAGCAGTGGCGGGCTTAAAAAATTTGGGCAGTTTAACGTCTTACCCGGGACAGCCTACTACAGCCCTCTTTACAGTGGGCTACCGGACGAAGCATATACTTTATGGTTGTATCCATACACCCTCCTTTTCTAGATTAATGATACCATAATTGTATCATTTGTCAAGAAAAAATTTTCTTCCCTTAACTTAAACTGACCAGCGCTATACCTAGCACAATAAGAGTTATCCCCATCCAGCGCTTAAGGCTAACCCTCTCTTTTAATATGAACCTGGAGGCTAAGGCGATAAATATATAATGCATGCTGTCTGCGGAAAAGGCAAAGCTTAAATCTACCTGGGATAAAACAAACAGCCAGATACACAAAGAAATCAGGCTAAAGAGAAAACTGAGCCAAACCCGCGGTACCGCAATTAATTTAATGATAAATCTCAATATTGCCTTGACATTACCTCTCGGAGGGATCAAAGAATTAATGGCGGATTTTAGGAAGAGCTGGTTCATGGTATCGCAGATACTGGTCAGGGCGATCAGGAATAAAATAAAAACAAGTTTTTCTCTCATTCTAAAGCCCGCCCTTTCTCTGAGGTGCTTAAAGAAACAAGGACGACTCCGAGCAGTATAAACAAAACCCCTCCCCACCTAAAAAAGCTCACCTTTTCATGCAGAAAGATGATAGAAGCTAAAGGTATAAGTATATAGCTGAAACTGCAGATAGGAACGGCGACGCTTAAATCAACCCTGGAGAGCAGGCTAGACCAGAGAATAAATGTGCCTACAACTAATACCAGGCCGATTAAGAGAAAGGGGGATGAAAAAACATTCTGCAGAAAAACAAAAAGCTCAAGGGGGCTGGTTATAACCACTCCCTCTTCCAGAAGAGTGCTTTTTTTAAAACAAAGATGAATAAACGTTTCCAGGAAATCGGTCAGGACAAGGAAAAACAACAGTTTCAAGGTAAGCTTATTTTTAAACATTTAGACCGGTTTCCAATAAGATTATTATAAACTGAACTTAAAGGCTTAGTAATGATTAAATAACTCTGCTTGCTTTTGGGAGTATTCTAGCATAAAATGTATAAAAAGATAATGTAAAATGAGTTTATTTCGAGAGATACCACCCACAGCCGGCCTGCCCATTTATACGAGAGAACTTTTCTCTGCTTTCTTTCAAAGAAACCAGTGCGCTTCTCTGGAGGAAGACTTTAAAAACTACCTGGGAGTGCCCTACGCAGCGGTAACTTATTCCGGGACAGCTGCTTTTTACCTTATCCTGGAGGCCCTAAAAACCCTCTCTCCTAAAAAAACCCTGATTATCCCTTCTTTTATCTGCCCCCTTGTCCCATTGGCTATCAAAAGAGCGGGATTAAAAGTTTTAGTCTGCGATATCAACCAGGACAATTTTAATTTTGAAGCTAACCAGATAAAAGAACTATGTTCCGGAAACCGGGATATCCTGGCAATTGTGCCTGTCCACCTTGCCGGTATACCTGTAGACCTAAGAGCGCTACAAAGGATAGCCCGGGAAAACAATTTCTTCATTATTGAAGATTGCGCGCAGAGCTTAGGCGCACTTTATCAGAATAAAAAAACGGGGGCCTCTGGAGATTTTGCTTTCTTCAGCCTTTGCCGGGGTAAAGGACTGACTATCTATGAAGGCGGGGTATTAGTTTGTAAGCCTGAATTTATCCCCGCGGTTAACGCCGCAATCAAGCGCTTCGTAAAAGACGAATTTTTTTCTGAAAATATAAAAATCCTGGAGTTATTCGGCTACTGGATTTTCTACCGGCCCCTGCTTTTTTGGTTCGCCTTCAGTCTGCCGCAAATTTTCTGGAAAATACAGGGTAAGGCTGAAAAAGCGTTCATTGAATATTTTACTACTGATTTCCCTTTACATAAGGTATCCGAAATAAGAAAAAGGCTGGGCCAGGCGATTTTCCCGCGCCTGGAAACGCAAATCGCTCAGCAAAGGCAGATTGCCTCTGGCTATATATCGGGCTTAAAAGGCAGAGAGGGTATAAAATTAATCACTGAGGCTGGCGGCGACTTTTCAAATTACCCTTATCTTACTCTGCTCTTTGACGATCCGGCGAAACGCGATAAGGCGCTGCAGATTTTTAAGGGCTCCGGTCTCGGGCTAGCCCGGATTTATCTTGCGGCAATCACGGATTATGATTATCTGAAAGATACCGTGGGTAATCAACCTTGCCCTAACGCCCGCTATGTCGCCCGAAACCATCTCACCCTAAGCACAAGTACTTTTCTCAGGCCCAAAGAACAGGATTCCGTAATAGACAAGCTAAAGAAAATATAGGGATGGGATAAATTGACCGCGGCTAAATCAGGGCTTCCAGTATTTTAAGGTTAGTTGATTCATTAATCCTAGTTATCTCTTCTTCAAGAAACTCATCTGCCCCTACCTTTTTCGGATGGTCCAGCCGGGAGAGGATACCTTTTAATCTTCCGGAAACAGAAATTTTTGAATAATCACCGGTAATATCCAGGCCCGCTATATCCAGGTTTTCTTTGATTAATTTAAGCAGTGTAAGAAGCTCATCTAGCGCTAATTTGCCCTCCTCCCAATTAGTCAGGGCATATTCATTTTTAAGGCAATCTTTATCTATAGAGACGTAGACATTCTTTACGGCCAGCCTGCGGATAGTTTTAAGGAAAAAATCCTTTAAATTCTTCCCCCTAAGTTCATCCCAATAAATCCTGCTACGCAGGAAACTTTTTTCTACTCTTAAAGAAATGTTTGCGGGGATTTTTCTTAAAAAAACCAGAGAAGGGCTGTGGCGGTAAGGATAGATTTCTAATCTATCTTTGCTAAGTGCATTCAAGTTAGCGCTCTGAATCCAGGGGCAGGAAATATCGTCGGACGCAATGCCGATGAGCAGGCATTTCAGGATATTTTTTTTCCTTAAGGCCTCGGTGACCCAGGAGCCGCAGCCAAAACGGGGAGGCAGAGTATCCCAGTCCGGATGCAAGTCAAAAACAATGAGCGCAATAGGCTCTTTAAATTCATCCAATAAGAGCGGAGTTAGATGATGGAAATCCCCCGAACCGATAAAAGTAACGCCCTGGCCGGATGTTTTTCTTATGCGTCCGGCAACAGCGTCCTTCGTGCGGCCATTCATCCAAAGCCGGGCCTGGGGAGCTAAATCTCGCAGATTAACGATTTGATGCGGATATTTTTGCAGTAAATTCTTTTGCCTGCTTACACTTGCGTCAAAATCCAGGATACGGATATTTTTGTTTAGCATAAAGGAAGGAATTTTAAAATTTGTTTAAAGGCCTGCCCAGAGCTTCCCCTAGTCCCCTTCTCGTTTCAGGGGGGGGATTTCCTGTTCTATTCTTTTATTGCTTGATTTTCCATTCACCCAAAACTCTTCTTAAAATAAGCATACACATCCTTCAAAGACTTATAGGCAAAACAGGTAAGCTTTTTATCCTGGAAGTATTTAAGCAGCTGGTCTTTGGCAAAGACTATGTCCGCGTATTGCGCAGGACATATGTCTGAACGACCGTCTCCTATATATATAATTATAGAATCCGCAGCTATATTTGCCAAGAGATTTTTTGTCTTGCAGTGGGCGCAGATCTGACATTTTTTACTCCGGAAAGGAAAATAGGGAAGCAGCCTGTTTTTAGCGAATTTCAACTTATTGGAGTAAACCTTTAAATTTTTTAGGGCGTTAAAACCTAATATGCGCTTTAAGATATAATCAAAATTATCGCTTAACACAAACACCTTGATCTTGCTCGCAGAAAGCACTTTTACTATTTTTTTAAAGTAAGGGTCTAATTTTATACTGGATAAATATTTATCCAGCGCGCGCCTGGTAATGCTTATACCGTTTAGCTGGCCCTTTAGGCAGGCGTGCGAGCCAATCTTGCCTTTTTGCCAATCTCTTTCCAGTTTTACCCATAAGTCATCCCGGGAAAAACGGGGCAACATATTATCAAAGACATCACAGGTAGCGATAGTGTTGTCAAAATCAAAAAAAACTACGCACTTTTCCGGGTTGATTAATTTCATTTTGGGCCTTTAGGCTGACTGAACCTGCCTGGTAATTCCTTCTGGCAATAAACACATCTATTTATTCTTAGATTATACTCCGCAATATTAAAATATTCCCGCTTAACCAATCTTTTTTTGCAGGCCGGGCAATAAGTATCATTCCCCCATCCGGAGACATTCCCCACATAGACAAAGTTTAAGCCTGCCTGAAGGCCTATCGCTAAAGCCTTTTTAAGCGTTACTTCAGGCGTGAGGCTATACCCGGTAAATTTGTAATCCGGATGAAAACGCGAAATGTGCCAAGGTATATTTTTATCCACACTGGCGATAAACCGGGCAATCCCCGAGAGCTCTTCCTCGGAATCATTCTCCCCCGGGATAACCAGAGTAGTCAACTCCACCCAAATACCGGAATCTTTCATTATCCGGATAGAATCTAATACCGGCCTTAGGCTGCCCGCGCAGTTTTTTTTATACGCAGCATCGTTAAAAAACTTCAAATCCACGTTGGCAGCGTCTAAGTACGGCTGGATCATACTGATGCATTCCTTGGTCATATAGCCGTTAGTAACAAGAATATTGCTTAAACCTTTCTCTTTGGCGATCTTGGCGGTCTCATAGGCATATTCAAAAAATATTGTCGGCTCGGTATAGGTATAAGCTACACTCCTACAGCCATTCCTTAAGGCCTCTTCCACTATCTCGCCAGGAGAGAATGCATCTTCTCCTAAATGAGCGCCATCCTTAAATGACTGTTGTGAGATCTCCCAATTCTGGCAAAATCCGCAGCGGAAATTGCAGCCGAATGTCGCTATGGAGAAACTGCTTGAGCCGGGCAAAAAATGATAGAGTGGCTTTTTTTCAATAGGATCAACCTGCGCGCTGACAACATTCCCATAGGTGTGGGTATACAATATTCCACTCACATTCTCCCTCACTCCGCAAAAGCCGAATTTCTGATTGTCAATTTTACAGTGGTGGCTGCACAAATAACAATGCACTGCTTTTCCGTCTAACTTTTCATAAAGGAAAGCTTCCTTCATAATCTTAAGGCCTTTAGCGCAGATTCGCCAAGAGGAGAGACTTCTAGGGTTAAAGGGCTGTCTCCTTTCTTATGATAAATTATCCTGGCTCTCTGTACTGTGTCTAAATCGCAATAACGGCAGGCTATTGCTGAAGAAAGCCGGATTAATTCCGGATTAAATTCTCCCCGGCCCAAACAGGTCGGCCCGGCCAGATCTTTATCCGGCATAAATAAATAATCACCGCCTCCGGCCAACCGCTCTAATTCCTGATTTTCTCCCTGGTTACGGCCAACAATCAACTTTGCTTGTTCAGACAACCTGAAATGCCTGCCTATTTTCAATAACCCTACATTTTCCATACTGAGCACCCGAGAATCAATAAGGTCTTTAAGCCTGCTGGAGAACTGCGGATCGGTCAACAGGCATCCGCCGGCGGGATTAGGATAGTTAGCGATATGGAATTCTTTGGCTAATTTAATCTGCGGCCGGCGTTCTCTCCCGCTGAATTTAAACAGCCTCTGGCGCTTAACCCACCCTTGCTTTTCCGGAAGAGTTGCGCCAAGGAGCCCGGCG
Source organism: Candidatus Omnitrophota bacterium (assembly GCA_041648915.1). Taxonomy (GTDB): domain Bacteria; phylum Omnitrophota; class Gorgyraeia; order Gygaellales; family Profunditerraquicolaceae; genus UBA6233. The sequence goes on from JBAZOC010000005.1 coordinate 30,962, forward strand.
CAGAGTGGCCTGAGCAATAAACCTTCCAAGCCACTTTCTTTTTCTATAATCTCAAGCGCCTGGCGGTGTTGCGACATGGGCCTCTGGCCCAGGACCTCTCCGGTTACGACAAATTGTGCGCCTAAAGGGTCCAGTAATTCTCTGGCTCTTTTCAACATAAAAATCCGGCAGTCTATGCAAGGATTCATATTTGCACCAAAACCGTATTTAGGCTTTAAAACTAATTCTAAAAAACCAATGCCTAAATCAACGGTCTTTAAATCTTGGCCTAAGCTGCTCTTGGTCAGGACCTCTGCGTCGGAAGTTCCCGGGGCCGAATTTTTACGCTGGCAAAAAGGAATTTTGAAATTTAAAGGCAGCACGTCAATACCTTGCTCCTTAATAATCCTGGCGGCTAAAATACTATCCAGGCCTCCCGAAATTAAAGTAATCGCTCGCATAGCCTTAAATAAAATTTTGGGGGAAGAAAGGGGGCTAATTTAAGAATGTAACAGCTGTTTAACCAGGCCCATAAAGATGATCCCGCATAAAAAGGCGACGAAGGCCAGAGTTGCCTTCTTCTGGTTACTCTCCTTATGTATCTCGGGGATAAGGTCAGAGGTAGCGATATAAATAAACCCTCCCGCAGTCAGAGGCATAACAAAATTGGTAAAACCGTGCACAAGATCGACAATGAAATAACCGGTAAGAGCACCCAGGACCGCCGTTAAAGCCGAGATAAAATTAAAGAGCAAGGCCTTCTTACGTGTAAACCCGCCGTAAACCAATACTCCGAAATCCCCCAGTTCCTGCGGTATTTCATGCAAGATTATCGCCACCGTTGTCGCCCACCCCATACCGAAAGAAACAGTAAAACTTACGGCGATCATAATCCCGTCAAAGAAATTATGCACCGCGTCTCCAATGATATTTAGATAAGTAAAAGCGTGGATTGAGCAATGCCCTTCATGGCAATGGCGCCAGTGAAAATACCTTTCCATCAGGAAAAATAATACTATCCCCAGGATGGTGTAATAGAAAACAACCGTGGCATTAAGCCTCTCGATTGCTTCAGGTAAAATATGCAGGAAAGCTCCGCCGATAAGCGCTCCGGCACTAAACCCCAGAAGATAAAAGATAATCTTATGTAAGAGCTTATCTTTTATTGCCAGGGTGATAACGCCGATAAGCGAAATAATACTGATAAAAAATGTGCTGAGGAGGATCCAACCCAGAACCATAACCGTGACCTTAAAAAACTCCCTTTTAACCTAAATTCGGTTTTCTACCTTTATTGGCTTTTTTGGAACGCCAGTTGAGCTTTCCCCTGCGTTTACGTTTTCCCATTTTTATCCCCTTTGTAATAGCTCGCCGGGACATTCTGCACGATGTATTCGGCGGCTTCAATAATACACTTATTTATTGCCTCTCCCATCGAAGTATTAGTGTACGCAGCCAATCCTTCGTTTAAAGCGCTACCCCTGCGCGAATGGCTGGCCGAGCCGGTATCAACAGCCTGCCCGGAAACACGTCCGGAAATCAATACTTTGGATGAAGCGGTATCAACAATACGGACATTTAAGGCAATGGTGGATTTATTGCCGGTAACGCCTAATAAACTACCCAGCGTACCGCTGGCAGCGCTACCGCCGCCGCCGACACCCTCGCTTCCTCCGGAAGCACGCGGTTCAAAATCTACCACTTCCGTAGCGATGATTAATTTTGCGCTCTTATTAGTATTATCTTTAGGAGAGATTATTAGGAAACGGTTAGTTTTATTCAAGCTGGCTGTAAGCATGTCCTGCAAACCTGCACCTACATCCACAGTGGCCTTGACCGCTTTAATCTCAAAATCAGCCACTACTATAGTAGTCTTGGGCCCCGAGTAGGGAGGGAAAAACGCCCGGCCGATAAACTGGACAGGTTTGTCGATAATTGCACAACCTGCTAAGTTTATGATTAAAAAACCGTAACTGATAACTAAAAAACACTTAGGTTTCATTATGCTAAAGGCAGGGCGTAACCCTGCCTTGAATCGGTTTATCCGTATATTTATATTATTTACTGGGCTACAGGGGCCTGGAGGCCAGCAGCCTCGGCCTTTTCTAAACTTATGCTTCTGGCGGTATTTTTACCGGCGCTGGATATATAATCAATACTTACGGAATCTTTCGCCTGGATCTCCTCCAAGGATTTAACATTCTCGTAGCCGGTCAGATTATCCACGGTTAGCAACAACTCCTTCTCTTCATCCGTATCATAATCCAGGTACTTTAACGTAAGTGTTTTATTTTGCGTATCTACGCTGATTACCTCACCCCATACCCATTGCGTATCGGATTCATTTTTTTCCTGCGGGATTACCAAGGAAGACTCCTTACCCTCCGGCTCATCCTGGCTTAAGCCTAAACCCGCACTTAACAGAAAACCTACACCCATAATCCCCAAGATCGCCGCTATCCTTCTTTTCATCAAACATCCTCCTGTTCAAAAATTATTTTACCATGAACGCCTGTCTCTGTCAAGCCGGCCCCAAAAGGGCTTTAAGCGGCCCTTTATAAGATCTTTGCTGCGCGGGTTTTAAGCCTCGGATAAATGAGCGTCACGGCTATGACTTTTAACAAGTCTCCAGGGATAAATGGAAGACAACCGATGATCAGCGCTTGGGTTAAAGAGATGCCTAGAGAAACTTTAAGCCAAAAAGACCCGCTTAATAAAATAATCATGCTCCCCAGGTAAAAGATTAGGAATAACGATCTTAAATTGCCCTTGGCGCGCTTTAGGGATCCAGATACAAAAATAGTCGCCAGAATAAACCCAAACAGGTAGCCGGCGGTAGGAGAAGCAAAATAACTTAAGCCGTAGGCGGCGTTGGCAAATATGGGTAAACCTAACGCCCCTAATAATACATAACTTAATTGCGCAGTTAGGCCTAATCTTCTACCAAGCAACCCTGCGCCTAACAAAACAAAGAATGTCTGCAGGGTTAAGGGGACCGGCGTGAACGGTAAAGGTATACGCACAAACGCACCAAGGCTGACCAAAATTACCGAAAAGAATAGAGCAATTATTCTACAGAGCTGCCTATTAGTGATTAACTCTCTTTTTAATATGGCTTCCATTTTTATTCCCTTCCTGTTGATATAAAATAATTATACCTGAAAATATGCCGCGAGTAAAGATAATAAGAAGGCTGGTTCTCTCTTTTAATCCCGGAACCAGCCCTTGCTCTTCGGAGTTAATTTCCGTTTATTCTTTGGCTATAGCCAGGGTAATCACTCCTGCCAGAATTAAGAACAAACCGATGCACCCCTGGACTACCATCAACAACGATACCCACCATTTTAAAATTGCTACAGCACCCAGGCCTAAGAAAACCAGCCCTAAAATAACCTTAAAAAGAGTAGCCAGGATTTTCTTAGCATCGTTTTTCTTGACCTCTTCTGCCATTTGTACACCTCCTTTTAGTTTGGCCGGCTTTTCCATCTGCGGTGGATCCATCCCCACTGCGCCGGATATTGACGGATATATTTTTCTATAACTTCAGTTAATTTCTGGATATTTAGGAGAACGGTATCTTGCGCATCCTTGCCTTCTTCCAGGTCCAATGCCGGCTCAAAAATTATCTTATGCCTATCTCCGGGCTGCCGGACGATAAAACAGGGTAAAAGCGCAGCCCCTGTGCGCCGGGAAAGAATTACCGGTCCTGCGGCAGTAGCCGCTTTTTTACCGAAAAAATTAACGAATATTCCTCCGGTCCCAAAATTCTGGTCAATAGGAATAAAGATCAATTCATTATTGCGTAACGCCTGTATTGTATTATCCACGCAGGCTTTACGCGGCTGGCTATAAATAGTCTTAACCCCGAACTTATCGCGTGTTTCCAAAAAAATCTTTTCCATGCGCGCATCGTGCATCGGCTTCATAATCCCGCCGGCCTTATAACCTTCCATGGCCAGCCTGGCCAACAAAAGGGGAAAATTCCCGAAATGTGCGCTGACTAAAATTACTCCGCAGCCTTTGGCTAAAGCCCGATCTAAATTATCCCGGCCTTCCAGCTGGACGCATCCTTTGACCTGAAACGGCTTATTCATAAAAAAGATTAACTCTACCCCGGACTTAGCCATAAAAATAAAACAGTCTTTGGCAATCTGCTTGATCTGAACTGGGGTTTTTTCTTTACCGAAAGCAACTTCTAAGCTCTCTATGGCCAGTTTTCTATGCTTAGAGGCGAAAGAATAGGCCAGCAAACCCATCCCCCGGGCAAACCGGTAGACGAAACTCGCCGGGAGACACCTGATTATCAAAGAACCCGTAGCTAAACCAACCCAGCTGAAGAACCGAGCGGTGTTTTTACGTATTTTTTTAAAATCCATATCTCCTTATCCGATTAATTATACCAATACGCCCTAGAATTACAATAAAAAAATTATAGCTTATATCCGATTTTTCGCAAGAAATCTTTACGCCAGGCTATGTCGCTTTCATTTTCAATGCCCTGGGGGCCTACTCCGTCAATTACCCCCAAGATCCCGGCGCCCTCCTTTGTCCGGGCTACGATAACCTTTACGGGATTAGCCGTAGCGCAGTAGATATTGCATACCTCGGAGATATTTTTTATGGCATTCAGGACATTAATGGGAAAGGCATTGCGGATAAAGACGATAAAACTGTGGCCTGCGCCGATTTCCAGGCTGGTGCTGGCGGAGAGCGACTTCAACTCTGCGTCATTACCTTCAACCCTTACCTTACAGGCGCCACTGGATTCGACGAAGGCCAGGCCGAATTTTATACCCGGCACATTATTCATCAATGTTTCGTATAAATCTTCAACTGTTTTAATAAAATGGCTCTGGCCCAGTATTAGATTGACCTCCGCGGGCTTATTCACCTCGATTAATTTAAACTCGAGCATGATTACCTCCTTTTTATTTTATAATAATCCGCTTGAAACCCGTGGCATCTGCCGGTAATTTCCCTGCATAGGCCTTGGCTGAAAGGAGGATAAAATCAGGGTTTCCCAGCATATCAAGCGGTACGCGTAAAATTAATTCCCGGGGATGTAAATCCAAACGCAGGAGCGCTCCGTTAAGACGCTTTCTGCCGTCATAGGCCCTAAATCTGGTATGCCGGGTTACTATGCGGATCTTGGGCATAGCGGCAAATGGCCTCTTATTACTAAACCCGAAAATATAAAACACTACACTAAAAGTATGGTTCAGTTCTTCATTTTTGGCGACACGGATAAGCAGATGGTTGTCTAGAATAGCGCAACTCACTTCTTCCTGGCCTTGGGCAAGCTTACTATTGGCGGAAACCCCCTTTTCCGATATGGCAAACATTTTGGAGAAAGCGAAGAATTCCGCCATGCGTTCTTTCAAAGAAACCTGTCTGTTTAATTCTATTTCGGGGTAATCCCCAAACAACTCATTCCGGCGCGCAAACGATAAGAGATAAGATGCGCTTGTACTGGTCTGGCTCTTAGAGCAGAGTATAGCCTGGCGCTTACGCTCCAACTGTTCCGGAGTTAAGCTGGCCCTTGACCATCTAATCTGGGAATCCCTAAAATTCTGTGGCGGTTCTAAACTTATCCCCGGATGGTAATTCCTTGGCCGAGGCCAGCCTACCCAATGGACAAGATAGGGGTATACTTTGGCTTTAGGTATCTGCCTGCCTAAATCCCAGAGGGCTACCTGAAGAAACAAATACAGCGCCCGGTGGTCCACATTCACATCGGCAGGATGCGAAACAAAAATTTTTGTCGGTTTATAATTAAGAATTACTTTTTTCAGGTCGTTCAGGATACTTTCGCCCACATAAGGCGCAGCGAAAGAAAAATCAGTTTTGTAAGGTACGCGGGATATGCGTGTAAGCAAGCTGCGAAATGGTTTTTTTGCCTGCCAATACCGGCTGAATATCGTAAATGTCCCGTTATCAGGATAACCTAAAAATGTAAGCTTATCCTGGCCCAGACCCAGCAGCCGCATCGCTTCAATTGCTTCCTGACGGCGCACCAGGCCCATATGTATAAACTCCGAACGCCTAAAGGTAAGCCTTTTTTCATATACGATAAAAGCAAACTGGTTATGGTCACCGTTAGTCAGATAAACAACCCTTACTTCTGAACCTGCCTTAAGCGCCTGCTGGATGACTCCCGCGCAACCTATAGTTTCATCATCAGGATGCGGGGCAAGTATAAGGATACGGTCATTTTTTTTAATTGCCTCAATTTCTCCAACGTCTTGGGCCAACGCTATAGGGGCATACCGCCCGAGAAGGAATAAGACAAATAAGGCTAGAATAAACGATCTTACGGGCATATTCTTATTCTAACGCATCCTTTCTGGCTGATTACGCTTAAATACTGCGCTATATAAAAGAAATAATAAACAAATGGGGATCAGAAGATCTCCGTAACGCCTATAAAATGAAAATTGTCTGCGGATAAATATATTCCCGGTTTTATATCCTGAGGTAAATACTGCTTTTCCTTCTCCATCAACCAGAAAAACGGCTCTACCGGCCGGATCGATAAAGCCGGATATGCCGGTATTTGCTGCGCGTACTAAATGTACCCTGTTCTCTACCGCCCTAAAGACTGACGCGGCCAGATGCTGGTAGGCCTCGGAGGTCCTGCCAAACCAGGCATCATTGGTAATATTAACCAGAAAATCCGCCCCCCGCTTAGTAAAACCTCTGGCTAGCTCCGGAAAGATATCCTCGAAACAAATTAAGGCGCCGAATTGATACGGCCTGCTCAATACGGGAGCGGAATTTTCTAAATCCTGAGATCTGACATTAAACAAGGTGTATTTCTCCCCGCGGCTAATATCGCCGATAGGAGCAATTGTCTCTAAAAAACTAAAGGTATCCCTGCAGGGTATATATTCACCAAACGGGACAAGATGGAGTTTGTCGTACCTCCCCTGTAATGCACCCTCTTGGGATAAAAGCAGCGCGCTGTTATAATAAAGGCCATCGCGGCTAGTCACTGCGCCAAAAATCATCGGCCTGCCTATTGTTTTAGCCCAACCAACCAGTCTGGCATAATATAAGGGCTCTTCTTCCAGCACAACCGGTAGACTGGCTTCCGGCCAGATAATTAAATCCGGGGTATCCTTAAGCGCCGCGGTAGTCAAGTGAAAATACCTGTCCATTACAAAATCCCTGGCGCTTACTTCCCACTTCAATGCCTGGGGGATATTCCCTTGAATAACCGCAACCCTTACCGGGCTTTGCGTTGTTCTAACGGTATTTACAGATGCTAAACGAATATAACCGTAAGGTAAAATTAAAGAAAAAAGCAAGACCACTGAAATTATAATTATCTTTAACCTTCCCCATAGCCTTCTCTTGAACGACCAGACTATTTCAACGATTAGTACATTCACCAGCATGATTAAAAAAGAGACCCCCCAGATTCCGGTAATATCTGCGCTTTGGATTACCGGGAGATTAAGATACTGGGAATAGCCTAAAAGCGCCCAGGGAAATCCGCTCAACAGGCGGCTGCGGGTATACTCAAGCAAAATCCAAACCGCAGGAGTCAACAATAAAATATAGATTCGCCAATGCCTGGTGCCCTGCCTGCCGGCAGGCAGGTATGGCCGGATAAGCAAACCGAATATGGCAAAATATAAAGCCAGATATAAGATCAATAAGACCGTTCCGATTACAGTAACGTTGACCAGCCAATAAACAGTGCCGGCCCAAAAAACTATCCCGGTAATCAGGAAGAAAAGGAAAGTTTGCCTGAGGGATTTATTATCCAGGGTAAGAAAAAGCGGGACAAAGGCAAACCAGGGAAAAATCCACAATTTACCGTTGTTAAATGCCAGCGTCAACAATACGCCGGACAAGATGCTACTAAGCATGCCTGCTGCTAGCTGACGGTTAAAGACCGAAGACTGGTTTACCTTCCGCAACATTTTTTATATTTTTTACCGGAACCACACGGGCAGGGATCATTCCGGCCGACTTTAGGATGGGGTAATCTCACTGGCTTAGGCAAGATTACATCTCCTGCTTCAGAAAAGCCTTCGCCGTTAACTTGCTCGGCCGCCGGCCCATCTAGTTTTGTAATTTCAGGATGGGTCAGCTCCTGGTGCACAGAACTAAAAACCCCGCTGAACCTTTCGGGATGGGCTGCCTGTAACTTGAAAATTGCTTCCACCGCCTCCTCTTCAATAGAGGCAACCATCTGCGTAAACATCCCAAAAGCCTCGCGCTTATATTCTACCAACGGATCGCGCTGACCATAGGCGCGCAGGCCGATACCTTCCCGCAGGCTATCCATAGCGTACAAATGGTCTTTCCATTTGGCATCAATAATCTGCAAAAATACCATACGTTCCAAATGCCGCATTAAATCCGCACCGATAGACTTCTCTTTATCCGCATAAAGCCCGGCGATTTGGGCAAATAATTCTTCCTGTAAATTCATACCGGATGGATTATCAATTTTATCCGGCGCAAGCTCTAAGCCGAACTTTGATTTTACTGCCGTAACCAGACCTAGCGTATCCGGCTCGCTACCGGAAGAATTTTCCGGGAAATACATACTGACCAGATTAACGGCAATAGCCTCCGCTATCTCCAATATCCTTTCCTTAAGGGATATACCTTCCAGAATCTGATGGCGCTGGCCGTAGATTATCTCTCTCTGTTTATTCATTACATTATCGTATTCCAAAAGCTGTTTCCTGATTTCAAAGTTATGCTGCTCCACGCGCCTCTGGGCAATTTCAATCGAGCGGCTTACCCAGGGATGTTCGATAACCTGGCCTTCTTCCAAGCCTAATTTTTCCATGATCTTGATGAGCCGCTCAGAGCCAAACAGCCGCATCAGATCATCGGCTAAAGAAACGTAAAACCTGGAGGAGCCTGGGTCACCCTGGCGTCCGGAGCGGCCACGCAGCTGATTATCAATCCTGCGCGCTTCATGCCGCTCAGTACCCAAAACGTGCAAGCCATTCAACTCGACTACTTTCTGGTGCTCGGTTTCAGTCTCCTGTTTATACTTATCCAAGAGCTCCTTATACTCTTGCTGATAAGCCGGGCTGTCAGATTTAAGCTTTTGCCTGGCTACGTTTTTAGCCATAAATTCAGGATTGCCGCCTAAGAGGATATCTGTTCCGCGACCGGCCATATTGGTAGCAATGGTTACGGCTTTAAACCTTCCGGCCTGAGCGACAATCTGCGCTTCTAGTTCATGGTATTTGGCATTAAGTACCTGATGTGCTATACCGCGACGCTTAAGCATCTCCGAAAGGTGCTCGGATCTATCTATGGAAATGGTGCCCACTAAAACCGGCCGGCCTGAATTATAAAGTCCCACAATTTCCTCCACTACCGCTTCGAACTTTTCTTTTTCGGTCTTATAAATCCGGTCGGCGTAATTTGCGCGGATAAGCGGCTTATTCGTGGGGATGACGACGACATCCAACTGGTATATATTCTTAAATTCATTCGCTTCGGTAAAAGCCGTTCCGGTCATTCCGGCTAGCTTTTCATACATACGAAAATAATTCTGGAAGGTCACTGTAGCCAGGGTCTGGTTCTCGCGCTCAATCTTCATCCCTTCTTTGGCCTCTACCGCCTGATGCAGGCCGTCTGACCAACGCCTGCCCGGCATCATGCGGCCGGTGAACTCATCAACGATAATGACTTCGCCGTCTTTAACCACGTAATCTACGTCCCGCTCGTAAAATTCCTTGGCCCGCAAAGCGGCTATGGTATGATGGCGGTATTCTATGGTCTCGATATTATGCAGGCTCTCTACTCCCCAAAGCCCGGCGGCCTTAGTCTCGCCGCTATCGGTAAGAGCGATAGTCTGGGCTTTTTCATCCGCGACATAATCAAAACCTTGGCCCAGGTCCACACCCTTATATTTTGCGTCTATCTCATCTTTTTCCGTAACGCGCCTGCCGGAGAGCTGGTCAGCTATTTTTTTGGCGGTAAAATATTTTCCGGTAGATTCCTCGGCTGCTCCGCTGATAATCAACGGCGTGCGCGCCTCATCGATCAATATTGAATCTACCTCGTCAACGATAGCGTAAAAAAAGGGCCGCTGCACCAGATCTTCCAGGGAATACTTCATGTTATCGCGCAAGTAATCAAACCCAAACTCGTTATTCGTCCCATAGGTAATATCGCAGGAATAGGCGAGCTTTCGCTCTTGGTCAGACATCTCGTGCTGGATAACTCCGACGGATAAGCCTAAAAATACATATACCGGCCCCATCCATTCGCTATCGCGCCGGGCAAGATAATCGTTTACCGTAACCACGTGCACCCCGCGCCCCAAAAGTGCATTCAGATATGCCGGAAGAGTAGCCACAAGAGTCTTCCCTTCACCGGTAGACATCTCGGCGATCCTTCCTTCATGTAAAATAATGCCTCCGGCAATCTGGGAATCAAAATGGCGCAGGCCAATAGTCCTTTTGGCCGCCTCCCGCACCACCGCGAATGCCTCCGGCAGAATATCTGCAAAAATCCGGTTGCGCGAAAATTTTAATTTCTCTTTCAGCTTTTCTTTCTCTTCCGGGATAGCCACCGAGAGCATTGCTGCTCCCAATTCCCGTAATTCCTGCTCATAAATTTTAGTTTTTTTAAGAATATGCTCTTTAAATTCCGCGGTCTTCTCTCTCAACTGGGTATCGGAAAGCTCGCTTACCTTAGACTCAAAGGCATTCACCGCGTAGACTACACTGCTCACCTCGGCCATCTTATTCATCGACGGCTGCGGCATCTCTTCGTGCAAAAAGATATTTACGCTCGGGGCCTTACGCTTAATTAGGCTTTGCTTAGACCTCAGGATCGATTTTTTAATGAATTTTAACATTATTTTACTGCGCTTTTTTTTGAAGTTTCAGATGCGCCTCGATAAACTCATCCAGACCGCCATCCATTACTTTAGCCACATCCCCGGTTTCATAATCCGTGCGGTGGTCTTTAACCATATTATAAGGATGCATAACGTAAGAACGGATCTGACTGCCGAATTCTATTTTTTTCTTGCCTCCGGCATAATTTTTCAGCATTTCTTCTTCCTGCTTGATCCTCTCCAACTCATAAATGCGTGCCTTTAAAATTTTTAGCGCTGTCTGTTTATTCTGATGCTGCGAACGCTCATTCTGGCATTGTGCCACCAGGCCGGTCGGGATATGTGTAATCCTCACCGCCGAGTCCGTGGTATTTACGCTCTGGCCGCCGGCGCCCTTAGAACGATAGACATCGATACGCAGGTCTTTTTCTTCCAGTTTTAAATCAATGTCTTCCTGGACTTCAGGGATTATGTCTACTGAAGCAAAAGAGGTATGCCGGCGTTTATTAGCATCAAAAGGAGATATACGCACTAACCGGTGTACCCCGCGTTCTTCTTTCAGGTAACCGTAGGCGTATTCTCCCTCTACTAAAACTGTAACATTCTTTATGCCCGCTTCTTCGCCGTAGAGTATATCCAGGGCTTTCACCTTCCAGCCGCGATGTTCGGCAAAACGGGTATACATCCGAAAAAGCATCTCTGCCCAATCGCAGGACTCCGTGCCTCCGGCGCCAGCATTAATGCTAAGAATAGCGTTGTTCGGATCAAATTCTCCCGCAAGAAGGGTTTTAAATTCTAAATTGCCTACCTCGCTTAAGAGAGAATCGACATTCTTATTTAATTCTGTATATAGCGCGCTATCTTGGGCGTTAAGGATATCGGCGAGTTCCTGCAGTTCCTGGTGCTTCCTGGCGGAAACTTCCCAGGGCTCAACCGTATTTTTCAATGCCTTTAACTGCCGGACTACCTTAGTGGATTTTTCGCTATCGTCCCAGAAACCGGGCTCGGACATCGCAGCGGATAAATCCGCGATAAGCTTATTTTTATGATCAATGTCAAAGATAACCTCTTAGTTGCTCCAGGTTAAGCTGGATACCCCCGAGTTTGGATTTTAACTCATCTAGCATCTTATCTCCTTGAACATTTTAGTTCTTTTTTATACCCCGCAGCGCCAAAAGCAGCTCGTCTTTACTGTCGGCAAAATCAATGGCCTGCTCTTCGCTGATCTTGGCCTCTTTTACCAGCCTGACCAGGGACTGCGTGAAAGACTGCATACCGAAAACCGAACCATCATCAATGAACTGCGGAATTTCCCAAATCTTACCTTCGCGTATTAAGCGGCTGATAGTGGGAGTAAGCAGCATCACTTCATAAGCAGGGATCCGTCCGCAGCCGTTCTTGCTGGGAATCAGCCTTAAGGATATTACGCCTTTTAACAAGCTGGCTAATTGATTCCGGATCTCCTGATGCTGGTGCGGAGGGAAAAAATTGATAATCCTTTCTACGCTCTGCACGGCATTAATAGTATGCAGGGTGCTTAAGACTAACACCCCTGTCTCTGCCGCGGCCAATACGCTGGACATCGTCTCGGCATCGCGGATATTGCTGATAAATAAAACATCGGGGCTTTGCAGGGTAAAGGCGCGCAAGGCTGATGGATAAGAGGCGACATCTATCCCCAGCTCTCTCTGGTTGATAAGCGATTCCTTATCCTTAAAGGTAAATTCTATCGGCTCCTCAATAGTCAGGATATGTTTTTTACTGTTATTATTGATATAATCTATCATACTGGCAATGGCCGTGGATTTGCCGCTGCCCATACTGCCGGTCAAAAGTACCAGGCCCCCTTTTTCCAGGCAGAGTTTCTTTAAAACATCTACGGGGAGGTTCAACTCCTCGAATGTCTGCGTAACATTATTCACCCGCCTTATAACTATGGAAGGCCAGTTTCTTTGCATGAATATGCTTACGCGAAACCTTAAACCTAATTCTTCTACATAGACCGCAAAACCCAGGTCCAGATTATCTTTAAAGAACTCTCTTTGTTTAAGAGTAGTTATCTCTTCGGCTGCCTTGATCACATCATCAATGGTCAGCACTTTTTCGTCAATAACCAGCAACTTGCCATCGACCCTTAAACGCGCAGAGCCTCCGGCCCGGTAGAATAAATCCGAAGCGTTACGCTTAACCATTTCATGCATCAGCTCTTTAATGCTCATTTTACCTCCAGCTATTGATTTTTATTATACCACTCTCTTAGTTTTATGAGTAGGATTAAATTCCATGTACCTGCCTAAGGCCAGGTGCGTCTGGGCATCCAGCGCCGGAAGCGAACCGATGATCAATATTATAAAGGGAACCATTACCCACTCCAGGATCATGACCACATTTTTCATCCAGCTGATCCCTTTTGGCCGCGGAGGCAGAATTATGCGGCTTAAGATTACCCAGACCAGGCTGGCCGCAAAGGTGAAATTAAAGAGCAACCCGGTTATCTTAGGCAGGTTATAACCTATGGCCATTTGATTGAAAAAAGCCCCTCCCAGGATAATCGGCAATGGCCCGATAAAAACCAGAATGATCGCCCAGACTGCCCAGGTTACGTGGCTCTCT
>JBAZOC010000006.1:0-33532 GCA_041648915.1 Candidatus Omnitrophota bacterium
GGATTACCTCTATTACTGCCTCGGCCTGCGTAAGGTCAATCCTGCCGTTTAAGAAAGCCCGCCGGGTAAATTCACCCGGTTCAGCCAGGCGCGCCCCCTTTTCTAAAACCAGCTCAAGCACATCGCGTAGGGCCACTATCCCCCCGTGGCAATTTATCTCTACGACATCTTCCCTGGTGTAAGAACGGGGCCGGCGCATAATGGTCAGGATAACTTCATCAATTATTTTTGCGTTATTCATGATCGCGCCGTAATGCGTAGTATAGGTTTTTAAGGCGGACGGCTTTTTACCGGCGGGGGAGACAAAAATTTTATCGGCAATCCCTAGCGCCTCTTGACCGCTAACGCGCACAATCCCGATCCCCCCTTCACCGACAGGAGTAGAAATCGCTGCGATTGTATCGGTTAAGTCATTTTTTATCATTTCTAGATTCACCTACGACAAAAAGAGATCCGGTAATTAAAATTAAATCTTCTCTCTGGGCCAGGCGCAAGGCAATTTTTTTTGCCTCGCTTACGCTACTTGTAATATACACTGCTTTGCCTTGAAGTGGAAAATATTTTTTAAGTATCTCCGGTTCGGCTGCGCGCGGATTAACAGACTTGGTCAGAATAAGCGCATCGGCTAAGGCCCCCAGCTCATCCGCCATTCCCCGTATATCTTTGTCGTTGGAAACGCCGAAAATAAGAATTAGACGCTTATACCGGAAGCTTTCTTTTATGGCTTTTTTTAAAACCCGGGAGGAAGCGGCATTTTGTGCTCCGTCTAAGACGACCAGGGGATTTTTAGCCACCACCTCGCACCTGCCTGGCCATAAGGTATCATAAAGACCACTTCTTAAAGAAGCAGTATTGACTTTGATATTGTGCCGGCGTAAAGATTCGATTGCGGCTAAGGCCACACAGGCATTTTCTATTTGATGACTTCCGCATAATTTTATCTTTAGGCCTTTATAATCCGCATAAAGAGCGCGGACCATAAATCTTTTTACGGAGCCCTTGTAAGTAATATCTCTTCCCACAACCGACAGTTTTGCGCCCAATTTTCTGCATTTATTCCTGATAACCGCCAATGCCTCTCTTTTTTGCGCTGCGCTGATCACTGTTGAATTCCGGTTTTTTATAATCCCGGCTTTCTCCGACGCTATTTTTTTTAAGCTGCGGCCTAATTTATCGGTATGCTCATAACTTACCGGCGTAATCACGCTTACCAGGGGCAGCACAACATTAGTCGCATCCAATCTGCCGCCTAAGCCGGTCTCTAAAACCGCGAAATCAACTTTTTCTTCCTGGAAATAAAGAAAAGCCAAAGCGGTATAGATTTCAAAAAAAGTAAGCGGACCAAGCTGAGAAGTACGGTTATATTTTTCAATTACAGGTTTTAAGCGCTTAACCAGGTCCGCCAGCTTAGCCTTAGGGATCATCCCTTCAAAATCAACGCTGGATTTTAAACTCTGGGGCTTAGGCAGGAGAATCCTTATCCGCTCACGAAAATCTGCTAGATGTGGAGAGGTATATAAACCGGTTTTAAAGCCCGCCGCCCTTAATATATAGGTAAGGAAAGCGCAGGTTGAACCTTTACCTTTTGAGCCGGCAACGTGAATGCACCTTAAGGAGCTCTCTGGATTAGCGATTAAACCCAAAAATCCCTGCATACGCCCTAACTGAAATGTTTTTTGATAGGGATAACGGGAAATTATTTCATAATTACTTAGAGACTCCAGGTATCGGATTACTTCTGGGTAGGACATACATTAGTGCCGGAAATGCCGTATACCGCAAGTCACCATGGCTATCTTGTATTTATCGCAGGCCTGGATTATCTCCTGGTCGGCGATTGAACCGCCGGGCTGGATGATTGCCCGGGCTCCTGCTTTATGCGCCCAGAGGATAGCGTCGGGCTTGGGGAAAAAAGCGTCGGAAGCTAAACAACAATTGCTGCTGGCTTTGCCGGATTTTTTCTTGGCAATCATTACCGCATCAACCCGGGACATCTGACCCGCGCCTATCCCTACGGTCCGGGCGCCTTTAGTTAAAACAATGGCGTTAGATTTTACGTGCTTAGCCACTTTCCAACCAAAGATCAGGCTTGTCATTTCCTGTTTTGTCGGTTTTCTCCTGGTAACCACCTTAAGCTTATTGAAATCCAGCGTAGCCAGATCCTTATCCTGCAGCAATAATCCACCGCTAACCCGCTTAAGATCCGGCTCATTAACAGGATTAAGATCGCCAAATTCCAGGAGGCGTAAATTTTTTTTCTCTTTAAATAGCGCTAATGCTTTTTCATCAAACCCCGGAGCAATAATGCACTCCAGGAACCCGCTCTTGGCAACCGCCGTAGCGGTTTTAAAGTCTAACTTCCGGTTTAAGGCGACTATCCCGCCGAATGCGGAGAGCTTGTCGCATTTCCAGGCAGCTAAAAACGCTTTTTCCAGAGTTTCATCTTCTGCTACTCCACAAGGATTGTTGTGTTTAACGATCACTGCAGCGGGATTGACGAACTCGCGCACCAGCTCAAAAGCCGAATTTAAATCCAGGATGTTATTGAAAGAAAGCTCCTTGCCCTGGAGCTGCTGAAGATTGATTAACCCCGCGCTCTTGCCTGTTTCCCGGTAAAAAGCTGCCTTCTGATGCGGATTTTCTCCGTAACGTAATTCCTGAATTTTATCAAAAGACAGAGTCAGCGTACTGGGAAAGCCTGAGCTTAAAAAAGAAGCACCTTTATTGCATTTATGCAAATGTGCAAATATTGCCGCGTCATATTTGGAGGTCCGGTCAAACACCTCTATACCTAAATCCCGCATTAAGCTATCCGGTAAAGCGCCCTTATTCTTTTTTAATTCTTCCACAATTTGCGGATAGCGTTCGGGGTTACAAATCACCGCGACCGAGCGGTGATTTTTGGCGGCCGAGCGCAGCATGGACGGCCCGCCGATATCGATATTTTCAATTACCTCTTCGAGTGTAACCCCGGGTTTTTGCGTGGTCTTCTCAAAGGGGTAAAGATTTACTACAACCATATCGATCAGGCCGATACCCTGCGCCTCTAGCGTCTGCAGATGCTCTCGGTTGTCCCTTAAGGCCAGAAGCCCGCCATGGATTTTAGGATGCAGGGTTTTAACCCGTCCGTCGAGCATTTCGGGGAAACCGGTATATTCCGAGACCTCCTTAACCGGAATGTTATTTTCACGCAATAACTTTGCCGTGCCTCCCGTAGAAAGAATTTCTACCCCGGACTTATGCAATTCTCTGGCTAAATCCAGTACCCCTGTCTTATCCGATACGCTGATTAACGCCCGCCTGATTTTGACCATTATCATCTCTCCTTATTGATTATTTTATTTATTGAACCTGAAATTTACCAAATCGCAATCCTGCATTATGTATCCTTTTGGCTCAAGGCGCATTTTCCCCGCCTGTTTAGCTTTATTCTCTCCTCCGCATGCCATAAAATCCTGAAAAGCGATAATCTCAGCCCGGATAAATCCCTGCTGAATATCCGAATGTATTGCGCCAGACGCTTCCCAGGCATTAGCGCCGCATCGAATGAGCCAGGCCCGGGTCTCTTTTTCACCGGTCGTGAAGAAACTGATAAAACCGCCCTCTTTTACAACTTGCAGTAAAAGGGCATTTTTGTCTTCCAAATCTTTTACCTCTGCGGTAATAACCGGTTTGGCCGTAAGCAAACCATATTTAATCAATTCCTTCTTCTCTTCTTCAGCTAAGCCGGAATTAAAAATAAACCGCTCTTTCTCTAATATCCCTTTTAGTTTATTGAATAAAATCTTTTCCGCTTCATCGGTTGAACGCGCAAGGCGCGTTTCCACAAACTCAAGGTCCTTAAGGATAAGGTCAGCTGCTGAATCTTTAGCTGTCAGGAGCGCATCCGCGTCAATTGCCCCTTGCTCTCCGGCAACCTCAACCTGAATATAAGTTTTCTTCTTGGCGCGGGTTATACTATCCACTTCATCTAGACGAAAATCCTTAACATTATGCTTACCGGGAGTTATCTCCGGCAAACCCAGCGCTCTGATCTTCATAGAATTATTTACTGTTCTTCCTGTTTTTTTGAGGCTTGATATTGAGTAATAATTGAGGCGGCAACTTTATGCGGCACTTCTTCGTAATGCGAGAAACGCATAGTATATATTCCGCGGCCTGCGGTTATTGAACGCAGGTCATTAGCGTATTTAAACATCTCCGCTAACGGCACCTGGACCTTGACCACCTGTTGTTTTCCTTTTACTTCCATACCTATAACCCTGCCGCGGCGAGAATTTATATCTCCGGAAATCGCCCCCAGGCATTCCTCCGGAATAATAATATCCGCATCCATTATCGGCTCTAACAATACCGGCCCGGCATCCATCACTGCCTTGCGTAAAGCCATGGCCCCGGCAATTTGAAAGGCCATATCCGAAGAGTCAACTTCGTGGTATGAGCCATCAACTAAAGTCACCCGGATATCTTCTATCGGATATCCGGCTACCGCACCTTCCAAAACTGCCTGGCGCACGCCTTTTTCAACCGAAGGAATGAAATTCCGCGGGATTGCCCCTCCAAAAATCTTGTCCACAAACTCCAGGCCCTTGCCCCTTGCTAAAGGCTGCACCTCTATCCAACAATCGCCGTATTGTCCGCGGCCACCGGACTGGCGCTTAAATTTGCCCTGAACCTTGACCTGCCTGCTGATAGTCTCTTTATAAGAAACTTTGGGCGTGCCCAGCTCTACCGCGACATTAAATCTCTTCTTCATACGCGCGACCATAACCGATAAGTGCAGGTCTCCTAGTCCAGAAATAATTAACTCCTTGGTCTGCGGGTCATGTCTGACTCCGAAGGTATGGTCTTCTGCCGCGAGCTTGTGCAGGGCATCGGAGATTTTTTCTTCATCCTCGCGGGATTTAGGCTTGACCGAAGCGGATATCGACGCTTCCGGGAAGACAATCGGCTCACATAAAAATTGCTCTTTATCTTGCGCGAGCGAATCAGAAAGCGCTGTTTCTTTCAATTTAGCTATGGCGATAATATCCCCACAAGAGGCCAGCTCGACCTGGCGCTGTTCTTTACCCTGTAAGAAGTAGATAGAGCCAATCCTCTCTTTTGCTTTTTTATTGACGTTATAAAAACCGGTATTAGCCATAAGCTGTCCGGAAAAAATACGCAGCAGCGTCAACTGGCCTACAAAGGGATCAGAGATATTTTTAAAGACAAAAGCACAAAATGGCGCGTCTTCTTTGCAGTCCAAGTTCTTTTTCTCGTCGGGCTTTTGCGGGTTAAAGACATTTACGAGCACCCTATCCTGGGGGCAGGGAAGATACTGTAGGATATCTTCCAGAAACTCCTTAATCCCCTTATCGGTAAGCGCCGAGCCAACGACTACCGGGAAAAGCTTACGTTTAAGCACTGCCTGGCTTAATCCGCTCTTAATTTCATCCGGTGAGAGCCGTAAGACCGATAGGTATTTTTCCAACAGGCTATCGTCGCTTTCAGCAATAGCTTCCATAAGTAAAGGGTCTTCCAGGGATTCAATAATAATACAATTTTTCGAGAGGCTGGATTTTAAATCTGCCAGGACCTTATTTACGTCCGCCCCTTCCTTATCCATTTTGTTGATAAATACCATACAGGGAAGCTGCGCTTCTTCAATAACCTTCCAGGCCCGTTCAGTGCCTACCTGTACGCCGCTGGTGGCATCGACTACGATAACCGCACTGTCTACCGCGCGAATACCGGAAATAACCTCACCAAAGAAATCCGCATAACCAGGCGTATCAATAATCTGGATACGGGTGCCCTGATAATCACAAAAGAGCAGGCTTAAATTTATGGAATTTTTCTTTTCTATTTCATCAAAGCTGTAGTCGCTTACGGTCGTGCCGTCTTCAATTTTTCCTTTACGGCTGGTGGTTTTAGTAAAGTAAAGCAGACTTTCGGCGAGGGTAGTTTTGCCTGATTGGGCATGCCCTAAGAGGATAAAGTTGCGCTTATTCTTAGCATCCATAACAGTAATCCTTAAGCTAAGAAGGCAGAGGTATAAAAAACCTATTCCAGGTAGGTATAAATCTTACCTTTGTAGTTGCGCAGTACGTATTTACCTTTTGCCTGTGAAAGAATATAATTTGGACCTACGGGAATCTTGCCGCCGCCACCCGGTCCGTCGATCACATAGGTCGGAACAGCGTATCCGGAAGTATGCCCGCGTAATTTTTCCATAATGTTAATGCCGGTAGCCACGGGCGTGCGAAAATGCTGCGTACCTCTTACCGGGTCACACTGGTAAATATAATAGGGCCTGACCCTTATCTGCAGCAATTCATGAACCAGCTTCTTCATGATATACGGCCGGTCATTAATTCCTTTAAGGAGTACGCTCTGGCTGCCCAAAGGAATACCTGCCTCCGCCAGCATATCGCAGGCGATTTTGCAGCGCTTGGTTATTTCCTTAGGATGGTTAAAATGTATGCTTATCCAAACCGGCGAATATTTTTTGAGCATATTCACTAATTTTTCGGTAATCCGCTGCGGGAGGGTTACGGGCGCGCGCGTGCCAATCCTTAAAAATTCCACGTGCGATATCGCACGGAGGTTCTGCAACAAATTCTCTAATTCTTCGTCCTCTAGGATTAAGGGATCGCCTCCGGAAATAAGCACATCCCTTATCTTACGGTCGGACTTTATATATTCTAGGGCTGCGTCAAACCTGCTTGAAGAGTTAGCGTCTTTTGTTTCGTGGTCGCCGACCAGGCGCCTACGCGTGCAATGCCGGCAATACATCGCGCAATGATCCGTAGCCAATAGCAAAACCCTATCCGGATAACGGTGCACCAGGTGCGGAGCAGGAGAATCCCTGTCTTCGGCACAAGGATCGGTCATTTCATGCGGAGCAATTATAGACTCCTGAATTACCGGAACAGCCTGGCGACGCAGGGGACAACCGGCGTCTTCCGGGTCAAGTAATGTTCCCCAGTAAGGAGTGATCGCCATAGACAATCTTCCTTTGGCCTTATCTATGCCTTTTTCTTCGTCAGGCGTCAAATTAATAACCTGCGTAAGCGCCTCTTTTGTACAAATCCTGTTTTTTATCTGCCAATGCCAATCTTCCCAATCCAGAGGATTAACATCCTTATAAATAGCTATCTGCTGATAATCACGCTGCCTCCTGGAGGTACGAACGACGGGAGAACTCTCCTGCTGCACTTTTTGATTTTCAACCGCCTGAAGGTTCGTCAATTTAATCCTTTCCTTTCTGAGGCGTTTAGAATTATCGCCTCGATAAGATCTTCGTACTGCATACCGTCAGCATAAGCCATAATCGGAAAATTTGATTCTTTAGGGTCCAGCCCCGGCAAGGGGTTTATTTCCAGGACATAAGGCGTATTGAATTTATCCAGGCGGATATCTGTGCGTGAAATATCCAAACACCCTACTGCCCGGTGCGTCTTCAGGGCGACCTCTTTCACGCGCTCTTCGGTCTCCTTATCCAGGCGGGCCGGACAGTGAAAAACTGGGACCAATCCCAGCCGCTTATTCCCCTGGTGTTCTTTCATCTTCCAGGAATAAAAATATTCGCCGCTATTCCTACATCCGGAAAAATCTATTTCTAAGATCGGCAGGACCTTGGTCCTGCCGTTTTCCAATATCCCGACGGTAAGTTCCCGACCTTCAATAAATTCTTCGACCAGGGCCTCCTGATGATAAATATCCCGAATTTCCCTGACCCTCTTAAAAAGGTCTGCGGCGTTATGCACTACATTTTTCTTGCTGATACCTTTAGCCGAACCTTCGCAGTTTGGTTTTACGATTAAAGGAAATTTTAATTCCGGGCTTAATTCTTCTGTGCCTTTTAGAAAAACCTGAAAATTGGGGGTAGGGATATTTTCGGCCTTCAATATCTTTTTGGTAAGAGCCTTATTTAACGCCAAGGCCAAGGAGAAGGTGTTCGAACCAGTATAAGGAATATTTAAATAGTCCAATATTGCCGGTACTTCTGATTCGCGAAATCTGCCGCTTTGGCCTTCGGCAATGTTAAAAACCATATCCACGCTATTTTCTTTAAAATATGAAAAGAGCCGGGGGTATTCTACGTCTATGGCCTCAACATGATGTCCCTTCTTCCTTATCGCTCCGACAATCGCGTTAATCGTCTCCGCAGAATCGCATTCGGAAAAATAATCCGCAGGCTTAGTGTTGTCTTTTTTCTTTAAATTATAGGTCAGGGCGATCTTCATCTAATTTAAATTATGCCGCCTAATCGCGCTATTTAAGATCTTGCCGATCATCTGCTCATAAGTAATACCTGTATTTTGGGCTAAGAGCATAAAGACATCTTCCGTAGAGAGTGAAGGTAAGGGATTAATTTCTAAAACATAAGGCCTGCCCTGATTATCCACGCGAAAATCCACTCGCCCAAAATCGCGGCACTCTACTGCTTTATAAGTTCTTAAAGCCAGCTCGTCAATTTTCTTTTTTAGCTCCTGGGGGATTTTGGCGGGACAAATATATTCCAATCTATCGGAAGTAATCCGGGCAAAGGTATAAAACTTATTATTCAATTTGAGTTTACCGTCGATTTTAATCTGGACAATCGGCAGGACCTCTACGGGGTCGTTTCCGACCAGGGCCACGGTAAATTCCTGGCCCGAGATGAACTCTTCAACTAATGCCGGTTGTTTATAGGCAGTAACGACGTAATCAACCTGTTTCGCCAGCTCTTCTTTGGTTGCCACGCGCGAGCTCTCGCTCAGGCCTTTAGAAGAACCTTCAAAGCGCGGTTTGACAATAAGCGGGAATTTATGATGGTTAGTATGGATTAACTCGGCGGAAGAACTAATTTCAAAAAATTTGGGGGTAGGGATTTTTTCGGCGATAAAAATCTTTTTGGCCATTATCTTATCTAGAGTCAACCCTAAAGTAAGCGCATCTGCCCCGACAAAAGGGATCCCGGCCATCTCCAGCAATATAGGAACCTGGGACTCACGGTTCCTGCCGGTAAGGCCTTCGGAAATATTAAAAACGATATCCACTTTTAAAGAAGCAATTTTTTCCAGGAGGTTCTCGGCGTTACCTATCCTTTCTACTTTAAAATTATTGGCCTCAATGGCCTCGGCAATAACATCAACAGTAGAAGGATGGTCAAATTCGGCATTGGCATCCTCCGGATCCCCGTCTTTAAACTGATAATCTGTCTTTAAATCGTAGGTTAACCCAACGGTTTTCATTTTGTCATAAAAAAGGGCTCTTGGTATATTAAAGAGCCCCTTACACTATCCCTGGTTTTTCCAATTTAGTCCTTCCTGCCTCCACAAAATTATCCTAAATATTTTGTTTATGTTATTTTTTTATCATAATATATTGTTTTTGTCAAGAAATTTTTGATCTTTATAAAAACTTTAAGTATTGGCTTTTCCGACGAGAAAATGGTTACTTGCAGAATTCCACATTACCCCAGGTAATCAAATTGTTTTTTAAGATGATAACCACTCCTAAAATGCCCTTCACTGAGCGGGCAAAGTCCAGCGCTCTCTGCAAATCATCTTTAGAATTAATACGATTGGCCGTTGAGGTAGCCACGGCATCGGCCAGAGAGGGGCTTTTGGAGAGGATCACAACACTATCGGCGCAGCCAAAACTTAAAGAATGCCCTAACGTCCCCGAGGAAGTGCATATCCCTAATGGCGTGTCTTTAGGCTTTATCTCCAGCTGCAATTTACTCCAAAGCTTAGAACGGCCGACATACACCCCGACTTTACGCCGCGAACGAGTCTTTAAGAATATATCGCCGCCATTTTCGACAATTACATCTTTATACCCGGCCTTGAGCAGGTCGTGGCCCAGGAATGCAGCGATTGCCCCGGCGACCGTACTCATGGGGCCGACATTCGCCTTTTTTGACTGCTCGGCCATATCTTGTACAATCGGGCTAGCGTTCATTTCAACCGCCATAGGTTTTAACGCGGTAAGAAAACGGTGGTCTCTGTTTATGTAGTTCTCAATATCCCAACGGTAGGCGCGGATCCTCTCCTCGACAAAACCGGCTTTCAGCGGCTTATTAGTAAAGATCAACAGATCCGTTTCTTTGGCTACGATATGCGTAGGATAAAACTCTTTGGCCCTTGTCCAATCGCGGTAAAAACGTTTCATAAACCTAGCTGATTTCATCTTAACAAATCCTCGGTAGTGGTTCAGAAATTAACATATCCAAAACGCGTTCCGTATTAAAAATAGTGCGTAAAATAACCCGGCCCCTTGGCTGTTCAACAACCGTTCCGATAATTCTGGCCTTACGCCCCAGTGGATGCCTGCGCAAGGAAGCGATGATTTTATCTGCCTCTTTAGACTCAACGGCTAATACCGCTTTTCCTTCATTGGCGATATATAACGGGTCTATGCCCAACAACTCCGCAGCAACCCTGACCTTTTCCGCAAGAGGGATATTTTTCTCGTCAATGACTATGCCCAAGTGGGAACCCTCGGTAATTTCGTTTAAGGTTGTGGCCAGACCTCCCCGGGTAGGATCCCGCATGAATTTTATTCCCCGGCCCTGTTTTAACAACGGTATAATTAACCCGTGCAAAGCCTGACAATCGCTCTTAATATTAAGCCTTAAACTTAATTCTTTTCTTTTAGCTAAAATCGCCAGGCCGTGTTCGGCGATATTGCCCGTAATAATTATTTTATCGCCGCAAGAAATATTTTTTACAGAAAGCTCTTTTTTGCTTACTAGCCTGCCTATTCCGGAAGTATTAATAAATAGCTTGTCCGCGGCGCCTTTTTCCACTACTTTTGTGTCACCGGTAACAATGTTAACCCGCGCGGCTTTAGCATAAAAAGCAATAGAATCAATTATCCTCTCTAAAAATTCCTGGTCTAACCCTTCTTCTATGATCAACGCCAGGGATATATATTCAGGCACCGCCCCCAGCATAACCAGGTCATTAACCGTACCGGCTATCGCTAACTTACCGATATCTCCGCCGGGAAAGACCAATGGGCTGACCACGAAGGAATCAGTAGTAAAAGCAATTTTTCCTTTACCGCCTATAACGGCGCTGTCCGCGAGCTGCCCAAGAATAGGATTATTTAATTTCTTAAGCAGTATCTCTTTAATGAAATTATGCATCAGCCTTCCGCCGCTGCCATGCCCCAGTAATATTTTTCTCGTAGCCACTTTAATTGAGGATTATTCCTGCTCTTAAAAGATCGCTTTTAAGCTGCGGGATGCCGCTAAAAACCCAAGATTTGATCCCCAAGCCCTGGGCGCTCTTAACCAACTCTGGCCGGTCATCAATATAAAATACATCTTCCGGACCTAGTTTTAAAACTGCGAGCGCCTTCCGATAAATTAAAGGGTTAGGCTTAGCCACCCCTAATTCATAGGATAAAAACAGGTTATCGAAAACATCGAATACCGGGAAACGTTTCTTGAGGTATTCATAATGTAGAATGTCAATATTGGATACCAGGGCTATCCTGTAACGTAACTTCAAGTTACTAATCAGGCTATAAACGCTGCGGTTCTTGGCACTCAAAAAAAAGATTTCATCCCAGATGGGCACAAAAGCCGCGTAAGAAAGCTTTAAATCCAGTATTGCTTTTATCTTGGTAAAAAAATCTACCGGAGCAATTTTCCCTTCTTCAAAAAGAACGGTTATTGCAGAGTTCAGGAAAAAACCGGCTATCTCCTTAGGGCTCCGGTCGCAGAAACGGGCGATCCTTTGCGCAGATATATTATAGTCAAAATCAATCAAAACATTGCCTAAATCAAACAAAACTACTTTTGCGCCCTCATCCATCAGTTATTCTTTTCTTCCCTCTTTTTGAATAAATCCAAGAATCTATCCTCGTATTCTTTGTAAGCATTCCACTTATCCAGCTCGGCCTTGAGCTGACCGGCTTTGGAAATATCTGCTTTTACCTGGGTAAAAAGTTGTTCGATCCTGTCCTTTACGGAAATAGGAAGCTTGGTCAACTGGTTCAAGGTTTTCTTTATTTTTTCTACATCTTCTTCTCCGATAGGGCCGGCGGCCTGAGAGCCAAGTTTCAAATAATCCAGAAGTTTATTTATCTCCCCCTCCATCACCTGCGCCTGCGCAGTAAGCCCGGATAAATCCAGATGAATCTTCAGAATCCCGGTCAACACTTTCAGGACCGCAGCGGAGGCCTTGGGATTTTCAATCTGAATAGTATAAAGCGGTATTTCGCCTAAAAGACAAAACCCTTTAAACCCTTCTCTTTTGGCTATCCCAAGGAAGAGCCCATTCATACCGCTAATCTGGCCTTCAGCCAACGTATTAAGATTTAATTTTTTAAGGCTGCTGGTCAGTTCGCTGGCGGTAGAGGCAAACCAAACGTGGGAGCCCTGGGTATGGTCAATAGCTTGAGGCATAGAGGCAAAGCTAACTACTGTATCCACCCTGAAACTCTTAGCTACCTGGATAATCCGCCTGGAATAACTTTCGGCCCGGGCTAAATCCGGCTGGGCATTACTTAAAAACACAATAAGGTCATTTTCTCCTCTTTTATTTTTCCAGTAAAAAAATCTGCCCTGGGGAAGTTCCGGAGCGCTTAATAGCCCATTCTGAACCACGCTTCCGGCCAGGTAAAAGAAATCCTCGGGGTTGATGGAAGCAAACTCCTGGGCCTTTAACTGTTCCACTAAAAAAGAGGCAGCTTTAAAAGCAACTTCGCCCATTCCCGGCCAGGCAACAACCAGATAGGCTTTTCTTAAACGCGGCCTCTTTAAGATTTTAATACCTTCCATAATTGCTGCTCCTTTTTATTAAAATAGTATTATAAGAATTTATAAGTTGTTAAAAACTTTTCTAAAACCTGTGCGCCTTTATAAAGATTACTGATCTTGACGTATTCATTGCTGGAGTGCGCGCAACCGGCGCAGCCAAACCCAGAGGCAATAGCCGGAATATTTTTATCCTGGAAGAAAGAAATTACGGTCGCTCCTTCAGAACCCTCCAGGTGCGCCTGGACCCGGCAGCTACGCATGGCATTATTTAAATAACTTACCAGGGGATGCTTGGCAGAAATTGAATACGGTTGCTGGATACCCAGAATTTCTATTTTAAAGTTTCTGGTGCATTTTTTAAGAATAGCCTTGAGTATATCCAGTATATCTTCGGGACGGGTGCCGGGCAGAAACCTGAAATCCAATTCAAATTCACACCAATCAGCTACCACATTTACTTTATCCCCTCCCCTGAGCGTGCCGATATTAATCGTGGGAGGCTTAAGGTACTTATTTTTACGATATGAAAATTTATAGCGTTTTATCCGGTTGATAACATCCAACGCTATATCTATGGCATTAACGCCTAGATAGGGATACGCCCCATGCGCCCGCTTGCCCTCAATTTTTACTTTAAGATGGATAAGCCCCTTCTGGGTAATAATAATTTCAAAATCATCGGCATCTAAAACTAAGGCGGCATCCGGACGGAGTATCTTTTTGTCTAAAAGAGGAAGGAGCCCCCGCTCGGAACCGCATTCTTCATCCGCGGTGGCGGCAAAAATAAGGTTATAACCTAAAGCTTTTTTATCTTCTACCAGGCTGTTCATTACCTCTACGGCACAAGCCAGGTTACCCTTGCAATCCGTCGCGCCCAACCCATAGATTTTATGGTTGGTTATTTTTGCCGTAAAAGGACCCCCAGCCCAGCTCTTACCGGCGGGAACAGTATCCAGGTGCGGAGTAATAAGCAGTGCGCGCGTATTCTCCGGACGCTCAAGATACGCCACCAGGTTGGAACGGTTCTTCTGAAATTCATAAATCCTCGTCCTTAACCCTAAACCCTCAATGTACCTGCGCAAAAAAGCAGCTATTGGCGCTTCGTTCCCGGGAGGATTTTCAGAATTTATCTTAATAAGCTTCTGGACAAGCTTAATCAGGCGAAATTTATTTATCATAGCAACCTACTTTAAGGTTATTATATCAGGATTTTAACAAAAATCCAGCGGGCAAACAGAACACTTGGGAGCCGACTTAAGGCAGTAGTTTTTAGCTAATGCCACAAGAAGCGCGTGGTATTCATTAAATAGCTTAACGTCTTTTTTTAAATTAAGCATAAATAATCGCTGAACCTGGTCATAAGTAGCATCCTCTTGAATAAACTTATGCCGGGAGAAGACTCTTCTGGTATAGGCGTCAATGACAAAAATTGGCTTATGCAAAGCGTAGAGCAATATTGAATCAGCGGTTTCCGGGCCCACTCCTTTGATCGCCAGGAGCTCTTTACGTAAAGGCGCAACTTTTGCCTTAGAAATTTTTTTTATGCTCGACCCGTAATTATTGACAAAAAAATCAAGAAACTCTTTCAGGCGTTTAGCCTTAACATTGTAGAAACCGGCGCTCCGGATAAGCCTAGCCAGCTTCTTAGGCGGCAGATGATAAAGCCTGGCCGGTTCTAAGGCCTTATGTTTTTTTAAGTTGGCTATTGCTTTTTCCACATTCGGCCAGCTGGTATTTTGCGTGAGGATTGCCCCGACCATAACCTCAAAAGCAGTATCCGCCGGCCACCAGCGTTGCGGCCCGAAATGAGCATATAACTTGCGGTAGATTAAATTTAAACTTAGGCGCGCACCGGACATCAGTCTTGGAATTCCAGGGGATTGTAATTATAATAAGCAAAAATCGTATAGGTTGTCCCTGAGAGCGAACCAGTAGATTTACCTTTCGGAGTAAACCAGCCGTGCCCTGTATCTACGGAATCCTGGGTAGCATAAGGAAGACAACTCTCACCTTGACCGGAGGGTGAAGGGCTGGAGATGATCATATTGCCTAAAGAAGCCAGATATTCATCGGCTTTCAGCTGGTAGCTGCGGCTCTTGGCGGTTTCACCTTTTTTAAGATAAAACTCTGCCATTATCTTAAAAGAAATAACCATCTGCGCGGTCCATTCCGCAGAAACCACTCCGCCGCGGGCAAGATGACTCTGGGGAGCAAAATCAAAACCTTTAACTTTGACTTTACGGCCATCGGGCCGGGTATAGAAAACATCCACCGCGCAGGTCTGCTCAGCAAACTCCATAATCCTATCCGGATTCATGCCTAAGTTTTCTAACTCTTGCGGGCCTAAAGCGGCAATTGACCAGGCATAAGTGTCGGTGGCAATAGTAGAATCACCCTTGCCGCGCTTAACCGGGATATCCATTTTATCATAGGTATGCTTTATCAGCCAGGCGAGAATTTTATCCCGCGCCTCTATATACCTCTGTTTACCCGTAAGCTTGTAGAGCATATCAAAGAAAGCATAGGCATCGAGATTATGCTCGGTAGCATACCACTCCACATCCGGGCCGCCGCGCAGGCCGCCTTCACGGTCTTGTTTTTGCAAATTTATGGTACCCTGGGCGATATCTTCGGCTAAATTAAGATACCTCTTGTCCTTGGTCCTGTGGGTATACTGGGCGGCGGCAATACCTAGCCAGATATTCGGCCCGCTATGCACTATATATTCTGCAGGCTCGCCGTCGTTGACATAATAAGCATTAAAGAAAAGCCCGTTTCTCTTTTTGGCTTTATGATTAAAAAAGTCTAATATTTTATGCACCCGTTCAAAATCGTAAAAATAAGTATAGGCCTGCGCAACCAGCGCCTGATCATAGACAAATGCCCAGCCGCTGATATCGTTGTCGCCCTCAAAACTCATCACCAAGCCGGTGCGCGGACTCTGGTGCTGTTGCACCCACTTATACATCTTATCCAGGTTGGCCCGCGTTAAAGTAGCTTTTTTTTCATTTATCTGCACGAGCTCCTTGGAGACCGCATGCTCTTTTAGCTGCACGGAAGCTAACTGCTCTTTAAGGCTATTTTTTTCCTGGGAGAGCTGCTGGATAAGATCACTCAATTCCTTTATCTTTTTGGATTGCTCGCCAAGCTCAAGGCTGGCCTTACTCCCCAGCTTCTTTTTTTCTCCTTCCACTTCCTGGATATGGGAGGATAATGCCTGAATACGGGAGGATAATGCCTGAATTTTTTTCTCTAAATCCCATCTTTCTTTACTTACGTCTTTTATTTTTTGCCTGGCAACCTCGGCTTCCTGAATAACATTCACTAGCCGC
The DNA here is from genome assembly GCA_041648915.1 of Candidatus Omnitrophota bacterium. GTDB lineage: Bacteria > Omnitrophota > Gorgyraeia > Gygaellales > Profunditerraquicolaceae > UBA6233. The sequence continues at coordinate 16,075 of JBAZOC010000006.1, forward strand.
TGAACCAAAAGCTTATTGCCCTCGATCAGTTTCATATTGATAAGATTATTCAATATGAGTATCAGCCCTAAGAAAATAATAATTCCTAAGCCAACCGGAACCAGCAGCTTTTTCCCCCGGGCATAGCGCATAAGTTTATTATTTTGCCGCATCAATCTTCTCATAGGAGAGCCCGATATAGCATTTAGACGTACCTTCAAGGGCGTCTTTAAGCCAGGCTGGGGAGGCCAGGGCAACGATGGGCTTTCTGGTAATAGGTAAATCTATTTCTAAAGACAGCTTTACTTTACGCTCTTTCAATAATTGCGCCAGCTGTGGAGGAAGATTATTGATGCATAAGCATATCCCGCCCTTACTCAGGTTATTCGTAAAACCCTGCAGCCAGTCGGATAAAAGATTTGTTCCGTCAAGGGCCACTAAGCGGAATTGTACCGGAAACACCGTATCTAAACGCAGGTATTGGCGCTTCTCTTTCCCTAAATGTTCATCTTTAGCCATACTTCCATTACTCCTTAAAACCTATTGTCTGAATTTATAATAGGCATTACAAGCCCCTTCGCTGGAGACCATGCACGGCCCAAGAGGATTACCCGGCTGGCACCTGCGGCCGAACAAGAGGCAATCCGGAGGAGAAATAAGCCCCTTTAAGACATCGGAACACCTGCAGCGCTTGACGGGCTCAGCCTTATTCTGCATACTGGCAACGGAAAAAACCCGGCCGGCATCAAAACCTGAAAATTCATCTTTTAATTTAAGACCGCTTTCCGGTATAATCCCGAGCCCGCGCCACCGGGAAGCGCTTATTTTAAAAACCCGCCTGATTATTTCCTTGGCCCTAGGATTGCCCGCTTGAGCAACTACGCGCGTATATTGGTTAGCCACATAAGGGTTGCCTGTGACTACTTGCTTGAGAATCATCTCTATGCCCTCGAGGATATCCACCGGCTCGAAACCAGCGACACAACAAGGGATTTTATACTTTTTCGGAATAAATGCATAATCTTTCGTTCCAATGACCGCCGAGACGTGCCCCGGGCAAAGAAAACCGTCTAGCTTAAGCCTCTGATCCAGCAACAGATAGTGCATAGCCGGGGGGATCAATTTTAAAGAAGACAGAAAAAAGAGGTTCTTTAAATTTTCTTTCTTTGCCTCCATAATGCTTAAAGCAATGGTAGGCGCGGTAGTCTCAAACCCTACTGCTAAGAAGATTACCTTTTTACCCGGGTTATCCCGCGAAACAGATAAAGCATCCCAGGGAGAATAGACTACGCGCACGTTTCCAAATTTAGCCCTTTCCTTTTCTAAAGAAGACCGGCTGCCGGGCACAGCCAGCATATCGCCGAAAGTAACAAGAAGCACGTCTTTATTTCTGACCAACTTGATTGCGGCATCAATATAGCCTTGCGGGCTTACGCATACCGGGCAACCCGGGCCGGAAATCAACCTTATATTTTTGGGCAGAAGCTTAGCCAATCCGAAGCGGCAGAAATTCTGCGTATGCGTGCCGCAAACTTCCATAATCTTCAGATTATTACCGGGATTTATGGAATTAATCCTGGAGCTAAGCTTATAAACCAGTTTAGCGTTACGGAATTCATCAATGTATTTCATTGATAATCCTTAAAGTTTCTTTGGCTCTCTTGGGATCCACCTTTTGAATAGCAAAGCCGGCGTGGACCAGTAAATAATCCCCTGATTTTACCCCCGGGAGCATCTGGATATTTACCTTACGCAATAATCTGCCGGATGCAACTTGAGCGAAATCGCCGTTAATTCCTAAAACCTTCATGGGTATTCCTAAGCACATACTTTAACTCCTATAAGCGGCGATTACTGCCTGGCCCAAAGAGATACACGTGTCGTTACAAGGTAGATACCTGTGCGTAAAAACCCGAAAACCTTCCTTACATAATAAATCTAAACCGGTTTGAAGTAAAAGACTATTTTGGAAGACTCCTCCGGATAAGACAACCTGATTAATTTTATTTTTTTTTCTTAACGCTGAACACGTTTTTACAATCATTTCGGCTGCACTGCGATGAAAACGCCAAGCAATATATTGCCGTGGCTTTTGGGATTTTAAATCCTGGATTATTTGTTTCAAACACTCGGCCGGATCCAGGATATAACCGTTTTTAGATTTAATCAGGTTAAAGGCGTAACCTGCAGCCTTAAGCTTATTTTTTACGGCTAATTTTTCCAGGGCCACAGCCAGCTCGGCCTCAAAACCTGCTTTCCTTTTATTCAGAATAAGGCTGGCGGCCGCGTCAAATAACCGGCCCATGCTGCTGGCTAGGGGAGAATTAATCCCGCATTGATAAATCTTTTTTAACCGGTGACCTTTATCTATGGTCTTAGCAAAATCAAGCCAGGCGGCCAGTAATCTCCACGGCTCCATGATTGCTCTTTCCCCTCCCACCAGCGGAATTTCCTTTAAATGCGCTAAGCGCAAAAATTTTTTATAATCGCAAAGTAAAAACTCCGCTCCCCAAATATGGCTATCCGCGCCAAAACCTGTGCCGTCAAAAGCTACGCCAATGACTTTTTTATTCCCTAAATTATTGTCCGCCATGCAGGAGGCAATGTGTGCGTGGTGGTGTTGGATATACTCCAGGCGATATTTAACGGCTAGGCGCGCGGCATACCTGCTAGATTGATACTCGGGGTGTAAATCGCAAGCAATAATTGCGGGGCGCTTTTGCAAGCAACGCTCTAGGTCTTTTTCAAAAGCCAGCAGGTCTTGCGGCGCATTCAGATCCGCATGCACCGGGCTGATCCACGCGCTATCCCCCCGGGCAAAACAAATAGTATTCTTGGTTTGGCCCCCCAAAGCTAAAACCGGCCTTTTCAGCTGAAAAGGCAATTTTATATCTCCACCGCCTGAAAGTCCCGCCTTTAAGGACGGGGACGAAAACATCCCGCTAGCAAACCCTGATCTTCTAGCTACGCTTAAGTTGATTTTTTTATTTTTCATTGACAATTTCAATATGCAAGATGCTGTCTAGCCTGAATGAGCGCTCTTCTTTCCTCAGGCAACAGTAACCTACCAGGTAGATCCGGCCATTATCTTCTCGAATCTCCTTTGGGAGGACCTGGCGTTCAGTGAGCTGGGCACTGGAGGTGGATAAATATTCTATTTTAATTTTTACCCCCAAACTCAAAGCTTCCTGAATCCGGGTGACCTTTTGCGCCATTACATTTTGCAAGAAAAGCGGATCAATACTAAAAAGCCCGAGAAGTTTATTAAAATCTGTTATCCTTTTATTTTTAAGCATGTCCAGCAATTTATAAAATACCCCTAAGGTGAGTTCGACATCGGCAAACGCACGGTGTTCCTGCTCTCTCTGGATGCCTAATTTATCCGCTACGAACCAGAGGGCGTAGCGTTCTAAGCCCGGGACAATACGCCTGGCCATTTTGAGTATATCCACCACAAAGATATCTTTTAACGCGGGGATTTTTAAGATACTTAATTCGTTATTTAAAAAATCCAGATCAAAGCCGGCGTTATAAGAACAGAGGCAACTCTCCTGGATAAAATCCATAAACTTAGGCAGCACTATGGCGGGAGGAGGCGCACCCTGAAGCATCTCCGGGCTAATCTTGTTTACCGCAAATGCCGCCGCAGAAACCGGTTGGCCGGAGTTGACCAGAGTTTGAAATTCGGATATCCTCTTTATACCCCGGAACCTTAATGCGGCCAGTTCAACTATTCTGTCTCCGGAGGCAGGCTCAAGGCCGGTAGTCTCGGTGTCAAAAATTACAAATTCTATCTCATCTATGTTTTTATTCATAGTTATATAACCATTATCTCAGCGCTTGCCTTGTCTTGTTCCTCCACGCACCGCTCGATTTTCCCCGGCGAGGAAAATCTTCGCTCGCCCAGATTTTTGCGCTCTGCCTACTTCGTAGATAGCCGGGCAACCTTGCCCGCGCAAAAATCTCACGTGCGTTCCGGAACCAAGCCCAGCCATACACTAAACAACTTTTCTTCTCACAATATACGCCGGAACCAATCTTTCCGGATAATATGATAATTTTACTTTTTTCAGATTGGCTAAACCAGAGTCGTCCATGATATTGATATATTTATAATTTTTCAGTTCCCCGGCAAAGGCACGGAAGATAAATTGGGCCAGGCCTTTTATGGATAAATCCGTTATTTCATATAAGATGCAGAAGGTGTCCGCATTCAAGGCAAACCCGAAAGTAAAACCTTTTATTTCTTTGTTTATTTTTACTGCGCCTCCCTGAAAACCTAATCCTGAATAACCGGTGAAGGCTTCTTTTAAGGAGATCCGGCTGTCACCCAGCATACCTTGATAAAAAGGATCGGCATTGGCGGATTGGCGCTGCCGCATCCAAAGATCATAAAGCTTAAAGCAGCCGTTTCGGTCTTTTAAGGAAAGCTTCTCAAATTTAAAATCGTAATGTCCGGTAAAATAATTACAGCTTGCGCGCTTGGATTTGAATTTATTACCTCTTAGCTCCGCTAAATCCCCGCGCGCGCAAAGATAATCGTAGGATTTAAGATTACACTCCAGGCCTAAATCCCGATAGAATTCCAGATCCCCCTCTTCAATATTCTCTATATGGGAAAATTCCGGATTCTTGTTCAGCCCGTCTAGGATATAAAAAAGTTCCGTTACGGCACCCGGGCGCCTCTCCTGGCCGAGCGGCGTAAGATAGGCAAAGGCCCCAATATTATCCTGAAAAATTACGCACAGGTTTTTTTCTATAACCGTCCAGTGGATAGCAAAAGTTTTTCTCCAGATATAAATATTCGGGAAGGCATAAACGGATAACTCATGCTTATTGCAATCTAAATACCGGTCGAAAAATTCCTTGTCGCGCAATAAAAGTTTTTTGAGACGCACCCCGCCATTCCTTTCTTATTTATACTCCCTGGATCCCTCATCATATTTTTAAAAATCTTATAGCGGACGGGGCAGGTCGGGCAATTGCAGCTCTATTACATCAAGAACATCTTCATAGGCCTGAATAATCTGGGGGTTATCCTTTAAGATCTCCAGCTGCTCAGAAGAATTAAGATACGCGGCCAGATATTCGGCATACTCCTTAAACTCTTCGGTATTTATCTTCCCGCTAACATACGGGCAATTCAAATCTACGGTGAGGATGACTTTTTTATGCCGTAGATTAATCAGGAACGGATAGAGTTGGCACTCAAAAGGCCGCCTATTATAAATCCTGCACTTATTGTCCTGGCTTTCCAAAAAAGCACAGATGAAACCTTCGCCGCGGGGATGGGGAACCGGCCGGATTTTTCTTTGCATATTGATATAAGCCGGAGGGGCATCTTTTGCCATTAAATCCTGCACTTCTTCTTCTAATAAGCAGGGCACCCAGACTGAATCCGGCTCTTTAAACCTGCAGCAGCCCTGGCATTTAAGGCAGGCTTTTTCAGGGACGAATTGCTTAATCACTTAACCACGCTCCCTAATTTTAGCGGCCTCTCCGGGCTTATAATAACTACGCCAGATTCGTCGGAACCAGCCAAAACCATACCCTGGCTTTCAATTCCCCGCAGGACTGCCGGCTCCAGGTTATCCGCTACCACCACATACTTGCCTAAGAGCGCTTCTCTTGTATAGGAGCCTTTTATTCCGGCGACCACTTGCTTAGTCTTCTCCCCAAGGTCTAGGATTAAAATCAGCAGCTTATCCGCGTTGGGATGCTCACTAACCTCTTTAATTTGAGCAACTTTCAATTCTATTTTCCTAAAATCCTCAATAGTAGCCATTTTCCCTCCTTATATAATTATACCACTAAAATACGGGTAAGAAAACTAAAACTCCGTAGAAGCCTTCTACGGAGTTTTTTGTTGGCGGGCCCGACGAGATTTGAACTCGCGGTCTTCAGATCGACAATCTGACGTGCTGAACCAGGCTGCACCACGGGCCCTAACGGTCACACATTGCGTTGCAGGGATATCTTTCCCACCATAAAAGTGGAAATTTATGATACCAGATTTCTGAAAGCCTGTAAAGGATTTTCACGATATTCTATTTGACTAGGCATACATCCTGGAATAAAATAAGAACGCATATATGATAATACCCCTGCTTATCCTTATCTTTCTGCGGCCGTTTATCTCCTCCTTGGCCTTGCCTTACGCCAATTTCATCCATTCTGGACTGTTCCTTATTTTTGCGGCTATCTGGATTATAACTCAAGGCCTATCTTTAAAAGCAAATAAGTTAACCTTACCTCTAACCTTATTATGCCTGGCATTATTCCTTTCCTTAATATTCCGTTATAATAATGCTGCCGGAGCACAAGAGTTATACAAATATATCGGCGGTATTTTAATCCTGCTTATCTGCGGCTCTTTACCTGGCCAGGATCAAGACCGGGTCATTTTGAGTATCATGATTGCTGGATTTTTGATTAGTTTCTTGGCGATATACCAATATTTCTTCGGATTCCGCTATTTAAACAATTACGTAATAAAAGAAGGCATAACTAACCCTTTTGTCCTGGATTATGTCCGGCAAGGACGGGCCTTCTTCCCCTTTGTGACCCCCAATACTCTTGGCGGATATCTGGCTATGCTTATCCCGCTTACCTTCATTTATAAGCATAGGGCTTTACTGGTCCTGCCGTTATTTTTTGCGCTCCTGCTGACTAAATCCCTCGGCGCGCTTCTAAGCCTCTCCCTGGCTTTAATATTATATTTTTATCTGCGGCGGAACCGATTTAAAAAAAAGGGTATTCTTATCTTCCTGGGATTGTTGCTAACCGTTATTTTAGTTTGTGCGCTAAGGGCACAGGCCCAGAAGCAACACCTCCAGCCGTTATTCTCCACAACCATGCGCTTAAATTACTGGCAAGACACCCTGGCCATAATTAACACTCAGCCCTTAAGCGGCGTGGGCCTGGGTAATTTTAATCTTGCCCTTTCCCGCTATAGCCATAATTCTTACCTGCAAATATGGGCAGAAATGGGGATACTGGGGATAGCTGCGTTTGTTTGGCTGGTTGCGCTGATCCTGCACTTTAGCCTTAAAACCCTGCAAGAATCGCCGGACAGAAGAAAGATTGCCGCATTAATCTGCTCGGTTTGCGTTTTCCTAATCCATAACTTAATTGACTTTAGCTTCTTTCTTCCCGAGGTAAGCTTAATCTGGTGGGCAATATTAGGCTTATTATCCAACCGCCAAGCTAGCGGTAAGCATGCCTTATCCTTTAACCCTGGACCCTGAACCTATCCATTTTAACGATTAGAACTACGCTCATCAAAATAATAGCTAGCACAAGAATTATCCCCGCATAATTAGGGATTCTGGTTAAGGCTACTCCTGAGATAGAAAAGACCAACGTTAACAAAAACATGCCTGCTAAAGCCTGCTTCCGGGAATACCCTGATTTTAACAAGAGCAGCACCAAATGGTCACCGCTCTTCTTAAAAGGTAGCTTATGTTTTTTTATGCGCAGGAAGCTGACAAAAACCGTATCAAATATCGGCAGGCCTAAAATTAACAAGGGGGAAAGCAGCGCAATTTTTTTCTCCATAGGCGCATAATTTATTACCAGGGCTAAGGCGGATAAAACAAACCCTAAAAAATGGCTGCCGGAATTCCCCATATAGATCTTAGCCGGAGGCAGGTTGTAGGTTAAAAAACTTAACACTGCTGCCAACAGGGCTAAGGCCAAAATCAGAGATGGGATATCCTGATTAAAAAATGCGGTTATTAAAAATGCTGCGCTGGAGATAACCGCTACCCCGCCAGCCAAACCATCCATTATATCTAGGTGATTAAAGGCATTGGTAATCCCGATAATCCAGATCAAGGTTACGGCAATATTGGCTAAAGCGCCTATATAGATAATCTGCGTTCTAACCCCGGAAAAAATAAGCACGGAAGCAGCAATGATTTGAACCAGGAATTTAGTTATTATGGATAGCTCCTTACGGTCGTCAAATAAGCCAAAACCCAGCATGGTCAGTGAAGAAAATAATATGCCCATTATTTGTCTCGCGGGGAACTTAAAGAGAAACCCGCTGGCCAGAACCCCGCAAACAAAAGCCAGGGCCAGGCTGATTCCGCCTATCAGGGGCATCTCTTTACTAATAAGAAAAGCGAATTTAAGGGCCAGTTTTTTAAATAGAATAACGGCTAAAGTGCCGGTTAAAAAACTGACTAAGAATATAGCAAGACAATTAATAAACATTTTCAATATTTATTAGGATTAGCGGTTCACTTATTATAGCATTAAAGGTTAAATTCGTAAAAACAATATAACCACAGCCCTATTCATTCCCTGGCCTAGTTCATGAAACTAGCGTAAAGAGCTTCTGTATTGCCTATCATAGCGTCAGCTTTAAAGTGATATTTTAGATACTCCCGGGCAGAGCGGCCAAGTTTAACTCTAAGTTCATCTTCCATTAATAAACTGACCAGTTTTTTAGCCAGCCCTTCCACGTCATGAGGCTGAATTAAAAAGCCTGTTCTCCCGTTTTCCACTGCTTCTCTTACGCCTCCCGTATCCGTAGCTATCACTACTTTGGCCGCCGCCATTGCTTCTAATACCGTAACCGGCAAGCCTTCCCATAAAGACGTCAGGACAAAAACATCTAAAGCGGATAATACTCTCCGAATATCCCTGCGCCAGCCGGTTAAAATTACCTTTCCTTCTAAATGAGAGCCAGCAATCAGCCGCTCTACCCTCTTACGTAAAATACCGTCTCCGGCTAAGATGAATTTTACTCCGGGGATAGATCGGTTAACCAAACCGGCTAACTTTATAAAATCCTGGGGGCATTTTTGCGGCTTAAAGCAGGCGACCATCCCGACGACTAAATCCCGGCTATTTAACCCTAATTCGCAGCGCACGGATGAATCTTTAATGTCAAATTCGGCGTAATCAATACCGTAAGGTATAAGAGAATACCTGGACTGGATTCCTATGCGATTCTCCAATCCTTTCTCCCGGTCAAAAGAAGAAACCACGACTAATTTATCTGTAAATAAAGCGCTAAACCTCTCCAATAAAATAAACAACCTGCGTAAAAGAAACGGCTGATACTTATGGAAGCTCCAGCCGTGCACCGTATGAATAATCACCTTGACCCCGGCCAGTCTAGCCGCCAGCCTGCCTAAAAAGCCCGCCTTGGAACTATGGGTATGGACTATCCCTATATTATGCCTCTTGATAAATACATATAGATTAATTAACGCTAAGAAGTCTTGAATGGGTTGGATGGGCCTTTTAAGAAAGCGGCAACGTTGCAGTTCCAGATGAGGAATAGCCAAGGCATCTTCAACCAATAAACCCTCAAGCCCTGTAAAAAGAAATAAATTAAATCTTTCTTGACTGACCCCTCGGATAAGGCTTAATAACTGCTTTTGCGCACCGCCTAATTCCAGCTGCGTAACTACATAGAGTAGATTAACCTTATTACCAGAGCCCATTTTTATATTATACTACCTCCGAAATAAGCCGACAAGCCGTATATTCAAAGCCGGCTGAATAAAAGAAATTTTAGCATAAACCGCGCTGTTATAAAAATAAGAAAGCGGGTGTTTTTTGAACACCCGCTTCTTGCGTTGCATTAATGGTGGGCGATAGAGGACTTGAACCCCTGACCTTCTGAATGTAAATCAGACGCTCTAACCAACTGAGCTAATCGCCCGTTTAGATCAGGTTCCTTTTGTCTATTTTAACTTAAATCCCTAGGTTGCGCAAGAAAGGAAAACTACAGTCGCCCGGTAATACCTTTCAGGATTCTATCCGCGGCGGCCTTGTTGCTTATAATTGTACCGACCCGCACTTCAATACGCGACCTTGTTCCAGTAATCTTATGGATATCTATGTAAACTTTTTCTCCGCCAGCATCCCTGCCCCGGATTTGCGCCACGGCCTGGCCAGAAGCAGTTTCTTTCAACACTATCCTCAGGTTGGACGAGGAAAAAGAATCTTGAGCGGCTTGGGTTGCCTGTTCAAGCGAAGCGTTTACATATTGCGTTAATTTTCCCGCAAGCCAAACCGCTGTTCCGGCCCCGCCGGCAGCGCCTCCGGCTATCAAAGCAACGCAACCCCAGACATTAACCAATAATACGACAAGAAAAAGAAACGCTGCTAATTTCTTGAACATACTTACATCCTCCTAACCTACTCTAATGATTGCAACGCGCTAAGCGGATCCTGGGCTTCTAATAGCGGCCGTCCAATAACCAAAAAATTGCTTCCTGCCTGGACAGCTTCCCCAAATGTAGCCGTCCTTTTCTGGTCGTTCCTGGCCACTCCCCGGGGCCTGATCCCGGGAGTAACTATCACAAATTTTCTTTTGATTTTGCTTCTTAGCTTTCCCGCTTCCTGCACTGAGCAAACCACTCCGTCTAATCCGGAGTTGATTCCGATTTTAGCCAACCTAAGCACTCGACTTGGATGAATCTTTTGGCTGGTTAAAATTGTCACTCCGAGCAATAATGGTTTTTTTACCTTAAGCTTCCCGGATTCACTTTTAGCTGCTTCTACCGCGGCCTTAAGCATTTCTGCGCCGCCTAAAATGTGCACAGTGAGCATCTTCACTCTTTGGCGTACCGCCTCCCGCACAGACTGAGCAACTGTATTGGGGATATCAAATAATTTCAGGTCCAGAAAGACCCCGCCGCCTTTTTGATGAACCATTTTGATTACCTTTGGCCCTGACGCAGAAAAAAGCTGCAAGCCCACTTTAAATATTTTTATCTTCGGGTAAAGTTTATCTACAAAACGCTTGGCCTTGGAAAAACTATCCACATCCAGGGCGAGGATTATTTCTGGCTTCATATTTTCAGGCTTCCGGTAAGCTTACGGATATCGTTAATTTTATTTTTAATCAAGTAATTTTTTAAATCGGCTATGATTTCGGCGCATACCCCCGGATTAATAAAATTAGCCGTGCCGATACTGACCGCGGTCGCGCCGGCAATAATGAATTCCAGGGCGCTGGAAACATCCATTATCCCGCCCATTCCGATAATCGGGATCTTGACCTTATTAAAAACCTCCCAGACCATTCTTACGGCCACCGGCCGGATGGCCGGGCCGCTTAGACCCGCAATCCCCGCGGCAATCTTAGGCCTTCTTCGCTCAATATCTACACTCATTCCCCCTAAGGTATTAACCAGAGAAACCGCATCACTCCCTGCCTTTTCGGCAGATTTAGCAATCTCACTGATGGAGGTAACGTTGGGAGACAATTTTGTAATAAGCACCTTATCCGTAATCTTACGCACCTCTTTAACAGTTTTATACGTAGCTTCGGGGTCCTGAGAAATCAACCCTGTCTTTCCCGGAACATTCGGACAAGAGATATTTAATTCTACTGCCGCTACTTCTTTAATCAGGTTGATCCGGTTGACTAATTCCAAAAACTCTGCGGATTCTTCTTCAGAAGCTATACTCATAATAATAGGAATTCCTATTTTCTTTAAGAAAGGAAGCTTATCTTGGAGAAAAATTCCTAAGCCCGGATTCTCCAGGCCAATAGAATTAAGCATTCCCGCCGGAGTCTCGCAGGTACGCGGAGTGGGATTTCCCTGGCGCGGTTTTAAAGTCAAGGTCTTAGTGACAATGGCCCCAATCTTTTTTAGCTCCAGGAAATCCTTAAATTCTTCGGCATAGCCCAAGGTGCCGGATGCGGCTAGCACCGGATTATTTAATTTTAATTTTCCTATCTCCACTGAAAATTTTGTCTTCATTTTTACCAGATTAAATCTTTGGCTAAAAATACCGGGCCTTCTTTACAAACCCTTTTTAATCCATTTTTTGTTCTCACTACACAGCCCAGACACGCTCCGATTCCACAGCTCATGTGTTCTTCTAAAGATAGCTGCGCTGATATGCCGCAGGCATTAGAAATATTCGTGACTGCCTTAAGCATTAATTTAGGCCCACAAGCATAAATAATCTGAGGCCGCAAGCCCGAAGCCAAGAGGAAGCACTTAAGCAAATCACTAACCCTGCCTTTAAATCCGCTTGAGCCGTCGTCAGTAGCGATCTTTACGTCACAACCTAATCTTTTAAATTCTTGCGCGCAGAGCAGCCGCTCTTTGGTCTTTGCTCCGATTAAAACAGTAGTTTTGGCTTTTGGCTTTTGGCTTTTGGCTTGCGCTAATTTTTCGGCAAGAAAAATTAGCGGCGCTACCCCCATACCGCCCGCAACGAGAAGGGGTGCTGCAGGCTGCAGGCTGCAGGCTGCATAATCGAAACCCGTACCCAGCGGACCAATAATATCCAGGCTTTCTCCTGATTTTTTCCGCGCCAAAATTTCTGTCGCTTTGCCCACTACTGCATAAAAAATCTTTATCTTAGTTGCGCTTACTCCGTGTATACTAAGCGGCCTTCTTAAAAGCGGGTCAAGGTTAGTGTTTACCCGGATATTGATAAATTGCCCGGGCAGGGCATTTTTAGCGACGCACGGAGCCCTTAATTCGCAACGCCAGTAGTTGTCCTTGATTTTGGTCTGCGCTAATATTTTTGCCTTCCACTGAAAATTTTTCATCTTCTCCAAAGAAAAAACAACAAGATTAATATTAAAAGTGGCAGTATAGAGTTCATCTCTTTTTTAAACCAGGAGGGTTTAAGCGGTAAATATTCCCTGGCCCCCACCTTGATTAAACTGGAAACCCGCGGTAAGATGCGCGGGACCCTGCGGCAATATTCCTCATAAGGGCCGGGGAACATGCCCCGCAATTTTTTTTCTTCACTCAGTATTAACGGGAAGTAACGCCCGGCAAAAATCAAGAGAAAAAGAAGCGCTACCCACCAGTTAAACAGCAGAAGCACAACGCCAAACCCGATCAAGCAAATCCCCAGGTACATAGGATTACGTACTATCTGGTAGGGCCCGCCCTCAAGCAAAGCATGGCTATTCTTAGAATACTCGGCTTTGTAACCTCTGGCAGAAACGCGGATAAGCTGGCCTAAAAACAAAGAAAGTAAACCGATCACCCTTAAAGAAATTTCCAGCCACTTCGGATTATTCTGGCGGAAAAATGTTTCCCGAAAAATCAGGACCAGGATAAAGGCTAAGGCCATTATAATTCCGTTAATCTTTATTCTTTTCTTCATATTCTATCTCTGGCACCTGGGGCAAAAATATGTGCCTCTTCCTCCCTGACTAATTCTTTTAATGGTTGCCCGGCACCCCGGGCAAGGCTTGCCTTGCCGGTTATAAACCTTGTGGTATTTTACATATTCGCCTTGCGCACCGGACAAGCGCACATAATCGTCCACGGACGATCCGGCATGCCGGATCGCTGCACTCAAAATATCATTAATCGCTTTAAAGAGCAATTCTTTTTCTTGGTCTGTTAACTCCTTGGCCCGGCGCTCAGGATGAATTTTGGCTTGAAATAAAATCTCCGCGGCATAAATATTGCCTATGCCAGAGATAAATGTCTGGTCCATTAATAAAGGTTTAATCGCGGTTTTCTTTTTAGCCAACATTTCTTTAAATTGCCGCCAAGAAACATCCGCCGGTTCGGGCCCGAGGCTCTGAATAAATTTTAAAGAACGCCAGTCATCAAGGAGCCGTAATTCCGCGAACAATCTCTGGTCATTAAAATCCAGACTCTTCCCGTCGGATAAATGAAAGACAACCCGGCTATGCTTACCGCCTCCCGGGTAGATTAGCTGGCCGGTCATCTTAAGGTGCGCCACTAGTGATTTTCCGTTAGATAATTCTAAAATTAAAACCTTGGCTTTACGCAATATCTTCTTGATTGTCGCGCCGGCAAGGCCTTTTCTAAAAGCCGCTAACCCCGGCGCGCGGATAATTTTAGGATTATGCACACAGACTGCGGTAATTTTTTTCCCTAAAATCACTTTTTCTAAATCCCGTTTGATCGTTTCGACTTCCGGTAGTTCCGGCATTATTGCTCCCTACCTGTCTGGCAGGCAGACCCAATAACCTTAATCCAGACCTCTCTTGCGCGCGGACCGTCGCTCTCACAAAAATAGACTGCCTGCCAGGCCCCAAGGCTAAGCGCGCCATTCTCGATAAAAACACTCAAAGCCGGGCCAAATAAAGAGGATTTTATATGGCTAGCGGCATTACCCTCGCTATGCGCATAACCGGCATCCGGCGGAATAAGCCTATTGAGCGTATTCAGCATATCGCTCTTGACCGCGGGATCGGCATTTTCATTAATAGTTAAGCCGGCTGTGGTATGCGGACAAAAAACAAAACATACCCCATTATCCACCTTGAGCTTAGCTACCGTCTGCTGCACTTTTGCGGTTATATCCATTAGTTCAACACGCCTGTGCGTCTTTAAATTAATCTTTTCCATTTTTTAGCAGCTCTTCTACCTTTGCTATAACTTCATCAACCGAATTTAATTTTATAGTACCGGGAATATCCCAAGAGCCTAAATTTATTACCGGTATGCCAAACTGTATACAATAGGCTATTTCAGAAAGGGTCCCTGCTCTGCCGGGGAGCGCAATGACTACGTCGGCAGCTTTAACTACCAAAACGTTTCTGGCTAAACCTAACCCACTGGGAATAACCATATCTACAAATTTATTAGCCTCTTTTTTGTTATAACTCGGGAGAATGCCAATAGTTAAGCCGCCGCTAGACTGAAAACCTGAACAAACCGCCTCCATTACTCCACTTAACCCCCCTGAAACGAGTATATCCGCCACCTTAGTAAGTTTTTTACCTAATTCCTGGGCAATTTTCTCCACTTCAACTGTACAATTCCGGCCACCGATTACACTTACAACTTTTTTCATTCTCTCTCCTGCCTGCTTATTTTTGCGCCTGGACAGAATTGAACTGTCACATCCAGCTCCGGAGGCTGGCGCCCTATCCGTTGGGCCACAGGCGCATTAGAATAAATTTAATTGTTGCTCGTTTTTAGGTCCGGGTTCTGCATTCCCAAAAACAGAGATCGTTCCATATTCTCCATCATAACCAGGCTGAATATTAACCCTGCCTTCGCGCACCCTTAAAACACCCTCCGCAACTTTAAGAGGCAAGCCTTTCAGCAAATCCTCTTTTGGCGCGCGCAGTAAAATTTCAAATTCTGTGCCGAACTTAGCCAGGCAGCTGCGGTAATCTCTTTCTACGGCCAGGCTGGCCTTACCCACCCCTTTGGCATCGGCAATGATTTCTTCCAAAGGGATAAGATTCTTAAAGGGTATGGCGTTTTCCGGCTTAAAGCCTTCCGGTCTATCGGCTAATTTCTCCACGCGGTTCACTACTCCCACCGTAACGGGCTTACCGCACTTAGGGCACTTTCCGCCATGCTCCCGGGTTTCTTTGGGCGACAGGCGTACGCCACAAAGCCGGTGGCCGTCAAAATGATACTTACCTTCTTCCGGGAAAAATTCTATGGTGTATAAAAATCTGCTTTTATCTTTAGTCTTGAGGACTTCCCGGATGGTTGGATAATCCAGGTCACAGTTAAAAACATTGGCCTCGCGGCCGATTTTCTGCGGTGAATGCGAATCGCTGTTGGAGACAAGGGTAAATTTATCTAAAGCGCTTAATCTCCAATTCATTGCCGGGTCGCTGGAAAGCCCGGTTTCCAGCGCAAAGATCCTGGGTGTCTGCTCTTCAAAACAATCCTCAATTTTATCAAATCCTGACATAGACCCAAACAGGGAAAACCAGGGCGTCCAGATATGCCCCGGTATCAGCATACAGTCGGAATCAATATCAAAAACAATACGCGCCAGTTCCGCAGCGTCTAGCCCAAGGATCGGCCTTCCGTCGCTGGCTAAATTTCCCAGGCGGCTGAGCCGGTCGTTGATCTTATCCACACTCTTAAACGAAGGGGCAATAATCACATTATGCACGCGATAGGTCTTGCCTTTTTTAGAGTAGATACTGCTGACTTCGGCGGTAAGGATGAAATTTACTCCCTTATATTGGTATAAACCATTAGCGCAATCTTCCAGGGTGTGCTTTAACTCTTCCAGCCATAAGTGGTGCGTAAAATCACCTGTCCCGATTAAGGTTATCCCTTTTAATTTCGCCCACTCGCTTAAATTCTTTATATCCATATTGCGGCTAGTCGCCCGCGAGTATTTAGAATGAATATGAAAATCCGCTAAGAATTCCATTTATGCACCCTACCTTGGCAAAGAGTGTACTCAACACAGCCCTTAAGGGGACGGCCGATAAAGGGTGAATTTTGGGATTTGGATAAAAAGCCTTCTTTGCGCGCCACCCACGCTCTCTCCGGGTCAACCACAATAATATCCGCATCCGCTCCAGGGCTTAACGTCCCTTTACCCAGGCCTAATATCCTGCTGGGGTTTAACGACATAGCCCGGACCAACCCTCCCCAGTCCAATAAATTATTGCCGACTAATTCTGTTATGCTGGCCGCTAACTCTGTTTCCAAGCCGATGACTCCGCATTCTGCGCGCTCAAACTCAATATCTTTTTCGTTTTCCGTATGCGGGGCATGGTCTGAGGCAATGACGTCTATGCTGCCATTATTTAAGGCCTTACGGATAGCCAGCATATCCTCTTTGGAACGTAACGGCGGATTCATTTTGAAATTTGTATCATACCCCAGCACTGCTGCTTCATTAAAGGTAAAATAATGCGGCGCGGTTTCACAGGTAACCTTAACTCCCCCCTTTTTAGCCCGGCTGATCATTTCCACTGATTCCTGACAGCTTACATGGGCAATGTGCACACGGGCACCGGTTTCTTTAGCCAGCTTAAGGTCGCGCGCGACTCTCTTATATTCTGATTCTGCCGATATACCGCGCAGACCCAAGCGCGTAGAGGTAAACCCCAGGTTTACTACTCCCCGACGGGAAAGTTGTTTATCCTCAGAATGACAGATCACCAAAAGCTTTTCTTCTTTGGCGCGCCGGAAAGCCTCTAACATCACTGCATCCGAGTCTACCGAAGCGCCGTCGTCGGAAATCGCGATTACTCCTTTTTTTTTCAGGCTAGCGAGGTCATTTACTTCTGCGCCGCGCCTATCCTGAGTAATCGCGGCGCAGATAAAAACATGAGCCTTGCTTCCTTTTTTAATCGCCTCTTGTAAAATCTTCAGGTGCCCAACGGAATCTACCGCCGGCGTAGTATTCGGCATAGCCAAGACACTGGTCACCCCGCCGCGCAAGGCAGCTTGGGTCCCGCTGCAGATAGTCTCTTTATCTTCCCTCCCCGGCTCTCTTAAATGCACGTGCATATCTACCAGCCCCGGCAGGACCATTTTATTTTCTGCCGCGATTATTTTATCTGCCGCGGGCTTAATATCCCTGGCTATTTTGGATATCTTATGCTCTTCCACCAGTATATCCATTACGCCGTCAAGTTTATTGGCCGGGTCGATTACCCTGCCGGACTTAATCAGTATTTTCATCCCTCGAATCCTTTCTGCCGCTCGGGATGACCCTGAGCAGAGGCGAACGGGCCATTCTTTATTTTTTCATTGGCCTGCGCCACTAAAAATAATACCGCCATTCT
>JBAZOC010000007.1:0-32934 GCA_041648915.1 Candidatus Omnitrophota bacterium
TTAGTCAGGTCGCGGTAGAGTATAAGCCTATATTCTCCGCATTTCGTAGGGAGTTTGGTTTCGGCTACCTTTTCAATCAATTTCTCCGAACGCCGGCGGTATGCAATAAGGCCGGCCATAGAACAGATTTTTAATTTATGCTGCCGGGAAAATTCCAATAACTGCGGCAGGCGCGACATACTGCCGTCATCATTCATGATTTCGCAGATTACGCCTGCCGGGTACAATAAACTTAAGCGCATAAGGTCAACCGTTGCCTCGGTATGGCCTGCACGCACCAATACCCCTCCGGCCATAGCCCTTAACGGAAAAACATGCCCTGGCCGGATAAGGTCTTCAGGATGAGACTGCGGATTAATTAAAACTTCTATTGTGCGCGAACGGTCATGCGCGGATATGCCGGTAGTTATACCCTTAGCCGCGTCTACAGAGATCATCCAGGCAGTGGCAAAAGGATCTTCCCGCCCAAAGGCTGCTTTTTCTTTTAACATCGGCCCTAAATTTAAAACTTTAAGCCTTCCTTCTTCCATCGGCACGCAAATAAGCCCGCGGCCGAACTTAGCCATAAAGTTTATATGCTCTGGCCTGGTAAAAGAAGCAGCCATAACCAGATCGCCTTCATTCTCGCGGTCCTCATCATCAACCACGATAACCATCTGGCCGTTTTTTAAATCCTCTAATATTTCCGGAATCGTATTAAACATGGTCTCTTTAAAAAAATTTGCCCGAAGAGAATCTTCGGGCATAAAAATTATTAATCTCCTTCCCTCTAGACTTTACTATCGGCTCTGGAATTCCTGCCTGTCGGCAGGCAGGTTGCCAGATCATGCTTCCCTTCGGAAGCTCGCGGGCTTTGCGCTTCTGCGCTGCACCCAATCCAATCGGATGAATTGGTGAACGCTTTCTGCGCAACCGCCGGTCGGGAATTGCACCCTGCCCTGAAGATTAAGCTAATAAAAGATTATAACATAATTTTCCACCTTGTCAACACCAATAAAAGAGTTATAATATGCTTATAATTATGCAAAACCCTATCAAACAAGCACATCTACGCCTGCTCAAAAGCAGGAAGACCATTGCCACCGCTGAGTCCTGCACGGCCGGCTTGCTTTCTGCACTACTCACGCAGCTTCCGGATAGCGCACAATATTTCATCCTGGGGATAACTACCTATAGTAACAGATCTAAAAAAAATATTTTAAAAATTCCGGCGTCAATTATACGCAAAAAAGGCGCGGTTTCCCAGGAAACCGCGCTCCTCATGGCGCAAAATGTCAGAAAACTCGCCCAGGCTGACTTGGGGATCAGCATAACCGGGATTGCCGGCCCAACCGGCGCAACATCCCGAAAACCCGTCGGCACAGTCTTTATCGCCCTCTCTGCTAAAAATAAAACCATCTGCAAAAAATTCATCTTCAAAGGCAACCGTAGTAGCGTTAGAAAACAAGCGAGCCTAAAAGCTTTACTGTTATTAAAGAATATTCTCTAGACTGCCGCCGGCCTGGTCTCGAATATGCGCACATTTATTGCTATTGATTTATTGCAGGAAACCAAAGATAAACTCTCCCGGCTGCAGGCGCGCCTTGAGAAGTCCGGCGCGGATGTAAAATGGATTGCACCTATGCATATGCATCTGACCCTGAAATTCTTAGGTGAAATTGACGAAGACAAATCCATAAAGATTGCCGGAATCATTGAGGATACAGCCAAAAAATCCCAACAGTTCCGTCTCGGCCTCTCTTCTCTCAGCGCATTCCCTAAAATGGAATCTCCCCGGATAATCTGGGTAGGGGTAGGTAAAGGCAATAAAGAAGCTACGGAACTTGCTCAAGAATTAGAAGCAAGAACCGTAAAACTGGGAATTCCCAAAGAAGAACGGCCCTTTTCCGCGCATATCACTATCGGCAGGGTAAGCAGCCCGTTAAATAAAGAAAAATTAGTAAAGGCGTTAAAAGAAGCGGAAAATTATTTTGGCGGGGAAAGTACTGCCTTCGCCGTAACGCAAATCACGCTTTTTAAAAGCACGCTTGGTTCAGGCGGGCCCATCTACGAACCTCTTCAAGAAGCGAAACTCACTACTACCTGAAGGATAAGATTAGCGTAGAGGCCGGCAATAATATCATCGCTCATTACGCCGAAGCCCCCTTTCAACTTTTCAAACGAGCCTATCGGGTAAGGTTTAAGTGTATCCAGTATACGGAAGATAAGAAAAGCGATGATCACTAATTTTATATCATAGGGGAGGAACAAGAGGCTCAAAAGCATACCGCATACTTCATCGATTACAACGCAAGGCGGGTCTTTCCTGCCAAAGACCTTTTCCGCCTGGCCGCTGACTAAAAAACCTAAAATAAGTAAAACGCTGAGGACAAAGATATAGGCTAAAGGGTCATCTTTCAGTAGAAAATACAAGGCTAACCCTGCGAGGCTTCCGGCAGTCCCCGGGATAAGCGGAAAGTAACCGCTATAAAAAAAAGTACTTATAGTTTTGGTTAAGAATTTAAACACTTAGAGCCTGGTAATGATTTTACGGTTTTCCCAGAGATAAGCTAAGCCGGAGTAGAGGGTAAGCCCGACAGTATGCAGCATCATAATATTTATACTCTTACGGAAAAAATCCTCCCAGACCGGATTCCAGCTGGAAAAGGTCATCACCGATTCCTTGACTACAATAAAACCCAGGATGTAAAATATCACCACCATCTGGGAAACGGTCTTATGCTTGCCTGCCCTGGCCGCCGAAAGCACCTTACCTTTATTTAAGGCAAAGAGGCGTAAAGAGGTAATCAGTATTTCGCGCGAAACGATAATCACGAACATCCAGGCCTCGATCAACTGCAGTTGCAGAAACGCGGCAAACGCCGCCAGGACCAGGATCTTATCGGCAATCGGATCCATCAGCCGGCCGAAATCCGTAACCATATTTCTTTTATGCGCGATCATCCCGTCAAAAAGGTCTGAAAGGGCAGCCAGGCTAAAAATTATTAAAGCCGCGACCTTGGCCCACAAACCCTGCCAGGATAAAACAACCATAAAGATAAAAGTAAGCAGGATCCTAAGCATCGTTAGTCTGTTTGCAAGATTCATTATTCTACCTCCCCGACAAGGTCATATTCTAAGGTATCGCTGATCCTGACCCTTACGAAATCACCCGGATACAGTTTCTTCTTAGACCTGATATAAACTAAACCATCAACTTCCGGAGCGTCATATTGCGTACGGCCCAGGTAAGAACCATCCTCTTCTTCATCCACTAAGACCTTAAGGCTTTGCCCAAAAAATTTACTGTTGACCTGGCGCGCTACCTCCTGCTGGACAGACATAAGCGCAGCTAAACGTTCTGACTTTAATCTTTCCGAGACCTGGCCTTTAAAATGATAGGCCCTTGTCCCTTCTTCACAGGAATAGGAAAACGCCCCTAATCTTTCAAACTTGACATCCTTGATAAAATCCAGCAGCTCCTTAAATTCCTTCCTGGTCTCTCCCGGAAAACCCACGATAACCGAAGTGCGCAGCGCTACCCCGGGGATGGCCTTCCTTATCTTCTCAATGACCCGGATAATGCCCTGGCCGCTTATTCCTCTGTGCATCAACTTTAGGATACGGCTGTTAATATGCTGGATAGGCAGGTCAATATATTTACAGATTTTTGGTTCATCCCGGATCACCGCCAGCAAGTCATCGCTTATTCGCCTGGGATTTAAATAAAGCAGGCGGATCCAATTAATCTCCTTAGCCAGCCTGGCTATCCGCGGAAGTAACCCGGCCAGGCTTTCTTTCCTTTTTAAATCCAGGCCATATCCGGTTATATCCTGGCCGATGATATTGAGCTCGCTAAGCCTCTGGCCATTAAATCTTTTTACTTCTTCCAGAATAGCACCCACCCCCAGGCTGATAAATTTTCCTTTAATCTTGGGGATGATGCAAAAACTGCAATTATTAACACAACCCTCGCATATTTTTAAATAGGCATAGTGCCTGGAGGTTAGGGGAAATCTTTTTGAGTTATGGTTTAAGGAAAGCTTACCGATAAAAGCATCCACCTCGGGCAGCTCTTTCCTTAAAGAATCTTTATAGCGGCCAGGCAGGCAGCCGTAAACGATAATTTTCTTAAGCTTGCCTTCTTTTTTAAGCTCGATTAAATCCAGGATTGCGTCAACGGATTCCTTTTTCGCTTCGTCGATGAAAGCGCAGGTATTGATCAACGCCACATCCGCCCTATTTATATCGACGACAGGATACCCTTTTAAATTAAGCCGGCCTAATAAATTTTCGGAGTCTACCAGGTTCCTCGGACAGCCCAGGCTCAATATCCCGATTTTAGCCTTCACCTGGGGATCCTTAAGCCGTCTTTTTCGGTGATGACTATATTTTTAAGCTGCTGCCCGCGGCGGCCTAACTTAGAGAAACGCTGACCATTCACGATTAATTCTACGGCTGCGGCGTTACTTAAGGAAAGTTCTATTTTTTCTTTGGCCCTCCAGCTATCGGACCTCCCCCTTTCTAGAACCCGGTGCATTACTACCCGTCCGTCAACCTTAACTAAAATCAGGGAATTTTCTTTTGCGCTGATTACCAGGCTCACCCCTTCGCTAAATTTCTTGGGGGCCTTTATTTTTTCGGCAGGCTGAAGGCTGGCCCTCGGCGCCTGGGCCAGAATTTTAGGCTTTGTTTGCGGTTTTGAAAAAATAAATTTCCCTGCATTAAAAAAGACTACGCCTAAAGCGATGATGGCTAACGCCAAAATAATTATATTTTTTATCCTTTTATGCGGCCCTAAAGAATCCCACCTAAGGGTCGCGTTTTCCAGGAACGCGGGAGGCTTTAAAGTTTTTTTCTCTTTTTGCGGAAAAACAATAGTTGAGGATACCGGAGCTGCCTCCTGATAATCAGGGTTACACTCCTTGGGGTCTAAACCTAAGAAATTACAGTAAATCTTCAGGAACCCCTTTAAATATACCGGGCTCAAATTAGTCAGGCTGTCACCCTCTATAGCCTTCAGGATATTCAGGTGGATCTTCGTCTTCTTGCGGACTTCTTCCAGGCTCAGGCCCTTTTCCTGGCGAATCTTCTTTAGCCTTGCGCCTAGCGGCTCTCTATTCATGTTTGCTTATCCTCAAAACCCCCGGCCACGGCATCTTTAAGCCAGGCCTCGCGGTCAATCAGGATCCTGCGTGGCTTACTGCCTTCATACGGGCCAACTAACCCCTCCTGCTCCATCATATCAATAATCCGGGCAGCGCGGGTATAGCCCAGGCGCATTCTTCTTTGTAATATCGAAACCGACGCCTGGTTACTCTCCATAATAATTTTTACTGCTTCATCATAAAGCTCATCCTTTTCGCCGTTGGCCAGGCCAGTCTTTTGCTGCTCCTTGACGATATCTTCATTATAGACCGGCTCGGCCTGACCTTTGATAAAGGTTACCACTTTTTCAATCTCTTTATCGCTGACCAGGGCTCCCTGGATACGCGTAGGTTTCTCATCTCCCGGGTTAAGAAAAAGCATATCGCCCTTACCCAGCAGTTTATCCGCGCCGTTCATATCCAGAACAGTGCGCGAATCTACTTTAGAAGCGACTTTAAACGATAAGCGCGCCGGAAGATTTGCCTTGATAACACCGGTAATCACGTTTACCGAAGGCCGCTGTGTAGCCAAGATCAAATGTATCCCTACAGCCCGGGCTAACTGGGCCAGGCGCTGCACGGCAGTTTCAATCTGATCAGGCATAACCACCATTAAATCCGCAAATTCATCCACCACGACTACGATATAAGGCAGCTTCTTCTCTTTCTCGTTATAGCTTTCAATATTACGATTGCCTGCTTTCGCCAGAAGCCGGTAACGTTCTTCCATTTCATTGACTACCCAATTAAGCGCCGCGGCTGCTTTTTTGGCCTCGGTGACTAACGGGCATAATAGATGCGGCAGGCCGTTAAAGGGCATTAGCTCCACCATTTTCGGGTCAATCATCACAAATTTTAAATCCGCAGGGGAATTCCTGTAAAGGAGCGACAAAATCAGGGCATTAATACAGACTGTTTTACCTGAGCCGGTGGTCCCCGCAATCAACAGATGCGGCATATTTTCTAACCGGGCAACAATAGTTTTACCGGCAATATCCTTGCCTAAAGCCAGGGCTAAGCTGGACTTTGTTTTCTGGAAAGGCTCTGACGCAAGCATTTCCTGCAAGTAAACCAGGCTGCTTTGCGTATTGGGGACTTCGATACCCACCCTGTCTTTACCGGGGATGGGCGCAATGATTCTCACTGACTGCGCTTTCATGCTTAAAGCGATATCATCGCCCAAAGATTCAATCCGGCTTACCTTGACTCCCGGAGCAGGCTCAAGCTCATAGCGCGTAATCACCGGCCCGCGCTCGATATCGGTAACTTTAACCGAAATACCGAAATCTTCCAACGTTTCTTCTAAGATACGGGCGCTGGCTTCCAGGTCTCCCTTAATCTGGCGCGCCTCTAAAGGCGGCGGAGAATCAAGCAGCTCCAATGCCGGTAGATGGTAATCACCGATTTTTAGCTCCTGAGGTTTTATCTTTAATTCCGGGCTAGATGCGGGTTTAGTTTTGATCTGGATCTTGGGCCTGGAAACCAGGGATTCGGCCGCGTCAATTATCCTGGGCCTGGATAAGGCCGGCTTTGGCTCCGGGATTAAACCGGACTTAACCTTGACGAAAGTAGCGGATCTTCCTTTTTTCTCATGCTTAAAAAATCCGGAAAAAAATATTTTCGTCTTATCCAAAAGGTTGGCGAATAAGGAAGCCAGCAAAGTCTCGGTAACCAGAACCAGGGATAATAGAATAAAGGTAATAAAAATGATAAAACCGCCCAAACGGCTAAAATAGGCGGTAATGAATTTAGGGAGTAAGGAACCGAATAAACCGGAATAGTAGAACCTGAACGATTCATTGCCCAGGTTAAACATACCGATCAGAGAACTAACGGAAATCAATAGAACAAGCATACCTAATATTCTGGGCAGGCTTAAGTAAGGTTTCTCCTGCCGGAAAAACTTTACCCCCAATAAAATAATCAATAAAGGAAGGACAAAACTCGTGGGTCTGCCGAATAAAAATATGATTATCTCGCCTAAGTAGGCGCCGAATATACCTAAAAGATTTTTGGGAGGAAAATTTGGGTGCGAGGTGTAAAACGGCAGGTCAAGACGTTCAAATCTTAAGAGGCTGGCTAAAACCATCAACCCCAGCGCAACGAGGATTACGCCTTTTACTTCATTAAGTCTTCTTTCTCTCACTTTTACTTGCTGCTATCCTCAAGCTTCAGCCTGCTTCTTGCTCAGGTTAATCCTGCCTAATTCATCTATGCCGATAACCTTAACTTTGATTTCATCGCCAATCTTAACTACTTCTTCAACATTCTTAACGAATTTATCGGCCAGCTCTGAAACATGGACTAAACCTTCTTTGCGCGGGGCAATTTCGCAGAAAGCGCCAAAAGCCATGATGCGTTTTACTTTACCTATATATATACGGCCGACTTCAACATCATCGGTAATCGCCCTGATCATCTTGATTGCTGCTTCGGATTTGGCGGCATCGGTTGAGCCGACCAAGACAGTCCCATCATCTTCAATATCCACGCTGGCGCCGGTCGAGGCAATAATCGCTTTTATATTTTTGCCGCCCGGGCCGATCAATTCGCCGATCTTTTCAGTACTAATCTTGATCACATCAATACGCGGGGCGTAAATAGACATCTCTTCGCGCGGAGCAGTTAAGGCCGTACTCATCTTATCCAGAATAAATAATCTTCCTTCATTAGCTTGAGTTAGACACTTTTCAAGCAAAGGTAGATCGATCCCGTCAATCTTTAAATCCAGCTGGACCGCGGTAACACCTTTTTTTGTACCGGCTACCTTAAAATCCATATCGCCAAAATGGTCTTCTAAACCTGCGATATCCGTCAAAATCAAAGCCCTATCCCCTTCTTTAATCAAACCCAGGGCAATTCCGGCAACCGTATCCTTGATCGGGACTCCCGCATCCATTAATGATAAGGAAGACGCGCAAACCGTAGCCATGCTGGATGAACCGTTTGATTCCAAAATTTCAGAAACTACCCTTATGGTATAAGGAAATTTTTCTTTGGAAGGCATTACGGCAAGCAGGGATTTTTCGGCTAACGCTCCATGGCCGATCTCGCGCCTGCCTGGCCCGCGCACCGGGCCGGTCTCGCCTACGCTAAAAGGGGGAAAAGTATAATGCAGCATAAAAGATTTGGATTTTTCACCCTCCAAAGCCTCAATCATCTGTTCATCCTCACCTGTACCTAAAGTCGTAACCGCTAAACTCTGGGTTTGACCGCGGGTGAATAAGGCTGAGCCGTGCGTCCTGGGAAGCATGGATACCTCGCAAGTAATCTGCCGGATCTCCTTAAGCGCCCTGCCGTCAACACGGATATTTTCGGTAGCTATTTTGTTTCTTACCTGCTTTTTTTCAACCCCGGTAAGCGCCATCTTGATATCATCGGCAACAAAACCTTCCTGAGTTAATTTTTCTTCCAGTTCCTTAGACAATAAATGCACGGCTTCTTCGCGTTCTTCTTTCTTACCCAGTTTATAGACCTCATTTAATTTAGCGGTGGCTAACTCTTCTACTTTAGCCATTAAATCCGGAGCTATCTTCTTAAATTCTATTTTCGTTTTGGATCTGCCGAATTTGGCGATAAACTCTTCCTGCAGACGGATAAGCTCTTTTAAATGCGTGTGGCCGAATTTAACCGCTTCAAGGTAGTCTGCTTCAGAGACTTCTTTAGCCTTGGATTCCAGCATGACCACGCCCTTGTGATTTGCGGCTATAACTACCTCTAAATCTGCGCTCTCCCATTCAGCATAAGTAGGATTAATTATGAGCTCATTATTTACTCTAGCCACGCGGCAACAGGCCAGCGGACCGTTAAAGGGAATATCGGAAATGCCTAAAGCAATCGATGCACCGTTAACCGCTAAAACATCCGGATCATTTTCGCCGTCGCTAGATAAGACAATCGCCATAACCTGCACATCATTTAAGAAACCCTCCGGGAAAAGAGGCCTGATCGGCCGATCAATAAGGCGGGCAGTGAGGATCTCGCTCTCCGAAGGCCTTCCTTCTCTCTTGAAAAATCCTCCGGGAATGCGTCCGGCGGCGTAAGTCTTTTCCTGGTATTCTACGGTTAATGGAAAAAAGTCCCTTCCTTCTTTGATCTCGCGGGACATACAGGCAGTCACCAACACCACGGTTCCGCCATAACTTAAAGTTACCGAACCATTGGCTTGCTTGGCGATTTTGCCTGTCCCTAGGACTAAATCATTCCTGCCGAATTTTAATTTTAAAGTATTATCTTGCATAGTATTATTTTATGGGATGAAACCTCGAGTTATTTTCTCAAAGAAAGTTTTCCCAAGATCTCTACGTACTTCTTGGAATCTTTTTTCTTGAGATAGTTGAGGAGCCTGCGGCGTGTACCGACAAGCGCAAGTAACCCGCGGCGAGAATGGAAATCTTTTCTATGGAGTTTAAAATGCTCTCCTAATAGATTAATCCTCTCAGTCAAAACCGCAATCTGAACCTCAGCTGAGCCGGTATCTCTGGCATTTACCTTAAATTCATCAATAATCTTTGCCTTCTTTTCTTTAAGCAAAACCAAGCTGAAATCACCTCCCTTAAGTTTAGATATATATTATACGGTATTTTGCCTTTTAAGTCAATGTATTCGCTTCTTTATTTTTACTAAGCGCGTCTTTAATCTTCTCCAGCTTGTTCAATACAAGTACGGTAAAGATCACAAACCAGATAGTCAGGCCCAGCGAAATAAGTGCGCTGATTAAAGTAACTGCGTTTTCCATGCGTCTCCTCCTTATCTTTAGAACTATTTTCTATATTAGCACAATAGCCTAGATCAGACAATAGGTTTATTACTTATCCCCGGCCTCTGCTACAAACTTCTTGATCTCGTCAAAATTCTCCAGGATAAGGCGCGCTTTGCTCAAGCCGAACGAAAAAGGATACTGGTCATTTTCATCCCTTTTTATAATCAAAACAGGTTTACCCTTAAATTCGCCTCTTTCCACCATTTTACTGCTCCTTTCACTTTTGTTTACCTGCTCCTGCCGCGCACCGGTATGCCCTTAGCCCTTAACGCGGCGGTCTTTTCTTTGGAACACTTCATACATAAAAATACCGGGGGATGACCGCTCTTATCGTAATTTACGGTCTTAACCAGGCGCCACAAATGCGAAGTTACTCCGCACTTATCACACTTTCCTTCTTTAATATGCCATACCTCTATGGCCTTAGAGGTAAAAATGAACCTATCCACCCAGAAGAATATCGCTCCGCCAATTAAATTTGCGATTATTGTAGCCTGCAGGCTTGCGCCAAGCTGCTTCACTACAATCCAAAGAATCGGAGTACTTAACTGCCAACGTATAAGATAAAGGGTAAATCTTTTCATAAGGTTTGTTATTGTACTGCTAAAAATGCTTTAACACAATGAGAATTATTGCCTAGCGCACCTGGGCAGACGGACAGATCTGGCTATAAGCGCAATAAGTACAGGCCATATACGCGGGCGTCGCTTCGAAATCCTGCTTGCGGATACCTGCGCTGACTCCTCTTATCTTTTCTTTGATCTTATCCAAATCTTCGTCCTTAATTTTATGGCTTCCGATAAGCCCTGATTCCAGGAAATAAAGCTCTACCTTTGAGGGTAACTTTCCGAAAATATTTTGATAGGCCAAGGCATAGAGGGCAAGCTGGAGGCTCTCGCTGACCTTCTTATCGGCGACCTTTTGCGCCTTGACTTCCGAAGTCTTAAAATCAATGATTACTGTTTCCGCGCCAGTTTCATCTACGCGGTCAAACCTCCCGGTAATTTTATTGCCCTCGAATATGAATGAAAAATCTTTTTCGATGAATTTCGGCTGCCCAGAACACTCTTCTTCCGTATGAAAAAACCGGTTCAATGCCTCCAGGCCAACCTTAAACCGCTCCTCCTGGTGGACCTTATCCAAAAATCCCTGCGGGTCAAAGCTGTTCCTAAAAACATTAAGGAGTTCTCCTAACTCTATTCTCTTACCGGCCAGGCGATACTGATAATACTTGGTTACTGCCTCATGCATTGCCCGTCCATAAATAACCGTGTGATGCTCCATAATCGGAACACGCAGGATATTCACATACTTATACTTAAGGGGGCAGGTCAGATAATCATCGATTTTGTAATAAGTTAAATGTACGGGGGTATCCGGGTTGATTTTCTTAATTACCGGTTTAATGGAATCTTTCTTCGGGGCAAAGCGCTGGATAGCCTCCAGGCTACTGGCCTTTTTCTTGGCTTTTTCCTGGCTTTCTGTCCCCAGGGCCTCAAAAATAAACTGGCTTACCCGGCGCAGGCGCTTGCCACCGTAATCTTCGGCACTAGTCAGGTACAATTCTTCTTTAGCCCGGGTCATCCCGACATAAAATAACCGGCGTTCCTCCTGGATATGAAAATCTCCCGTCGGTAAAACTTCCTTGATCAGGGGATCAGGCAGTTCAATCGCCTGGGAACGGCGCGGCCAGGGAAAACGGCCCTGCACCAGACTGACTAAAAACACCACCCTAAATTCCAAACCCTTGGCTTTGTGGATAGTCAGAATATTCACTGCGTCAGTATCCAGGTCTGCCTCGGCTGTCGGCGGGTCATCCCCGGCTTCAATAAGAAGATTAAGATAGTTTACAAAACTGATTACCCGGTCCTCCTTAGCTACCAGCTCGAAAGCGCGCACATTATTAAAGAATTTGGCGATATTCTGGATCTTAGTTTCATTTTCCAGGTTTTGCGTAGAAGTTAATTTTTTTAAATAACCCGTAGCGGTTAGAAATGCGTAAAGTAACCTGCCGGTTGTCTCCTGGCGGGAAATTATCAGGAATTTTTCCAGGTCCGCTAGAATTTTTTCGATTTTTTTACGGCTAGCTTCTCCCACTGCTTTTAATTCTTCTGCCTGGCCTAATTCCTTAAAAACCGCATAAAGCGGCTTGTTCCTGCGCCGGGCATAATGGCTGCAGGAATTAAGGTCAACCAGATCCAAGCCGTAAATTTCAGAGCTGACCAGATAATATAAGCTCAGGGAATCGGATAAATTCGCTGTAACCCTTAAAAAATTAATGCATAGCTTTACTTCTTCTCTGGAATAAAGCCCCTGGTTTCCGCTGAATTGCCAGGGGATATCCTCTAAATTCAACGCCTGGATAAAAGGCTCGCCGTCGGAATTGGAACGGACCAAAATCGCAAAATCATTATATTTGAAATTACCGGATTTAACTTTATCTTGGATGGTCCTGACTACGTTATCCGCTTCAGTAGAAATTGTATCAAAATGCAGATGTACCGACCCCTGTCCCTCCCTGGAAACCCCGACTAAATGCTTATTTATATTTGCTTTGACCTCGAAACGTTCCGGATTATTCTTCTGGATCAGCCGATAAGCAGAATCCAGAATCGGCTGCCTAGAGCGGTAATTCTGGATCAGGCTGATTTTTTTGGCTTCCGGGAACTCCTTGATAAAATTCAAGACATTACTGTAAGCTGCACCGCGCCAACGGTAGATACACTGGTCATCGTCGGCGACGACATTAATATTCTTAAAGCCAGCGGATAATAAACTGACGATCTGGAACTGGGTAAAGTTAGTATCCTGGAATTCATCCACCAGGATATATTTAAACTGCTGCTGGTATTTTTTTAATACAGCCGGATGCTCGCGTAAAAAATGCAGCGCCAGATAAAACTGGTTACCAAAATCCAGCAGGCCTTCTCTGGCCAATAACTCCTGATATTTAGCGTAGGCATGAGCAACTTCTCCTTGCTGGAGAGCTTCTTCCCGGAGGGCTAAGTCATCGGGGCTTTCCTTAGCTTTTAAACTTAAGCCTTGAGCGAATTTTACATATTCTTCGGGGGAGATGTCTTCATCCTTGGCCCGGCTAAAAAGCTGGATCAGGGCTTCAATAAAACGGGTAGGATCGGCCAAAGGACGGAAATAATCCAGATTAAACTGGAAAATATGCTCGCGGAAAAATACCGCGGCTTCGCTTTGGGTTAAAACCTTAAAATCCGGATTTAAACCGGCAACAAGAGCATTCTCCCGCAAAAGCTTATCGCCAAAAGCGTGAAAGGTAGAAATCCAGATATCTGTATAGCCATAAGGGACTAATTCATCCACCCGCTCCTGCATCTGGCGGCTGGCTTTATCCGTAAAGGTAAGCGCCAGGATCTCATTAGTCTTGCATAAACCTTCGGACAATAGCCAGGCAATCCTGCGCGTAATCACCGTGGTTTTGCCCGTGCCTGCGCCGGCAATAATCAAAAGCGGGCCCTCTTTATGCGTAACCGCCTCTTGCTGTTCCTTATTTAGCCTTTCCAGTATATTATCCATAGCTACACATATTCTATCTTGACAATACTTAAAATTCAAGTATACTTAGTTACCTAAATAAGGAGTAGTAAAAATGCTTAAAAAATGTGCTATCTGCGGTAAAGGCGAACTGAAGGGTAAAATTGTCACGCGTAAAGGCCAATATAAGGCTAAAGGCGGCACAGGCTCTAAGATCAGCCGCTGGACCATGCGTAAATTCCTGCCTAATTTACAAAAGATGCGTATTCTTCTTGACGGGCACCCTAAGCGAGTTTATGTCTGCGCCAAATGTATCAAAAAAGGCAACCTCAAGAAAGCTTAAGCGTTGCTCCCTACCGGAAGAATATATCCCTGGCCTCTAAAATTATTGAGGAATCATCCCGCCAATTATCCATACGCGGCGTATAAACTATATCCAGGGATTTTGCCTCCAATAGGCTAGCTAGCAGACTGGCCATCCCAAAACCAATTACCTGTAAAGTAACCTTTCCATCCGTAACCCAGAATTTTAAAGTCTGGCGGCCCAGGCTTTGCGGCTCTCCTTTTAACTTAAGGCCCCGGGTATAAAAAAGAGGCTCGGGGTTACCGCTGCCAAAAGGCTCTAATTTTTCCAGTTCTTCAACCAGCCTTTCCGTCAAGCTCCCCAAATCCAGTTCAATATCTATATCTAAACTCGGCAGGAGGTCTTCCAGAGACAATTTATCCTGCGCCAGCTGGTTGATGCTTTTTCTAAAATTGTCCACGCTCTCGCGGGTAATCGTAAGCCCGACAGCGTGGGCATGCCCGCCAAAAGTACGCAGGAACTGACGGCATTCCCCGAGCGCGCGGGAAAGGTGAAAGTTTTTTATAGAGCGGCCTGAACCTTTACCCATTTTTTCATTCAGCGAAATTACGATCGCCGGGCGGTAAAATCTGTCCGCCAGCTTACTCGCCACTATCCCCAGGACCCCCTGATGCCAATCGTCTTTAGCTACTACAATAACCTTATGTTCTTTAAAATTGACTTCCCTGTTGATAATGTCTTCGGCCTCCTCCATAATCTTACTTTCTATCTTCTGGCGGGCGCGGTTATGCTGCTCAAGGGCCTTGCTCAGATTTTGAGCTTTTTGCATATCCGGGCTCATCAACAAATTGAAGGAAGTCTCCGCTGAATCCATACGGCCTGAAGCGTTCAGGCGGGGAGCGAGAATAAAACTTATGGAAGTAGTATTAAACTTTTTATTTTTTATCCCGGCTTCTTCAATTAACGCTCTTAACCCCGGTCTTTTGCTTGCCGATAACCTGGATAACCCTTCTTTGACCAGTACACGGTTTTCTCCGGTTAAAGGCACGACATCCGCAACAGTACCCAGGGCGACCAAATCCAGTTCATCCAGTAATTTAGAATTGCTGAGGGCCTGGCAGAGTTTATAGGCTACGCCTACGCCGGCCAGTTCCCGGTATTGATAACCAGACCCTTCTACCTTAGGGTTAATTATACTGAACGCAGAAGGCAAATTACCCGCTTGCGGCTCATGATGATCTGTAATAATGGTATCAATATTATTCTTTCTTAATTCTTCGATCTCCCTCGGGTTCGCTATACCGCAGTCAACGGTAATCAGAAGCCTTACCTTATTTTCCTTGGCGATCTGCAGGATATTCTTGGTTAAACCGTACCCTTCTTTTATCCTGTGCGGCATATAATGCAAGACAGCTAAGCCCATCCTGCGCAGGCTGTCTTTAAGCAGGGCCACGCTGGTTATCCCATCAACATCATAATCGCCGAAGATCAGGGTTTTTTCCTTTTTTGACTTAGCCTCTTTAATGCGCTCTACCGCTTTAGACATCTGCCGGAAAGAAAAAGGGTCAAGCAGATGCTCTAACCTAACATTTAAAAATTCCTCTGCTTGGCCTACGCTGGCGATACCGCGGTTAGCTAAGATTTGGGCGAGAATTTTGGAGATTTTCAATTCTTTGCTTAAGCTCTCTTGGAGACGGGTATGGACGGAAGCAATTCTTAAGATCTTATGGTTATGCATAAATTCACATCTTCTCGGGCCGGGAAACACCTAACAACTCCAGGCCCGTAGCGATAACTACCCTTGCCCCTTCGATAAGACTCAGCCTGGCCTGGGTCATCGCTGGGTCATCGCTTAAAACGCGGTGCAAGTCATAGAATTTATGGAAGGCCTCGGAGAGCTCCTGCAGATAGACGGTAAGCATATAGGGATCCTGGGTTTTAAGGCAGATATTCAGGATATAGGAAAACTGCAATATTTTTTTGACCAGGCCCAGCTCCTCTTTTTCTTTGAGCAGCGCAAGGTCGGCTTCCTTTTTTAATTTAACTTCCGCGTTGCGCAAAATACTGGAAATACGGGCATGGGCGTATTGCACATAATAAACCGGGTTTTCCGCAGTCTGTTTCTTGGCTACTTCCAGATCAAAATCCAGGTGGCTATCGGTGCGGCGCATAAGAAAAAAGAACCGGGCAGCGTCCCGGCCCACTTCACCCAGGACTTCTCTTAAAGTTATATATTCACCCCGGCGGGTAGACATCTGCACAGGCTTACCATTTCTAAATATGGTAGCTAACTGCACAATGACTATGGAAAGCGTCTCCGGGCCCCTGCCGAATGCCGCAACCGAAGCCTTAAGCCTGTTAATATAGCCGTGATGGTCCGGACCCCAGAGATTGATCAACCACTTAAAACCGCGCTTATATTTATCATCGTGATAAGCGATATCCGGGGCTAAATAAGTATAGGAACCATCGCTCTTGATGACTACCCTGTCTTTATCGTCTCCGAAAGAGGTGGATTTAAACCAAAGGGCGCCGTCACTCTCATAAAGGAACTCTTTCTTCTTTAGAAAATTAAAGGCCTTCTGGATCTTAGCGCTCTTCTCCAGCTCCTTCTGCGAATACCAGCAGTCAAACTTCACTCCAAAATCATCCAGTTCTTTTCGGATTATACCCAGGATATAATTTGCCGCAAAATCACCGAGGCCTTGAGGGTTTATTTTTTGCTTAGCGGCCTCTTGGGCTATCTCATAAATATACTCGCCTTGATAGTGATCCTCAGGAAATTCTATCTTCTCTCCGGATAGCTCCTGCATCCTCAAAGCCACGGATTTAGCGAGGATGCTTATCTGATTACCCACATCATTAAGATAATACTCCCTTTTTACTGCAAAGCCCAGAAATTCCAAAATATTAGCCAGGGAATCTCCCACGGCTGCCTGGCGGGCATGGGCAACGGATAGAGAACCGGTAGGGTTAGCGCTGACAAACTCAATCAATACGCGCTTTTTCCTCCCGAGGTCCATCCGTAAGGCTTCCTGCCCCCGGCTTAAAATCTCCCGTAGTCTACCGTAATGGTATTCGGCATTTAGATAAAAATTGATGAAACCCGGCCCTTCGGCCTTAATTTCTGCAATAGATTCTTTTAAGGCGGTTTTTTGCGCTTGTTTATAGAAAGCCTTGATTAAAGTTTCGGCTACTTCACGGGGGGATTTATGCAGCGGCTTACTCAGGCGCAAGGCAATGTTTGTGGAAAAATCGCCAAAACGCGCCTCTGCGGGAATATCCAGGTATAAATCTTCGCTCCGGCCCTGGCCTAAACCCGTATCTTTCAATGCCGCCTTGATTAATTCAACTATCTGCTCGTGGATATTCTCTTTCATGCAAACTTTTAGGATTTACGCGGGAGGGATACCTTCTTCGCATCAGACCAGAGGCGCTCCAAGCCATAGAACTCGCGCATCGGTTTATAAAATACATGCGCTATGACCGATACAAAATCCAAAACTACCCAACCGGATTCGTCAGTAGGGGAAACCTTGGACAGTGATTTTAAATTATCTTTGGCCAGATCCTCGGCTATGCCCTGGGCAATGGCATTGGTGTGACGCAAAGAAGTGCCCTGGCATAAAATAAAATAATCGCAGAAGGAAGCAACCTTACGCATATCCAAGATCACCACCTTCTGCGCTTTTTTTGACTTAGCTGCTACTGCGATACGTTGAGCTAACTTTTTTGTATCTATTGCCTCTAACCTCTTTCTATCCGATAAATTTATTTGCCTAAGATTTTATACATGCCTGTGCCACAAGTTGAACATTTGCCCTTCATTGCCTGGCGGCCGTTCTTCATCGTGACCTTCTCTTCATCTTTCATCTCTTTTTTATCTTTGCACTTTACGCAATAACCTTTTTCAGCCATTTCCTTCCTCCTTGTTTGAGTTAACTCTTATTTCTATTATACTGCCTCGCGACGCAAAGGTCAATTTTTATTTGTGGAAACCTGCGGAGGTATGCTTCTCTTCTATCTCACCGACAATCTCTTCCGTCAGGTCTTCCAGGGTAATCAGCCCAAGTGTCTTCTGATTGCTATCGACGACAATAGCGATCTGTATTTTATCCGTCTGGAACTTTCTCAAAAGTTCATTTACCCGCATATTCTCCAGTACATAATAAGCCTTATGTACCAGGTCTGGCAAAAGAAACAAGCCCTTATCCCTTAATATGTAAAGCAGGTCGCGGGCATAAATAATACCCAGGACATTATCTCTATCCCCGCTATAGACCGGCAAACGCGCATGCCCCTCTTCCACGAATATATTTAACAGCTCCTCGGGAGTAGTGTTGACATTAACGGCTACCATTTTATCCTTAGGCACCATGACATCGCTTACCCTGGTATCCCCAAATTCAAAAATACGGTGGAACATCTGTCTTTCTTCGTCGCTTAAAACCCCTTCGTCCTTACCCACCTCTATCATCAAACGCAGTTCCTCTTCGGTAATAAGCGGGGATCTTTTAGTCGGGCCTATTTTAAAAATCCGGAGGATAAAATTACTTATACTGACAAAGAAAACAATAACGGGATTTAATGCCTTGATAAAGGCCTCCATCAGGGGAGCGGTAATCAGGGCTGACTTTTCCGTATGTTTCGCCGCCAGCATTTTAGGGGTTATATCACAGACAATGAGCACAAAAAGGGTAGTAGTAAAAGTAGCTATGGTGGCGCCCAGTCCGGAGCCGAACAATGGAATGAATAATACAGTCACGATAGCGGACATGGCAATATTTACAAAATCATTACCGACCAGGATTGCGGCGATGAATTTATCCAACTTGGTAACCAGGTTCTGGATACTCTGCGCCCGCTTTATGCCTTTAGAGACCATATGGCGCAACCGGATTTTACTCAGGGCAATCACTGCGGTTTCGGAGACCGCAAAGAAAAAAGACAAAACAGCTAAAATAATAAATAAAGATATTAAAACAAAGGTCGTCATGGTTTATCCTATAGCTAAGCCTTCCCGTACCTTATCTTCCGCTCCTTTTAGCGGGCCGATAAGGCTTAAATTAATATTTGCGTCCCGGAATATTTTACGGGCAACCGCGCGGATAGTGCTCTTATCCACCCGGCTGACCTCAGAGATGATCTTATCCAGAGAAAAAGTCTTATCTGACATAAGGGTAGTTTCGCCGATCCAAAGCATATGGTCTAAAGTATCCTCCAGCGCCAGCTTTAACTGTCCGGTGTAGAATTCTTTCGCCCGCTTGAACTCGCCGTCGCTGATTAATTCTTCGCTGGATTTCCTTAACTCTCCCAAAATCAGCTTAATCGCCTCGGGTACTTTTTTATTATCGATTCCGGCGTGCACAACAAAGGCGCCGGTATCCTGGAAACGTTTTACCACTGTCCCTATCTCATAGGCCAGTCCGCGTTTTTCCCTTAACTCGTTAAAAAGGCGGCTAGACATATTCGCGCCTAATACAACGTGCAGCATACCTAAAGCATGCTTTAAAGAGTGCTCCCGCTTAAAACTCCTGAAGCCTAAAGCCATATGGGTCTGCTCTGTATCTTTGTTCAAAATTGTCCAGGCCGGCGTACCCTGCTTTTCTTTTGCCGCGGGGAATATATTGAGCTTAGCGCGCTTAAATCCGGAAAATGCCCTTTCCACGTCCTGCTCCAGCTTATCCGTATCCAGATTGCCGCAGGCGCTCACTACGATATTAGAGGCAGTATAATATTTACGCTTAAAATCTGAAAGTCTTTCGCGGTTAACGCTCTTTACAGACTCAACAGTGCCGATTATCGGTTCACCCAGGGGCTGCTGGGGCCAAAGTAAATTATCCAGGAGCTCATAGACATAACTTTGCGGAAGATCCCGGTACATCTTCAGCTCCTCTAGGATTACGGTCTTTTCTTTCTCAATCTCCTTAGGCGGCAAGGTCGGGTTAACTACCATATCCGTTAATACCTTTAAACCGGCGTGGCAATGGCTGGCCGGCACTTTCACCAGATAACAAGTGCATTCCTCGGACGTAAAACCGTTGAGCGAACCCCCTATGCCCTCAATAGATTCTTTAAGCCTGCGGCAAGAATATTTCTTAGTGCCCTTAAACAAAAGATGCTCTAAAAAATGCGCCGTCCCCTTATTCCCGGCATTTTCAAATCTGCCGCCAACCCTTATCCATATGCCTAATGCCGCTGACTGGCGTTCCGGCATTTTATAGGTGATGATTTTTAACCCGTTAGCTAATACTTGCTTGCGGTAAATATCTTTCATCGGTTAAGTTTAGCGATAAAATTACTTACTCTCTTTATTAAATCCGGCGAGCCGGAATTTTCTTCGATCTCCTTAATGATCGCACTTCCGATAATTACCCCGTCGGCGATCTTTTTAATCTCCCTGACCTGGGAAGGGGTAGATACGCCAAAACCCACACAGACCGGCTTACGGGTATATCTTTTAATCAATTTTATATTCTTGCGGATATCTTCGGGTAGCTTACTGCGCGTCCCGGTTACGCCGGTCAACGAAACATAGTAAATGAATCCTTGTGAAATCCCGGAGATTAATTTTATCCTTTTTCTACTGCTGGTCGGCGCAAGAAAACAAATCGTATCCAGCCCCCGGCCTTTAGCTGCGGCCATAAAAACCTTACCCTCTTCAGGCGGAAGATCGGGTAGGATCACTCCGTCTACCCCGGATTTCTTCGCCTCCGAGATGAATTTATCCTCCGGAAAACAAAACACGGGATTATAGTAAGTCATCAGACAGATAGGCAACTCTGTCTTTTTACGCGCTTTCTTAACCAGATGCAATATATTAACAAGGTGCGTGTTTTTCTTGAGCGCCTGCTGAGAAGCTGCCTGGATTACCGGGCCGTCAGCCATAGGGTCAGAAAAAGGCACGCCCAACTCTAAAATATCTACGCCTATTTTATCCAAAGCATAGATGAGCTTTTCGGTTACCGACAGGTTAGGAAAACCCGCGGTGATAAAGGCAATAAATGCTTTTTTCCCGGTTTTCTTTAAATCTTTAAATTTTTTATCAATCCGGTTCATATTTTTTAGTTTTGCGTAACGATACCCAAGTCTTTATCTCCCCTGCCGGATAAACAAACCACAACCAGAGACCTCTTATTAATTTTTTTGGCCAGCTTCTCCAAATAAGCAATGGCATGCGCTGACTCCAAAGCCGGGATTATACCTTCTAACCTGGTAAGCAGGTGAAATCCTTCCAGCGCCTCTTTATCGTCAACCGCAACATATTGGCAACGGCCGGTTTTTTTATAATAGGAGTGCTCCGGGCCTACGCCCGGATAATCCAACCCGGCAGAAATAGAATGCGTGAGGTTCACCTGGCCGAACTTATCTTCTAAAAGCCCTGACCTTGAGCCATGCAGGACGCCGATATCTCCCTTAACCAGAGTAGCTGCGTGTTTACCCGTAGCTAAACCCCGACCGCCTGCTTCCACGCCGATAAATTTCACTTTCTTCTCCTGAACAAAAGGATGAAACAATCCCAGGGCATTACTTCCGCCCCCCACACAGGCCAGCAGATAATCCGGCAACCTGTTTTCTTTTTTACGCAGCTGCGCCCGGGCTTCTCTGCCGATTACTGACTGAAAATCCCTGACCAGCATAGGATAAGGATGCGGCCCGGCAACACTACCGATAATATAATGCGTATCGCGCACATGCGTTACCCAATCGCGCAGGGCCTGGGTCATAGCATCCTTCAAAGTTTGAGAGCCGCTCTTAACCGGAATTACTCCGGCTCCTAATAAACGCATGCGTAAGACATTCGGCTTTTGCCGCTCCATATCTTCCTGGCCCATATAGATATCACACTTTAAGCCAAAAAGCGCGGCAACCGTAGCGCAGGCCACCCCGTGCTGGCCGGCTCCTGTCTCGGCAATCACTCGCGGCTTCTTCATCCGCAAACAGAGCAAAGCCTGCCCCAGGGTATTATTGATTTTGTGCGCGCCGGTATGTAAAAGGTCTTCCCGTTTAAGGTATATTTTATCTATGCCAAAAAAACGGCTCAATTTTTCGGCCAGATACAGCGGCGTGGGCCGGCCCGCATACTCCTTTAAATAATAATCCAGTTCAGCCTTAAACTTCCGGTCGCCCCTGGCCTTCTTATACTCTCTAGTTAATTCATCCAAGGCAAAGACGAGCGTCTCCGGCACAAACCTTCCGCCGAATTCCCCGAAATGCCCGAATTTATCCGGTAATGTCTTTTCCATTATAAGTTAATCCTTCTACCTTTTATTTTTTTACTGCTTTGATAAACTGCTGAATTTTCTTATGGTCCTTCTTGCCCGGCTTTGCTTCTAACGAACTGGACGCATCTATCCACTCCGGATGCAGTTTTTTTATTGCGCTTTTTACATTTCGGCTGTTGAGGCCGCCGGATAAAAAAACCCGACCATTTATTTTATCCGTATTCTGCAATAAATTCCAGTTAAACTTTTTTCCCGTCCCCCCGGCTTGGCTTTTAGAAAAAGTGTCAAAGAGATAACCGTAAGTCTTATATTTTTTTATCGCGGCTAAATCCGTTTTTCCGTTGACCTTAAAAGCCTTAATGACCTTATACCTTTTAAATTTATCACAATAGCCGCAAGATTCATTGCCGTGAAATTGCAGGATATCCAGATTGCACAACTTAGCGATCTTCTTGACCTTGTTCTCCGGGGCATTGACAAAAACCCCGGCTCTTAAAATATTTTTGGGAAGTATGCGCGATATCTTCCTGGCTTTAAGCGGCTCTATGCAGCGCGGGCTATTTTTATAAAATACAAAACCGATAGCGTCAGCTCCGTTAAAGAAAGCTGCCAGTGCATCTTCCAGGTTAGTAATCCCGCATATTTTTACCTTTACCATCCCATCAGCTCTTCAACTTTTTGGGTAATATTCTCCGCCCGCATAAAAGCTGTGCCGATTAAAACGGCATTAACCCCCAGGATTTTCAAAAACAAGACATCCTGGTAAGTCTTAATTCCGCTTTCTACCACTACCACTTTATCCTTGGGGATAAGGGTGAATAGCTTCTCGGTAGTCTTAAAGTCAACCTCCAGGGTATGTAAATTACGGTTATTGATGCCGATAAGCGGGATATTTTTTAATTTTAAAACCTTCTTTAATTCTTTCTCATTATGCACCTCAACCAGGCAGTCCATCCCTAAATCCGCGGCGATTGCGGTAAATTGGGCGAGCTCATCCTGGGTAAGTAACTCCGCAATGAGCAGTATAGCGTCGGCGCCGTAAAAACGCGATTCATAGACCTGATACGGCTCAAGGATAAAATCTTTTCTTAATACCGGGGCAGTGATGAGGTTTTTTATCTCATTGATATAAGCAATATTTCCCAGGAAATAATCTTCTTCGGTTAAGACCGACAGCGCCTGCACCCCTACGCCTGCATAAGCCGTAGCGATCTCGGAATGATTAAAATCCTGGCGGATAATTCCTTCGGAAGGCGAGGCCTTCTTTAGCTCTGCGATTAAAGAAATCTGGCGCGACTTATTGATCGCCTCAATGAACGGCCGGACGGGATTAAGAGACTGCACTTTAACCTTTAACTCTTCTTCGGAAAGAGCCTGCTTGGCCAGCGCTATTCTCTCCTTTTTCTTCAAAATGATCTCTTTTAAGATATCGGATTTAGCCATTATTGTGAATACTCCTTCAATAATTCTAACTTTCGCAAAGCCGCTTGGCTGTCTATTGATTGGATTGCTAATGCAATGCCTTCTTGTAGGGAAGCGGCCTTGTCCGCAGCGTAGATGGCGCATCCGGCATTCAACACAACGATATCACGTTTAAAACCAGGCTCGCCCTTTAAAACCTCCCGGGCAATGCGCACATTATCGGACAGGTTTCCTCCGTAAAGGTCCTCTAGGCGGCTGCGCTTAAACCCGAAATCTTCCGGCGCGAGCTGGTAATCGCTGAATTTACCGTGATTAACTTCGGAAACAATCGTCTTATCCGTGGTCGTTACTTCATCTAAACCGTCCTGGCCGTGCACCACCAGGACATGTTTAGTACCTAAATTATGTAAAACCCTGGCTAAAACCGGCGGCCAGTGAGCGCTGTAAACTCCGATGAGCTGGTTGGCCACCCGGGCAGGATTGATCAATGGCCCCAATAAGTTGAACATGGTTTTACGGGCAATCTGTTTACGCGCGGGCATCACCTGTTGCATCGCAGGATGCAAGGCCGGCGCAAACAAAAAAGCAATCCCAATCTCTTCCAGGCATTTCTTGATTCTTACTCTATCCATATCTATATTTACACCCAGGGCCTCTAGAATATCCGCGCTTCCGCAGGAGCTGGAAACAGAGCGATTACCATGCTTGGCCACGACCACGCCCGCTCCGCTGGCGACAAAAGCAGCAAGAGTAGAAATGTTAAAAGTGCCTAATTTATCCCCGCCGGTCCCGCAGGTATCCAGCATATTCGACTTAGCGACAATGATCGGTTCAACATATTTAAGCATTACCTCTACCGCCGCGGTAAGCTCTTCAGCCGTCTCTCCTTTAACATTCAGAAAAGTCAAAAATTCAATTATATCCGCGGTATCGTTAACCCCGCTTAGAATACCCTGCATTACTGCCTGCATCTCGCGGGAACTAAGGTCATTCTTTGCGGCGAGTTTTTTAATCGCTTCTTTGATGGTCATAATTTAATAAAATTCGCTAATAGATCCATCCCGGCTTTGGTCAGGATAGATTCCGGGTGAAATTGCACTCCCCAAACAGGATATTTCTTGTGTCTTAAGCCCATAATTTCTTTTTCTTTGGTCCAGGCGGTTATCTCTAAGGCCTCCGGCAGGCTTTTTCTCTCCACTAATAAAGAATGATAGCGCGTAGCCTGAAAAGGATTCGCCAGGCCCTTAAATATATCCTTTTTATCATGGTAAATCCAGGAGGTCTTACCGTGCATAAGCCTCTTGGCTCCGATGACCCTGCCTCCATATACATAGCCGATGGCCTGATGGCCAAGGCAAACTCCTAAAATAGGGATTTGTCCGCTAAATTCTTTTATTACCGCGCAGGAAATCCCTGCGTCTTCCGGCCGGCCCGGCCCGGGCGAAATAACGATTTTTTCAGGGGCCAAACTCTTTATTCCGCTTAAGGTAATTTTATCATTACGAAAAACTTTTACTTCCTTGCGCAGCGAGCCTAAATATTGCACCAGGTTATAGGTAAACGAATCGTAATTATCAATCATTAAAATCATTCTTTTTCTCTCCGGATCTTTGCGCCTAATTTTTCCAGCTTTTTTTCCAGATCCTGATAGCCGCGCTCAAGATGGTATATCCTGGAAATAGATGTTTTCCCGCGGGCAGATAACCCGGCAAGAACTAAGCAGGCGGAGGCGCGTAAGTCCGACGCCATTACCGGAGCCCCGGAAAGTTCCTTAACCCCTTCTACGATAGCATGCGGGCCTTCCCTTTGGATATGCGCGCCCATCCGGTTAAGCTCGGCAACGTGCATAAACCTGTCCGGATAGATCTTTTCGGTAATCACGCTTATGCCGGGCGTGACGCTCATCAAGGCCATCATCTGCGCCTGCATATCTGTAGGAAACCCCGGATAAGGAAGAGTAGTGATATTCACGGCAGTAAGCGGCTTCTTATAGCGCAAGTGTATGGAATCCTCTGTTTTTACCATAGACGCTCCCGCTTCTTCCAGCTTATCGATAAGCGCGCCCAGGTGCTTATAAAAAATATTTTTAATCAGGATATCGCCGCGGGTAATCAAGGCGGCCAGCATTATTGTCCCGGCTTCAATCCTGTCCGGAATAATCGTATGCGTTGCGCCATGCAGGCACCTGACCCCCTCTATTTCAATGACAGGCGTGCCC
Source organism: Candidatus Omnitrophota bacterium (assembly GCA_041648915.1). Taxonomy (GTDB): domain Bacteria; phylum Omnitrophota; class Gorgyraeia; order Gygaellales; family Profunditerraquicolaceae; genus UBA6233. The sequence goes on from JBAZOC010000007.1 coordinate 25,562, forward strand.
TGGCCTTTAATTCTAGCGCCCATTTTAATCAAAAATTCCGCCAGATCCACTACTTCCGGCTCACAGGCAGCGGATTCAATAATAGTTTTACCGCTAGCTAAAACTGCGGCCATCATTACATTATCCGTAGCCAAAACCGAGGAGCCATAGACTCCGCCTAAATATACATGGTTGCCCTTTAACTTTTCGGCTTTGGCGATGACATAACCTGATTCAATAGTGATATCCGTACCCAGCGCCCTTATCCCCTTTAAATGCAGGTCTACCGGCCGCACGCCGATTATGCAACCTCCGGGCAAAGAGACTTTAGCCTTCTTAAGCTTACCTAAAAGAGGCCCCAGAACGCAGAAAGACGCGCGCATGGTCGAAACCAGCTTATAATCCGCAACGTAGCTTATTTTTTTAAGGTTGCTTACCGAAACCGTCCCGTTCTCTAACTCCGCGTCCTTACCTAATGCACGTAATATCTTAATCATCGTACTGGTATCGCGCAGATCCGGCACGCCCTTAATTATACAGGCGTCATCAGTAAGCAGAGTTGCCGCCAGGATGGGTAAAACCGCGTTCTTTGCTCCGGAAACCGTAAGTTCACCTTTTAACTTTACTCCCCCTTCGATAATTAATTTATCCATCTTAATTTACCTTTCTTGCGGCTAATACTCTAGCTATATTATTATAATCTTTAATTATTCCGGCTATTTCAAATCTTCCCGAGCCTAGAAATATTTTTTCTAGGCCGCGCTTTTGCCCAAAACCAATTTCCAGGAGCAGCCAACCGCCTTTTTTTAAATACCCCGGTGCCTCCCGGATAACCCGGCGGTAAAAATCCAGGCCGTCAGCTCCGCCATCTAAGGCTAAAGCAGGCTCATAGTTTAATTCCGGCTGCAATTTGCTGATTTCCGTACTCATTATATAAGGCGGATTGCTGACAATCATAGCGTATTTCTTAGAACCCAAAGCGCTAAATAAATCACTCCGGATAAGATTGATCTTTACGCCGTGGGCCGCGGCGTTTTCTCCGGCTGTTGCCAGAGCCCGGGCCGATATATCGCTGGCATCAATTTCTAAACCTGTTGTATATTTAGCCAAAGCTACAGCGATACACCCCGAGCCTGTGCCCAGATCCAGGACCCTGCCGGATTTCCTTTGCTTAACATATCCCAGGGCAGTGGTCACAAGAATTTCTGTTTCCGGCCGCGGGATAAGCACAGCCGTATTGACCTTGAACTCCAGACCCATAAATTCTGTTTTGCCCAGGATATACTGTAGCGGCTCGGCCTTAAGCCTTCTCTTCAAAGCTGAAGAAATAAAATTAACTTCATCCCGGTTTAAATACCTATCCTTATCCAGGTATAAAGACATCCTATCACAACCTAAAGCCTGAGTAAATAATAGCTCTGCTTCATTCATCGGTTCTTCTGTTTTTGCTCCCGTTCGGCCTTAATCAGGGCATCGGATATCTCGTCAAATTCCCCCTCCAGCACAGATTCCAGCTGGTGTGTGGTAAAATTTATACGATGGTCCGTAACCCGCCTGTCCGGAAAATTATAAGTGCGTATTTTCTCGCTGCGGTCGCCTGAGCCGATCTGGGATTTTCTCTCCTGTGAGATCTTTTTTGACTCAGCTTCCTGTTTGGCATCCAGAAGTTTAGCGCGTAAGACTCTCATAGCTTTATTTTTATTTTTTAGCTGTGAGCGTTCATCCTGGCAAGCAACTACTACTCCGCTAGGAATATGCGTGATACGCACTGCCGAATCTGTTTTCTGCATATGTTGGCCACCGGGGCCGCTTGAGCGATAGGTATCAATCCGCAAAGATCCGGGTTCAACCACAAAATCCACTTCCTCGGGCTCGACTAAAACCGCGACCGTCGCGGTGGAAGTGTGAATCCTGCCCTGGGCCTCAGTCGTAGGCACGCGTTGCACACGATGCACCCCGCTCTCAAACTTCAACCGGCTATAGGCGTCTTTTCCCTTTACACTGAAAGATACTTCCTTTAGGCCTTTGGATTCATTGTTCGTCGCCGACATTAACTCCACTGACCAGCCTTTATTGTCCGCGTATTTTGTGTACATCCGGTAAAGATCCGCGGCAAATAAACCCGCCTCATCTCCGCCGGTGCCCTGGCGGATCTCCACGATTATATCGCTTCCGGCATAAGGATCTTTTTCGGTAAAGGCCACTTTTATTTTTTCTTCTATCTCCCGGAGTTTCGCCTTGAGCTCCTCTAGCTCTTTCTGGACCAGCTCCAAAAATTCTTTATCGTGTTTCTCCCCAAGAACAAGCTCCAGTTCCCGAATCTCTTTGGCCACCAGCTTATATTCGCGAAACAAGGCAACCGGTTCCTTTAAGCCGGAGAACTCCTTAGCCAGCTTATGGGAACCTTGGCGGTCGCTAAGTACCGCCGGAGAAGATAACAATTTCTCCAGTTCTTCATAACGCGATTCTAATTTCTGCAGGCGTTCAAGCATTATTTTTTGCCGTACTTCTTGATAAATTTATCCACGCGCCCGGCCGAATCCACAAACTTCTGTTTTCCGGTGAAAAACGGATGGCATTTTGAGCAAATTTCTACCCTGATGGAAGGCTTGGTTGAACGCGTATGCACAGTCTCCCCGCAGGCGCAGATAATCGTAGCATCTTTGTAGTTTGGATGGATCTTGTCTTTCATTTTCTACTCTCCTTTTTTTTATTTATTGGTTCATACTGTTTAAAAACTCTTCATTATTCTTGGTCTTGCCTAATTTTTCGATTAAAAGCTCCATTGCCTCAACATTATTCAATTCATTAAGCACCTTCCTCAGAATCCAGGTTTTCTGTAAAACGTCGGGCTTAACTAAAAGCTCCTCGTGGCGCGTGTTGGAACGCTTGATATCAATTGCCGGATAAATCCTGCGCTGGAAAAGATTCCGGTCAAGCTGGGTTTCCATATTACCGGTGCCCTTGAACTCTTCAAAGATAACTTCGTCCATCCGGCTTCCCGTATCCACCAGGGCCGTCGCGATAATCGTCAGGCTTCCGCCTTCCTCAACCGCCCGGGCCGCTCCAAAGAACCGCTTGGGCTTCTGCAGGGCATTAGAATCAATACCGCCGGAAAGAACCTTACCGCTATGCGGGACAACCGAGTTATAGGCGCGGGCCAGGCGCGTAATGCTATCCAATAATACCACTACATCGCGCTTATGCTCGACCAATCTCTTGGCTTTTTCCAAAACAATTTCAGCTACCTGGATATGCCTCTCCGGCGGCTCATCAAACGTGGAAGAGATGACCTCTCCCTTGACATGCCGCTGCATATCCGTAACCTCTTCCGGGCGCTCGTCAATCAGGAGGACAATTAAAATAGCATCCGGGTTATTCGTAGTTATGGCATTGCCGAGTTTCTGCAGCAGGACGGTCTTGCCGCTATAGGGCTGGGCAACAATCAAGCCGCGCTGCCCCTTGCCGATAGGAGCAAGCAGGTTCATTATGCGCATGGATATCTCATCAGGCTTGGTTTCCAGGTTAAAGGCCTGCTGCGGATAAACCGGGGTAAGGTTGTCAAAAAGGACTTTTTCCTTTACCTCTTCGGGGTTTTCAAAGTTTACCGCTTCCACTTTAAGCAGGGCAAAATATTTTTCCCCTTCCTTGGGCGGACGGATCTGGCCGGAGACCGTATCTCCCGTCCTTAAGTCAAATTTCCTGATCTGCGACGGAGATATATAGATATCGTCCGGGCAAGGAAGATAATTGTAATTCGGGCTTCTTAAAAACCCGAACCCTTCCGGCAATATCTCCAGCACCCCCTCCCCGAACATCAGACCTTCTTTTTCCGCCTGCGCCTGCAGGATCTTGAAAATCAAATCCTGTTTTCTCAGGCCGCTGGTGCCGTTGGCATTGAGCTCTTTGGCCAGCTTATTGAGCTCGGTGATCTTCATATCTTTTAGATTTTTTATATCTAGTTTTTCCACAACTTCCTCCTTATTTGCGCTACTTGTTTCCGTGTATTCCTTAATGAACCGTTGTTATTTATGATAAAATCCGCCAGGCGCTCCCTGGCGCCTTGCGAAATCTGGAATTTTATTCTTTTCAGGATATCTGCCCGCTTTAAAGATGTTTTCTTAATCAGGCGGCTAAGCTGCTTATCCTTATCGATCTTTACCACGATCAAGCAGTCTAGCGTACTTTTAAGGTTCGCCTCTAACAGTAAAGGCGCATCCAGTACAATCACTCCTTTCTCTAGGCTGTTAATTTTTTCTTTTATAATACGGATTACTGCCGGGTGAATAATAGCGTTTAACCGCTTCAGGTATTTCTTATTATTAAAAACCACCCCGGCAAGCCTGCGGCGGTCGATCTCCTTATTCTTTCCTAATATACCAGTGCCAAAACCGGAAACTATTTTTTTATAAATTTTGCTGCCGCGCCTAAGAGAAGCGTGCGCTATTCTGTCGGCATCAATGACTTTCGCTCCGCAAGAAGCAAAAATACCCGCCACGGTACTTTTACCGCTGCCAAAACTACCGGTAAGCCCGACGATAATCTTCTTATTTTTTCTTAGCCTTGGCATACAACTCCAGGTATTTTGAGGCAGAGACGTCCCAGGAAAAATTGCTCTTCAGGGCATTCTTGACTAACGCAGCCCATTTTGTTTTAGCCTTGAACGCGCAGAGCGCCTTCTTTACCGTCTTAACCAGGTCTCTCGCGGAATAGCGGGCAAAAACAAACCCGTTCTCTGAATTCACCGTATCCGCAAGTCCTCCGGTTTTAAAGACTAACGGGATAGTGCCGTACCTTAAACTGATTAACTGCCCCAGTCCGCAAGGTTCATACCTTGAAGGCATAAGGAATATATCGCTGCCGGCATAGATCTTGTGCGCCAGGGGATCATCAAATTTCAAGTTTAAAGATATGGTTTTAGGGTACTTAGCAGCCGTCTCCTGCAGGATTTGGTGGTATTTTAAATCCCCGGCCCCCAGGATAACCAGCTGGATATCCAACTGGCTAATTTCGTCAATCCCTTCAACGAGTATATCCAAACCTTTTTGCCCGGCTAATCTTGAAACGATTCCGATTAAAGGCACATCTTTCTTTAAGGGCAGCTTACAAAGCGTTTGCAGGTCTTGCTTGTCTTGGGCTTTACCAGCCAGGTCAGTAATGGAAAAATTCCGGGCAAGGAACTTATCGTTTTGAGGATTCCAGATAGCATAATCCAAACCGTTTAATATGCCGAAAAGCGAATCCTTACGCTTCTGCAATACCCCTTCCAGCCCGAAACCGAATTCCTTGGTCTGGATTTCCCTGGCGTAAGTAGGGCTGACCGTATTAAGGATATCCGCAAAAAGCAGGCCCCCTTTAAGGATATTTATTTTACCGTAAAATTCCAGCCCCTCCATATTAAACAAGCTCTCATCAAGGCCAAGCTGGGGGAATTCCTCCCCAGGGAAAAGCCCCTGATAACCGATATTATGGATGGTCAGGACCGTGCGGATATTTTTATAAAAAGGATTCCGGGAGTAAATTGTCTTTAAAAAAACCGGGATCAGGGACGACTGCCAGTCATGGCAGTGGATAATATCCGGCTTAAAATCAATTTCTTGCAATAAATCCAGAGATTTTCTGCAATAAAAAGAAAACCGGTCCAGGTTATCCGGATAATCGCCGTTTTTATCTCCGTACAGGCCATCGCGGTTAAAATATCCTTCGTTTTCAATAAAATAAACCCGGATATTTTTTCCGGCTAGCCCGGCTAAAACACCGCTATTTAATTTTTTAAGCCTGAACCTGGCTGTATCTACCGCCTTATACCTCGGCATGATTATGCTTACTTCCTGGCCTTCTTTTTCTAAGGCCAACGGTAATGCTCCCGCCACATCCGCTAATCCACCGGTCTTAGCGAAAGGGACTACCTCTGATGAGCACACCACTATTTTCATTTTACCTCCCTACCTGCCGTTAGGCAGGCTCCATCTCTAACCAGTTATGCCCTTTTTTGATATCAACTCTGACCGGCACGTTAAGTTTCAAAACATTCTCCATCCTGTCCCGCGCCAGAGCTATCAAATCCTGCAATTCATCCTCAGGCAAATCAAAGAGTAATTCATCGTGGATCTGTAAAACCATCCTGGATTTTAATTCTTTCTTCTTGATCTCTTTATCTATACTGATCATAGCCAGCTTAATCAAATCCGCAGCTGAACCCTGGATCGGAGTATTCACTGCCTGCCTTTCGGCAAATTGCCTTACTCCCTGATTTTTACTGTTAATCTCCGGTAGATATCGCCTCCGGCCTAATATCGTAGTAACAAAACCTTCTTGTTGCGCGAGCTTAATCTGTTTTTCAATATATTCTTTTACCCCCGCATAACGGGCAAAATACGCGTCAATAAAACTTTGCGCTTCATCAAACCCTACGTTTAAATCACGGGCCAGGCCATAAGAGCTTAAGCCGTAAACAATCCCAAAGTTAACTCTTTTGGCCCTGTCGCGCATTTCATCGCTCACTTCTTTTTCCTCTATGCCGTAGATTAAAGCCGCGGTGGCTTTATGTATATCCATCCCCTTCTTAAAGGCGGTGGACAAATGCTCATCCCCGCTTAAATGCGCTAAGATCCTTAAATCTATCTGCGAATAATCCCCGGAAACAAGATAATTGTCTTTGCTTCCGGCAATGATTGCCTTACGGATCTTAGCGCCTATATCCGTCTTGATGGGTATATTCTGCAGGTTAGGGTTACTGGAACTAAGCCGTCCGGTCTCCGTCCCTGTCTGGTTAAAAGAAGTATGCAGCCTGGCATTATCCTCATCCGCCAGTTGGGGCAATACATCGATATAGGTGGTTTTTAACTTAGTCAACTGGCGGTATTCCAGTAAAAACGCCGGGAGCTCATGCTTGTCCGCCAATTTCTTAAGGACTTCTTCGTCTGTTGAGGCGCCGGTCTTGGTCTTCTTGACTACCGGAAGCTTAAGCTGTTCAAATAAGACTACCCGTAATTGTTTGGGCGAATTTATATTAAACTCCGTGCCGCTGAGCTTATAAATATCCTCAACCAGACTGGTCAGCCTTTTGCCTAATTCCTGCGAAAGCGACTTGAGCAATTTTAAATCTATTTTTACCCCGCAAGATTCCATGGCCGAAAGCACATCCACCAGAGGCATCTCCGTATCATAAAAAAGTCCCTCCAGCTTCTTCTTCTTTAACTCTTCGCCGAGTTTAGTTTTCAGGTTCTTGATAATATCCAAAGCCTCCCGGCCGGCCGGTAATTTACCGTAAGGAAACTTATCCAGATAATCCAAAGCCACATTTTCCAAAGCATAGCTGCCCTTAGAAGGGTTTAAAAGATACGCGGCGATCATCGTATCAAAACACAACCCTTCCAGAATAAAATTCTCTT
>JBAZOC010000008.1:0-32531 GCA_041648915.1 Candidatus Omnitrophota bacterium
AGAGCCTAGAGAATAAATTTAATTATCTTAGCGCTTCCATCAAAATAACCCGGCCCCGGCGTATAACTATTGAAGTTAGTTGGGATAACTTTGAGCCGGTCTTTGCCTATTTGGCCAAGGATCTGCAGTTTTCGCATTTATGCACCATAACCGGGCTGGATGAACCGGAAAAGTTAAGTTTTATCTACCATTTAGCTGCTGATTCAGGAGTTTTGGTTAATCTCAAGGTAGCTGTCCCTAAAAATTCTCCCGTGCTCAAAAGCGTTACTTCTTATTTCCCGGGCGCGGAGATTTACGAAAGGGAGCTGGTAGATCTATTCGGAGCAAAAATCGAGGGATTATCTTCCGGCCACCGTTACCCCCTGACCGATGACTGGCCGGTAGATCAGTTTCCTTTAAGGAAAGACTGGAAGGCGGACAAAAATGCATAACTCCAAGGATTTTAAAATTCCCATCGGGCCGCAACACCCGGCATTAAAAGAGCCGGAAGGTTTTAGCGTAGCGCTTAAGGGCGAAAAGATCCTCGGCGTGGATATCCGCTTAGGTTATAATCACCGCGGGATAGAAAAAGCTGCCGAAGAGAGAAGCTATGTCCAGGATATTTACCTGATCGAGCGCGTCTGCGGCATATGTTCACATTCCCACGCTACCTGTTTTGTGCAAGCGGTTGAAGAGATCGCCGGTTTAATTGTGCCGGTCCGCGCGCTTTATATCCGCACGATTATCGCTGAATTGGAAAGGATCCACAGCCATCTTTTATGGCTGGGCGTGGCCGGACATGAGATCGGTTTTGATACGCTGCTGATGTATTCCTGGCGGGATAGGGAAGTGGTCATGGATATCCTGGCTGCTATTACCGGTAACCGGGTCAATTACGGGATGAATACTATCGGCGGGGTACGCCGCGATATAGACATCCGGCAAACCGAAGAAATATTTAAGGGCTTGGACATATTGGAAGAAAGGACCAAGTATTATATTGAAGTTGCGACGCAGGAAACCACGATCATCAAAAGATTATCCGGGGTAGGAGTGTTGTCCCGCGAAGATGTCTTACGTTTGGATGCGGTCGGGCCGACTGCCCGCGCTTCCGGCGTTAAGCGCGATGTCCGGGCTGATGACCCGTATGCGGCCTACGCCCAGCTTCCTTTTGAGGTGATTACGGATGAGCATGCCGATGTTTATGGCCGGACAGTAGTAAGAGTAAAAGAACTTATGGAGTCTTACAGGATAATCCGTCAGGCGCTTAAAGACCTACCCGCCGGGCCGATTAGCGTGAGAGCGCCGCGCAAGATCCCTGTTGGAGAGGCAATCAGCCGTTATGAAGCGCCGCGCGGAGAAGATGTGCATTATGTTAAATCTAACGGCACGGAAAAACCGGAAAGAGTTAAAATCCGGGCGCCTACCCTGGCTAATGTCCAAGCAGTCAAACATATGCTGCGTGACAGGTACCTGGCGGATATGCCTATTGTGGTTGCGGCAATTGACCCTTGTTTCTCCTGCACCGACCGCATGGTCGCCTTAAAAGAAGAGGATTGCACCAGGGCCAAAGTGATCAACTGGCAGGCCTTGCATACTTTCAGCATCCAATGGTATAAGCAGCAGGGAGTAGATTTTACCGAGCTGAATAAAAAACTCCAGGGTAAGTTAGAGGGATGATTATGTTAGGAGCATTATTTTATATTCTCGTATTTCCAGGGTTCCTCTTCCTGGTCTTTTCCGCACTGGCCGCGGAATTTATTGACCGTAAGATCTATGCCCGGCTGCAAAATAGAGTTGGGCCGCCCTGGTTCCAGCCGTTAGCGGATTTCATTAAGCTTTTGGCTAAAGAGGATATCATACCCGCTGAATCCAACCCGAAGATGTTTCAGGTAGCACCGGTCTTTGCCTTGACCGCGGCGATAACCGCGTTTCTTTATATACCGCTCTGGGGTAAAGAGGCGTTACTTTCTTTTAACGGTGATGTTATTATCGTGCTTTATTTATTGACCCTGCCTACGCTGGCATTTTTCATCGGCGGTTGGTATTCTACTTCATTATACTCCCGGTTAGGCGCGGTGCGTTCGCTGATGCAGTTATTTGCCTACGAAGTTCCGCTCTTTATGGGCATCCTGGCTTCCGCACTTTTAGCGGATACCTGGTCACTAAAAGAGATGGCTGTTTTTTATACGCTGCATCCTGGGTTCTGGATGTTTAACCTGATGGGTTTTGCCATATCCCTGGTTAGCTTATTAGGAAAGCTGGAGAAGGTTCCTTTTGATATACCGGAAGCAGAGACAGAAGTAGTTGCCGGCGGTTTTACTGAATACAGCGGCAGGATGCTGGCTTACTTAAGATTAACCTTAAATGTAGAAATGGTCGTGGGAAGCAGCCTCCTGGCGTTGGTTTTTTTCCCTTTCGGGTTAGATCTTGGGCCGGTTTCGGGATTCCTGCTTTTTCTTTTTAAAGTTTTGTTTATTATAGGCTTAATTTCGTTGCTGCGCACGGTCGTGGCGCGCCTGCGTATTGACCAGATGATCAATTTCTGCTGGAAATACCTGGTGCCCCTGGCGCTGCTGCAAATTTTGCTTAACCTTGTCCTGAAAGGAACGCTTTTAAAATGAGACCGGCAAAAATGTTAAGGGAGGTGCTGGGTTCTATTTTTAAGAAGCCGGCTACAAACCTCTATCCGGCTCAAAAATTAGATATGCCGGATAAATTCCGGGGTAAAATAAAATTTTATCCCGAGCGCTGCATTGGCTGTAAAATGTGCATGCGCGATTGCCCGACCAATGCTATTACTATCAACAAGTTGGCTGAAAATAAATTTGAAGCTGTATTGGACTTAAGCCGCTGCATATATTGCGCGCAGTGCGTAGATTCCTGCCCAAAAAAAGCGCTTGAGCCGACTAAAGAAGTAGAGATGGCCGAACTTAATAAGAATAAGCTAAGGGTTGCCTTTGGGGCAGCCGATACGGATAATTCCATTACGAAGAATGATAAATGAAGTTGTCCTGCAGAATGATATTGTAGGGTTGATTACGCGCTTCGGCGACCTGGGCGTATTTCTGGCGATGTTTTTTGAATCAAGCGTCATACCCCTGCCTTCCGAAATAGTTTTAATCAGTGCCGGAGCGATAGGCATACCTTTGGCTTCGGTAGTGATCTTTGGCGCTTTAGGGTCGACCTTAGGCGCGATGGTGGGTTATTCTCTGGGAAGGTATGCGGCCATGCCGGTATTATTAAAGTTCGGTAAATTCATATTAATTAAACCTCAGCATATCTATAAAGCGGAGGAGTTTGCCAAGAAATACGGCATAGCCAGCGTGCTTATCGGAAGGGTCCTGCCGATCATCCCTTTTAAGGTTTTTTCCATTGCCGCCGGCATCACCCGTCTTTCTTTTGTCCCGTTTGTATTATGCACCTTAATCGGTGTTTTACCCAGGATCCTTATTTTAGCGGTTTTTGGTTCAGCCATAATCAAGCATACCAAGGTAATCGTGATTTTAGCTGTTTTTGCGGCGCTCATCTTTATTGCTTTTAAGGTAACACATTTGTTGTATGAAAAAAGAAAAGTTAAACCTAAAGGAGGCTTCCGATGACCATATGGCAGATGCTTAAAAGTGGCGGCATAACCATATATATTCTTTTAGCTTGCTCGGTTCTTTCGCTGGCCATTATTATCGAAAGGTATGTGTATTACCGCCGCCGGTCCCGGATCAAGAAAGTGGATTTTATGTTGGAGGTAAGCCGGGAGCTGGGCAAGGGGGATGTTAAAAAGGCCCTGGAGGTCTGTAAAAAAACCGATACGCCCTTTTCCAGCGTGGTATATTCGGGTTTAAATTTACACGGCCATAATGAGATGCTCATTTCCAATACCATGGAAAGAGAAATAACGGTGGAGACGATGAAGCTGGAGAAGTATACCAGCGTGGTCGGGACTATCGGGAGTACCTCTGTTTATATAGGCCTCTTTGGCACCGTGCTGGGGATTATCCGGGCCTTCCACGATATATCCCTGAGCGGCTCAGGAGGTATCAGCGTAGTTATCAGCGGTATCTCTGAATCGCTGGCCTGTACGGCGATGGGTTTATGCGTGGCGGTACCTGCGGTTATTGCCTACAACTATTTCACCAAGAAGATTGATAATTTTATCAGCGATATGGAGTTGTGCGCTTCCGAGTTGATGGATTTATTAAAAGGTTAAAAGGAAAATGAATTTACGTTCGCGTAAGCAAAGGCTGATCGCCGAGATAAATATAACTCCCTTTACCGATGTTATTCTGGTTTTGTTGGTCATTTTTATGATCACGACGCCTTTGATCCTGCAATCCAGCCTCAAGGTGAATCTCCCGCAGGCTAAGAGCGCTTCGCCGATGCGGGACATGGGGCCGATCAACATTATCATTACTAATACCGGTGCGCTATATGTGGACGGAGCAATGGCCACGCGCAAGGAATTACGCGAAAGGGTTTATGCCCGGCATAAAAATGATCCGTCCGTGGGCGTAGTGGTCAGTTCGGACAGGTTAGTGCGTTTTAAAGATATCGTGGATATCCTGGACATTTTAAATGCCAGCGGAATAAAAAATCTTAATATTGCGGCAATAACTGAAGGATAAGAAAGGAGAAGTAGCAAGATGTTAGGTTTAATGAATGCGAGTGTTTTTGAAATGGTCGCGATCTGGGGTGTTCTTTTAATTGCTTTTCTAGGGTTAGCTTATGCCTTGTTATTGCGTAAACAGGTTTTAGCCCAGGATAAAGGGACTCCAGGCATGCAGAACGTCTGGAACGCCATACGCTTAGGCGCAGACGCGTACCTTAGCCGTCAGTTGAAAAGCATATTGCCTTTAATCTTGGTCCTTACCGCTGTTTTATTCTTTTCGGTATATATCATTCCTCCGAGCGAGGAGGCATTAAAACGTTTTAGTAATTTTACTCCGGATGTGGTCCGGCTTATTGTTGGTTTGGGCCGGGCCGTGGCCTTCGTTATGGGCGCATTTTTCTCGCTTAGCGTAGGCCAATTCGGCATGCGTATGGCAGTTGAAGGTAATGTGCGCGTAGCATCAGCTTCCCGTAGAAGTTTTAGCGAGGCCTTAAAGATAGCGTATCGCACTGGCACCATTACCGGTATGCTTACCGACGGGCTTGGACTTTTAGGCGGCACGGCGATCTTTATTATTTTCGGGATTGCTTCTCCCGACGTATTATTGGGATTTGGTTTTGGCGGGACACTTCTGGCCCTCTTTATGCGCGTCGGAGGCGGAATATATACTAAGGCAGCAGACGTAGGAGCTGACCTGGTCGGTAAAGTAGAAAAGAATATTCCCGAAGACGATCCGAGGAATGCCGCGGTTATCGCTGACCTCGTGGGCGATAATGTCGGTGATTGCGCGGGTATGGCCGCGGATATATTTGAATCTTATGAAGTAACCATTGTTTCGGGCTTGATCTTAGGTTTAGCCCTGGTTGGCATAACCGGCCAGTTGAAATGGATTGTTTTCCCGCTATTAGTGCGCGGCATCGGCGTGCTTTCTTCAATTATCGGAACGTACATGGTGAGAGGAAGTAAGAAAGACGCTAAAGGAGGAGATGCGTTTAAGAGTATCAATCGCGGGTTTTATTCGTCTGCCGCGATCTCGGTCGGAGCTTTTTTATTTTTAGCCCATTATTATATGCACGAATGGAGAGCGTTTTTCTCCGTGGCCATAGGTATAGTCCTGGCTATTGTCATTGATGAAATAACCAAATATTTTACCCATACACACCATGCCCCGGTTAAAGAAATCGCTTGTTCATCCAGGACAGGTGCGGCAACTTTGATTTTGCGCGGCATATCCATCGGTTTAGAGTCCAGCGCCTGGCAGTTTGTGGTTATCGCGCTTACTATCATGGCCGCTATCGTGATTTATTGGGGCCAACCCGTTGTGTTTGTACTTTACGGAGTAGCCATGACCGGTATCGGTATGCTTACCTTAACCGGTAATAATGTAGCGATGGATTCATTCGGCCCGATTGCCGATAATGCTAACGGCATCGGCGAGATGGCCCATTTGGAGCCGCAGGCGCGCAAGATTATGGCTGACCTGGATGCTGTAGGAAATACCACTAAGGCTATCACTAAAGGTGTGGCCATAGGTTCAGCAGTAATTGCTGCGGTTTCTTTGTTTGGCGCTTTTCTGACGGATGTTACCAAAGTGCAGGCACAGATGGGTATAGCCGAATCTTTACGGCTTTTGACTACCGGGATAAGGATTTCTGAGCCCATTGTTTTTGTCGGCGTTTTAATCGGCGCGGCGGTTCCCTGTTTATTTTCCAGTCTGATGATTAATTCTGTAGCTCGAGCAGCAGCGCTGATTGTTGAGGAAGTGCGCAAGCAGTTTCATACCCCGGGGTTGATGGAGGGTAAAGTCAAACCGGATTATAAAAAAGCAGTGGATATCTGCACGATATCCGCGCAAAAAGAACTTGTCGGTCTGGCCTTAATCGCGGTATTAAGCCCTCTTTTAATCGGTATGGTTTTAAGGGTTGAGGCCTTAGGCGGATTTCTTGCCGGAGTAATTGTTTCCGGCCAACTTTTAGCAGTCTTTATGGCTACCGCCGGCGGCGCCTGGGATAACGCCAAGAAGACGATTGAAGACGGTTTATACGGAGGTAAGGGTTCTGAATGCCATAAGGCCTGTGTTGTCGGCGATACTGTCGGCGATCCTTTGAAGGATACTTCCGGGCCGGCCTTAAACCCGATGATCAAAGTCATCAATATGGTTTCGCTATTGGCTGCGCCTATAATTATTCACTACCGTATAACCAGTCCGAGTGTTATAATCAGTATTACGCTTTGCGTAGTCGTAATATTTGGGGCTATAGTTTATTCCAAGCACGGAGCTTTAAGTTTGAGGAAGAAGAGCGAAGCAGGTTTTTAATAAAAGATGTCTATTATCCAACGTATAAAGAACCTGGTTATAGGAAAATCGCGGAATCCTAAGGACTCCGCGATTTTCCATAAAATATCCCTGATCGCTTTCTTTGCCTGGGTAGGCCTGGGCGCGGATGGTTTATCTTCATCTTGTTACGGCCCCCAGGAAGCTTTCCTTGCCTTAGGCAGCCATACCTACTTGAGTATTTTCGTTGCCCTGGGGACAGTGCTGACCATTTTTATTATCAGCTCAAGTTATTCCCAGATCGTTGAGCTTTTTCCCGGGGGTGGAGGAGGGTACCTGGTTGCTAGTAAGTTATTATCGCCTACCCTGGGAATGTTCTCCGGCTGCGCTTTGTTAATTGATTATGTGCTGACCATTACCGTTTCCATTGCCAGCGGCGCGGATGCGCTGTTCAGCCTTTTGCCTATGCAATGGCATACCTATAGGCTCATTTTTGCGGTTACAGTGGTCGCAATACTTATGTTATTAAATATGCGCGGGGTAAGAGAATCGATTTTGATGCTTATGCCTATTTTTCTTATTTTCCTGCTTACCCATATCTTTATTATTATTTATGCTCTTTACAGGCATTCTTCCGGTATCGGGCAGTTAGCCGCTTCTACTTCCGGAGATTTACACAGCACTATTTCGCAGATCGGTTTATGGGGGGCTATCTTTTTAGTCCTTAAGGCCTATAGTATGGGGGCCGGAACCTTTACCGGTATAGAAGCTGTCAGCAACAGCCTGACTGTTTTGCGCGAGCCCAAAGTTCAGACGGCAAAACATACCATGCGTTATATGGCGATCTCCCTGTCTTTTATTGTTTTGGGCTTGATGGTTGCTTATTTATTCTATAGAGTTAATCTTCAGCCCGGGAGAACTTTGAACGCAATACTTTTTGAACAGGCTACTGCGGGGTGGGGCAGGGCCGGTTTTATTTTTGTCCTGGTTACTCTAATTTCGGAAGCCACTCTTCTTTTTGTGGCTGCCCAGACCGGCTTTGTGGGCGGCCCGGCAGTTTTGGCTAATATGGCCAATGACCGCTGGTTTCCCACAAGATTTTCCAGCTTAAGCGACAGGTTAGTGACCCAGAACGGGATTTTAATTATGGGCGGCCTGGCCCTGGCTATCATGGTTGCTACCCGTGGCTCAGTCAAGTTACTGGTAGTCTTATACAGTATCAATGTCTTTATTACATTTATTTTTTCCCAGGCGGGCATGGTCCGGCACTGGTGGGAGTCGCGCGCACGGGTCAGAGGGTGGGTAAAAAAGATACTTATTAACGGCCTGGGCCTTATTTTGTGCGTTTTTATACTTATATCCATGGTTGCTATGAAATTTCATCAGGGCGGCTGGGTTACTCTTTTTATTACCGGTACCCTGGTTATATTAGCGATACTTATCAAACGGCACTACTATGCTACGGCAAAACTCTTACATAGATTAAATAGCCTGGTTACCGTTGCCGAATCTGCCGAAGCGACCCTGGTTAATGCGACTCTGGAAGCGCAATTAAAGCAGGAACCGGACTTAAAAGCCAAGACGGCGGTTATCCTGGTTAGCGGCTTTAACGGCATTGGCCTACATACTCTTTTTGGAATAATCCGGTTATTCGGAGGGGTTTTTAAGAATTTTGTTTTTGTCCAGGTGGGTGTAGTTGATGCCGGAAACTTTAAAGGCAAGGCCGAAGTAGGCAAAGTCGAAGCCGAGGCTAAAAGCGATATCGCCCGTTACGTGAATTTTATGCATAAACAAGGGTTTTATTCCGAAGGAGTTTTTAAAGTAGGCACGGATGTCGTAGAAGAGGTCAGCGGCATTGCTCCGGATATCCTTAAGCGTTTTCCGAACGTCGTTTTCTTCGGCGGCCAGCTCATTTTTCCCAAGGATTCACTTATCCTGCGTTTTCTGCATAACTATACGGTTTTTGCGATGCAGAAAAAATTGTACCGCGAAGGTATCCCGTTTGTCATATTGCCGATAAGAGTATAAAAATGGGAGGCGGAAAAATATAACCGTCCCCATAATAGAATGGCGGACAAAAAAGAGCTTTACAAAAGAATTAAAATCGCGGGGATGGTTTCGTATATCCCTATAATACTGGCTGCCGTTCCCCTGGGCAGTTTCTTTTTAGGCGAATACCTGCAGAAGAAATTCCACCTGCCGTTTTATTTCCTGGTTTTTTGCGTTGCCTTAGGCGTCATCATCGGCATAAAAGAGTCGTTTAGGATAATCAAGCTGGTTTGGAAGGTAGAGAATAAAAATTAAAATGCAGGAATTAATTAAAAGGGCCGTAAAAATAAATATTATTTTGGTGTTAACCGCAGCTTTGATTTGCGCAGCGCTGCGTAAATTCAGCTTTGGCGCCGGGCTCCTGGTCAGCGCCAGCTGGTCAATGGCTAATTTCCTGTTTACTTTGAATCTGCTGGAGATTGCCCTGCTCCGTAAACCCAAGGGAAGGTTTTTGTTGTTGCTTTTAATAAAATTTCCAGTATTATATTTATTAGGGTTTTTAATCTTAGTTTTTAAAGTTTTTCCTGCTTTAAGTTTACTCCTCGGCCTGTCTTCAATCTTATTAGTTTTAGGAGTATTGAATATATGCCCCAGACCCATCAAGCGCAATACGAACTGCCCAATCTAGTAACGCTTTTGGCGGATAAAATCGGCAGGCTCACCCATCTAGGGGGACAGATTTACCTGTGGGAGAATGTGGTATTTTCTCTTATCATTGTGCTCGTTATCTCCCTGATCGCGTTCCTGGCTTGCCGTAAACCGAAAATGATCCCGGACAAGTTACAAAACGCAGTAGAAGCAATAGCGGGAGGTTTAGATGATTTTATTTGCGGTATATTAGGCCCCCGGGGAAGAAGTTACACTCCTTTTATCGGCACGCTTTTCATTTATATACTCTTTATGAACCTCTGCGGGATCATTCCGTTTATGAAATCTCCGACGGCCAGCTGGTCCACTACCTTGGGCCTGGCGCTTTGCGTTTTTATTTACGTGCAATATACCGCCTTGCGGGAGTTCGGATTCCTGGGTTATCTGGACCATATGATGGGCAGGCCAAGAGGAATTCTGGCATTTTCTGTTTTTATCCCGCTGATGATGTTTATCTTGCATATAGTTTCAGAGTTGGTCAGGCCGCTAAGCCTGTCTTTACGTTTACGCAGCAATATCTGGGGCGACGATTTGCTTTTATCCGTATTGGCGGGGCTGGGCCTAGCCGGCGTACCGCTCTTTGTATTCAGCGCGCTGTTAGCAATTTTAGCGGCGTTAGTCCAGGCACTGGTTTTTAGCCTTTTAACAACCATATATTTTGCCCTTGTTTTGACCCACGAGGAGGAAGATAAAGAAACGGATAAATTAATTAAGGAGGAAAAATGGATTACAAAGTAGTCTTGGCGTTTGCTATTCCCTTAGGTTTAGGCCTGACCGCGGTAGCCTCGGCGATTGCTTTAGGCAAAGCAGTATCTTCGGCGATGGAGGCAACGGGCAGGCAGCCGGAAGCCGCAAACAAAATTTTGATCAACATGGCCACAGGCTGCGCGTTTATTGAAGCGCTGACGATTTACGGGCTGGTCTTTGCGTTTGTGTTAGCGGGGAAATTATAAGAACAGCAGGTAGTAGATAGCCTGCCTGCCGGTAGGCAGGTAGGTAGTATGTAAGGGGAATAAGATATGGAATTGCTAAGACTCCTAAGCACTAACGAGGTCATTGCCCAGGTCCTGGGGTTCCTGATTTTGCTGGCCCTTTTGAGGGCCTTTGCCTGGAAGAGTATCCTCGGGCTGCTAGATAAACGTAAAGAGCGCATTGCCCTGGAGTTCAAAAATATAGAAGGGGCTAAGGCGGATATTGAGCAGCTAAGGCTGGAGTATACCGCAAAGATAGCTTCTATTGATGAAGAGGCGCAACTGAAAATATCCGAGGCGCTTAACCAGGCCAAGGTGATTCTAGAGGATAGCCGTAAAAAAGGTTATATCCAGGCGCAGGAGATTATAGATAACGCCAAGAGCAGTATTAAATACGAGCTCGCTAAGGCCAAGGATGACCTGAAAGAAGAAATCATTGATTTGACGCTTAAGGCTACCGAGAACCTTATCCAGGAGAAACTCACCGAAGAAGGAGATAAAAGGCTGGTAAAAGATTTCTTGGAAGGAGTGGATAAGCTTTAAATGAGAGAAAGGCTGGTTGTTAAGAGATACGCCGAGGCCTTCATGGACTTTGCCCAGGAGACTATCGGGTTAAAGCAGGCTGTCCTGGAGTTTAAAAATTTAAAGACCATTATGCGCGATAATCAAGGATTCCGGGAAATACTCTGCAGCCTGGATGTGTCTTATACCGAGAAGTGCGATTTTATTGCTAAGGTTTTAGACGCGGATTTCTCTAATGAATTTAAACAGTTTTTAAAGCTTCTTTTAGGAAAGAACCGTATGGACATAATCGGTGATATCGCCGATTATGTAAGAGTAGCCTACGCGCACCTGGGAGAAACCGAGGCAATATTGAGGACGAGTTTTCCTTTAGATCTAAGCCTGGTGCGTAAGATCAAGGATAAATTGGAACAAAAGTTTAATCGTGCTTTTAGGTTTTATATAGATTTGGACGGCCGGTTGCTCGGAGGGGTCCAGGTGATTATAGGCAATACTATTATTGACGGCACAGTGCGCCGTAAATTAGAAGACCTTAGGGAACAGCTTTTAACAGTAAGGGTTTAATATGCCATTAAGACCGGAAGAAGTAAGTTCAATTATCCGCCAAGAGCTGGAAAAATATAAGACGCGCATGCGCTCGGAGTCTATCGGTACGGTTATCCAGGTCGGTGATACCATTGCCCGTATTCACGGCTTAGATGATGTGATGACGGGCGAGTTAGTGCAGTTTTCAGAAAATGTCCTGGGCATGGTTTTAAACCTGGAAGAAGACAGCGTAGGCGTAGTTGTTTTCGGAACGGATAATCCGGATAAGGATATTAAAGAAGGAGATATTGTCAAACGGACCGGAAAAATCGTCCAGGTCCCGGTGGGGGAGGCATTAATTGGCCGGGTAGTCAATGCCTTAGGCCGGCCGATTGACGGTAAGGGCCCGGTTAACACGGATAAATTCCGGCCGATAGAATCCAAGGCGCCTAATGTGGTTGAGCGCCAACCGGTATGCGAATCGCTGGAAACCGGGATCAAAGCCATTGACGCGATGACGCCTATTGGCCGGGGGCAGCGCGAGCTTATCATTGCCGACCGTCAGACAGGCAAGACCGCTATTGCGATCGATACGATTATCAATCAAAAAGGTAAAGGCGTATATTGTATTTATGTAGCTATAGGCCAGAAGCTTTCTAGCGTAGTGGCTGTCTCAGAGACTCTACAAAAATACGGGGCTATGGAGTATACTACGATTGTCAGCGCCTCCAGCCGCGCGTCGGCATCTTTACAGTATTTGGCGCCTTACTCCGGATGCGCCATGGCCGAAGAGTTGCTTTATTCCGGAAAACACGTTTTAGTAGTCTATGACGATTTAACCAAGCATGCGCAGGCTTACCGGCAGCTCTCCCTGCTTTTAAGAAGGCCTCCGGGAAGAGAAGCCTATCCCGGAGATATATTCTATCTGCACTCGCGTTTACTGGAGCGCGCGGCAAAATTAAATGACTCACTCGGCGCAGGATCTTTTACGGCCATCCCGATTGTCGAAACCCAAGCCGGAGACATCACCAGTTATATCCCTACTAATGTTATTTCTATTACCGACGGTCAGATTTACTTAGAGAATGATTTATTTTACGCCGGGGTGCGGCCGGCGATAAACGTGGGTTTATCAGTTTCCCGGGTCGGGGGCAAGGCCCAGGTAAAAGCCATGCGCCAGGTAGCGTCTAAACTCAGGCTGGACCTGGCGCAATACCGGGAACTGGTTATTTTCACTCAATTCGGTACGGAGCTGGATAAATCTACGCAGGCGCAGCTTGCCCGCGGCGAGAGGATGACCGAGATTTTAAAACAGGAGCAGTTTAATCCGCTGCCCGTATCTAAACAGGTATTGATTATTTACTGCGGCACGCACGGGTTCCTGGATGACCTCAAAGTAGGCTCAATCAAGAAGTTCGAAGCGCAGTTTTTTAAATATATGGATGAAAATCATCCCGACATCGTCGCTGAGATTGAATCCAAAAGAGAATTAAGCCAGGAGCTTATGCAGGGGATAGACGCGGCGATATATGCTTGCAAAAGTAATTTTATCCGGGATAATACATTATGATTCAGTCGCTGAAAACCATAAAAAACAGGATCCGCAGCATTGAGAATACCAAAAAGGTCACTGCGGCTATGGAGTTAATTTCGGTAGCCAAATTAAACCGGATTGAAAAAGGCCTGCTCAGTTTTAGGCCGTATGTTACCGGGCTCGGGAATATTATGCATAATCTTATCTCCAGTGCGCCCCAGGCCAGGCATGTTTTCCTTGAGGAGAGGCCCGGGTCGGACAAAATATGCTTGTGCGTCATAACTTCGGATAGCGGCCTCTGCGGGGTCTATAATAACAATATAATCCGCCTGGCCGAAGAATTCATCCGCCAACAGGGAAAAGAAAAAATAATCCTGGTTTGTCTAGGGAAAAAAGGCTTTAATTATTTCAGCAGGCAGGGGCTTAAGGTGTTAAATGCCTATCTTGGCGTAAACGGCCGTTATTCTGAGAAATTATGCCGGGAAATAAATGACCGGCTTAAGGATATATTTATTTCCGGAACGGCCCTTAAGGTGTATATCGCTTATACGCATTTTAAGACGGCATTGGTCCATAAACCCAGCCTAGAAAAATTCCTGAGCCTGGAGCGTTTAACGCAAAGCCCGAAGGATTATATTACCGAGCCCGGTATAGGTACTATTCTAAATGAGCTTATCCCAAAGTACATTTATATGAGATTAAAGTTGATCATCTTAGAGTCTTTTACTGCGGAACATTCAGCCCGGATTATCGCGATGAAATCCGCGACGGACAACGCCAAAGATTTATTGGAAAAGCTGACTTTATTGCGGAATAAAACCCGCCAGGCCAATATTACGCAGGAGATTATGGAGATAATTTCTTCAGCGGAGGCATTGAAAGGTTAAGCTATGAGCAATGGACAAATAATCCAGGTCATCGGCCCGATCGTGGATATAAAATATCCGGAGAAAGAAGTCCCGCAGCTTTTTAATGCCATAAAGATTACCTATCCGGAAAGGCAGACTGCCCTGACCCTGGAGGTAGCCCAGGATATAGGGAATAATACCGTGCGCTGCATCGCGCTTGGCCCTACCGACGGGCTAAGCCGCGGAATGACGGCAATTGATACGGGCTCATCCATCACTGTGCCGGTAGGGAAGCAAACCCTGGGCAGGATCTTTAATTTACTGGGTGAGGTTATTGACGGTAAAGGCAGGCTCCCGGAGCCGGAAAAGCGTAACCCCATCCACCGGCAATCCCCGAGTTTTATTGAACAGCTTCCTTCTTCATCGATCCTGGAAACAGGCTTAAAAGTCATTGACCTTTTAGCGCCTATCCCTAAAGGAAGCAAAGTGGGATTGTTCGGCGGGGCAGGAGTAGGCAAGACCGTTATTGTTATGGAATTAATCCGCACTATCGCTACCGAACACGGCGGAGTTTCGGTATTTGCCGGAATCGGGGAAAGAACACGGGAAGGGAACGAATTGTGGCTGGAATTAAATAATTCCGGAGTGGTTAAAAACAGCTCGCTTATTTTCGGCCAGATGAATGAGCCTCCGGGAGCGCGGCTGCGCGTAGGTCTCTCCGCTTTGACGGTGGCGGAATATTTTCGCGATGAAGAGAGAAAAGACGTGCTTTTATTTATCGATAATGTCTTCAGGTATGTCCAGGCAGGCTCAGAGGTATCTACGCTTTTAGGCCGGATGCCTTCTGCTGTCGGGTATCAGCCCAATCTGGCTACCGAGATAGCGCAGTTGGAAGAGAGGATTGCTTCTACGCGTAACGGCTCAATTACTTCTATCCAGGCAGTTTATGTGCCGGCTGATGATTTGACTGACCCGGCTCCCGCAGCGATATTTTCGCACCTGGACGCGAAGATCGTCTTAAGCCGGCAGATTGCCGAACTGGGCATATACCCTGCGGTTGACCCGCTGGATTCAACTTCGCGGATTATGGACCCCCGTTTTATCGGCGAGGAGCATTATGTTACGGCTTTAAGCGTGCAGAAAGTTTTACAGCGCTACAAAGACCTGCGCGATATTATTTCTATTCTGGGGATAGATGAGCTTGCTGACGAAGATAAATTGATTGTCGCGCGGGCAAGGAAATTACAGAAATTTTTCTCCCAGCCTTTCTTCGTAGCCGAAGCATTTACCGGTATGAAGGGCAAATATGTAAAGCTTGAGGATACGATTAAAGGGGTTAAGATGATTATCGAGGGCAAGCTCGATAATTTACCCGAACAGGCCTTTTATATGGCTGGTACGATTGAGGAGGTCATCCAAAAGAGCAAGGACGATTCTATGTTAAACGGCCATAAAGAATAGGGCCGTCCTTTTATAGCCATGGAAAAACCATTCCACGTTAACATTTTGACCCCGGAAAAAAACATTTTTGAGGGAGAGATTGTTTCGCTCATTGTCCCGGCGGCATTAGGGTACTTGGGCATCCTGGCCGACCACGCCCCGCTGGCGGCAAGCCTGCAAGCCGGTAAAATAATTTTTAAGGGGGAGGCTGGAGAGCCAACCGTATTATATAGTAAAGACAGGGGTTTTCTGGAAGTCGCCGAGAATAAAGTTAGCGTACTTTTGGATTCTGCCTAGAGCCTAAGAATTTCTTTCTTGACAAAAGAAATTTCCATATTATCATTAAAGAGTATCTTTAAAGAGGTTAAACGAGAGCGGTTTGCTTTATTCAGGGAAAAGTAAAAGACAAAGGCGTCTAGAAACTTAAAAAGGCACCTTTGTCTTTTTTTTAAGGTATACTGCCTAATATTAATGCAGGATTTGCCTAAAATTTAGGAGGAGAGAAATGGTCAAAGAAGCAGACGGTTTTATGGCTAAAGTAATTGAAAAAAATCCCGGTGAAGTTGAATTCCACCAGGCTGTCCAGGAAGTAGCGGAGTCTCTGGCGCCTTATATTGAAAAGAACCCTCAGTATAAGAAAGCGAAGATATTAGAGAGGATGATCGAGCCGGAGCGGGTAATAATGTTCCGCGTCCCCTGGTTGGATGATCAAGGGGAAATTCAGATAAACCGCGGCTGGCGGATTCAGATGAACAGTGCCATAGGACCGTATAAGGGTGGCCTGCGTTTTCATCCCAGCGTGAATCTAAGTATTTTAAAATTTCTGGCTTTTGAACAGGTGTTTAAGAACGCCCTTACTACGCTGCCTATGGGTGGCGGCAAAGGCGGTTCTGATTTTGATCCCAAAGGAAAATCCGATAATGAAGTAATGCGCTTTTGCCAGAGTTTTATGACGGAATTATTCCGCTACATCGGCCCGCATACGGATGTTCCTGCCGGAGATATCGGCGTAGGCGGACGCGAAATCGGCTACTTATATGGCCAGTATAAAAGGCTGCGCAATGAATTTTCCGGCGTGCTTACGGGTAAGGGCCTGACTTGGGGGGGGAGTTTGATTCGGCCCGAGGCAACCGGATATGGCTGCGTTTATTTTGTGCAGGAGATGCTTAAAACCAGAGGAGAGAAGCTGGAAGGTAAAGTTTGTGCGGTTTCCGGTTCTGGTAATGTCGCGCAATACACGGTAGAAAAACTTATTGAATTAGACGCCAAGGTAGTGACTCTCTCTGATTCCGGAGGTTATATTTACGACCAGGGCGGCATTGATAAAAAGGAATTAGCTTGTATTATGCAGCTTAAGAACGAAAAACGCGCCCGCATCAAAGAATGCGCAAAAGAATTCCACTGCGCATACCTGGAAGGAGAAAGGCCCTGGAGAATCAAGTGCGATGTCGCTTTCCCCAGCGCCACACAGAACGAAATCAGCGAAAGTGACGCCAGGGAATTGGTTAAAAACGGCTGTATTGCCGTAGGCGAAGGGGCAAATATGCCGACTACTCCCGAAGGGGTTGAGGTCTTCCAGAAGGCCAAGATACTCTATACGCCGGGTAAGGCTTCTAATGCCGGAGGCGTAGCTACCTCGGGCCTGGAAATGTCGCAAAACAGTATGCGCCTCTCCTGGACCCGCGAAGAAGTAGATAAGAGGCTCCACGATATTATGATTTCCATTCACGAACAGTGCGTCCAATATGGCAAGGAAGCCGGCTATACAAACTATGTAAAAGGCGCAAATATTGCCGGCTTTGTTAAAGTAGCTGACGCGATGATAGATCAGGGGTTGGTGTAAAATAAGGTTATCCTCTAACCGTAAAACGCCCTTAAAGGTAATCTTTAGGGGCGTTTTTTTATTGAACTGCTTAGATTTTAGCGGTAGAATAAAAACCTAATGGACAAGGAAGAGGCATTAATTGTTTTTCTTAAAGGATTGCGTATAGCCATTAATAACGCCCTGGCTTATTCCCGCCAGCATCCCTACTTTCTAAAATCTACCCAGGAATTCAAAGAAAAAATAGATAGCCTGTTTGTTTTCCTGGATCCTATCAAGGTCAGCGCTACTTCCGGATCTTTATTCCTGGACGGTAAATACTGGGACAAGGTTGTTTCTTCCGTTGAGCTCGCCAAAATTTTACATCAGCGTAAAATCAAGAGCATTGAATTTACATCCGGCTTGGTTATCTCGGAATTAGCGGATCTCTTAAGTTTTTTAGCTTTACAGCCGAAAGAAATCCTCAAGAAAGGCGGTTTATCCAGGTTGTTAAGGGATATGGACAGCCAGCATATCCGTATTGAAGAGCTGGATTATTCCGGGCTCCTGGGCGCAGGCGATCAAGGAGAAGCAGCTAAGGATATCTGGCTCTATCTTTTTAATGAAGCGGTAGAAAATCAGGATGCCCAGAAAATCA
Source organism: Candidatus Omnitrophota bacterium (assembly GCA_041648915.1). Taxonomy (GTDB): domain Bacteria; phylum Omnitrophota; class Gorgyraeia; order Gygaellales; family Profunditerraquicolaceae; genus UBA6233. The sequence continues at coordinate 17,857 of JBAZOC010000008.1, forward strand.
ATGAATTCGCGGATAATTTCTCGGAAGGCATAAAAAATCTCAGTGTTAAGAAAGTTGTTGAAGATAATAAATTAAGAGAGAATTTACACGGACTCCTGCATTATTTAAAGGACGAAGATAGAGAGAAATACCTTAAATGTTCCCAGGAACTTTCCAGCCTCTTTTTAAATTCCGGCGCACAAATCAGCACTGATAACGTAGGCAAGCTAAAAGGGTTATTCAGCGATCTTGATGGCAATGATTTCGCGGATCTCCTCTTGTCCCAGGTATCCGATAGCGGCAGGCTGAATACCCTGAATCTGGAGTTGTTCTCGCGCCTGGCAGGGGAAGAAAGAGCAGCGAAGGTTGTTTCCCACCTGGCGGATAAAGTAAAGGGCCGGGTAGAGCTAGGTAATAAACCGGCATTATACAAAAAGATTAAAGATTTATTATCCGGGCCGGACGCGCAAACTGTTTCTCCTGCCTACCACTTAGCCCTGGCTACGTTAATCAAGGATATTTCTTTCAAGGATACCCTATTTTTTGACCGTGAACAATTGCGCTCCAATTACCGTACGGCTATCCTTAATCTACTTTTTCAGGAAAAAAACGCTGAAGATTTAAGCATGATTCTAGAGAAATTAGATAAGGAATGGGTGAAGATAAGCCAGGATAAGGATTATCAATTCTTAAAGTATTTATTGGAAGCGCTGAGGCAAAAGAACAAAAACGGGGAGTTGCCTGCCGGCGCCTTAGAAAATATTGAAAAAAGAATTAGCGAGGCTGTAGAAAATAGTATCTGGGATGAGGCCGTGCCGCAAGGCCTGGCGCTCCTGGCTGATGCCTTGGACAAGAGTTACTCCACAGTTGACTTTTATCTGGACAAGATCTTCCGGGAAAATAAACTTAATTCCCATGGTTTAAAGCTATTCTTAAGGCTTTTCCCGGCAAGCCTAACTATTTTTTACGAACAACTGCGCTCCAGGCGCGCTGATTTGGAATTCTTAAATCAGGCCATACAAATTCTGTCTGAGATCGACCTGCCTGTTTCTTTGCCTGTTTTAAAGGAAGTCTTCTTTTCCGGAAATGAGCTGATCAAGCTAGAGGTATTGAAGGCCATGCAGAATTCTGCGATGGTTGATACGGAATTCCTCTTTTCTCTGCTCGGAGAAAAGAGCATCGCTTTAAGGAAAGAGGCGTTGAGAGTATTGCGTAAGAATGATGCCGACCGGAAGAAGGCGCTCGGCCTGCTTTTAGGGATTTCCAGCCCGTGGGGGAGCAAAAATCAGCTGATTCTAGAGAATGTGAAGATTGTAGAAGATTTATGGTTAAAGGAAGCAAGTGATTATCTGGCTGCTTTTGGCAGGAGAAGGTTCTTCTGGAATAAAAATTTGAGGAATGGGGCGCTCGAGGTGCTCAAGAAATGGAAATAGGCGAGAAGATAGAAAGATCTTTTAAGGATTTATTAACTTCGCTCCAAACCGCTAAGCTTTATGGCCTAGGGCATCCTATTACGAAGAAATCCATTGAAAAAGCTTACCTTAGCTTGCAGGATGTTTTAGCGGATAGAGAAGAGCTGGTTGTAGGGATAATCGGAGAAGAGCTGGCTTTTGAAAAAGAGATATTTTTTGATTTAAGCAAGGTGCTTAAGCAAATGATTGTTTACCTCAAAGATAGGGGGATAGAAAGGATTTCTTTTAGCCGGGACCTGGAAAAAGAGGAGTTGTATAAATTTATCGGTTTTTTAACCCGGCCTAAAGAAGAGGCTAAGGAGAGGCCTGCGGATTTCTTGGCGTTAGCGGGGATCAGGAATATTACGATAGGCAAGGTCAAGCCTTCTCCTGCTGTTGCCAGCGCTCGGGCCAAGCAGCAACCCCTGGATTTAACGGCTGTATATCAGGAGTCGCTGGAAGAAGTTTCCCTGCCTTTGGCTAAAATTATGGATCGGGAGGCGATAGACGCCTTCAGCCTTAAACTTACGCTCAATAATATTATTGAAAATTTAGGCATCTACTATCAGCAGCTGCTCAAGCTGGTTACCTTGAAAAGATACGATTTGGGGACATTTACGCATCTTTTAAATGTTTCTATATTAAGTATCTATTTTTCCTCTAAGCTTGGATTCAGCAAGGATGTGGTTATGGATATAGGGTTATCCGCCCTCTTTCACGATATAGGTAAACTCTATATTTCGCGTAAGACAATCCGTAAGCCCGGAGCTTTAAGCGATTCAGAATTCGCCCAGATGGAGAGCCACACTCTCTTAGGGGCCAAGCTTCTTATGCAATATGTGGAAACAATAGGGATTATGCCTATAGTGGTCAGTTTTGAACATCATCTCAGGTATGACTTAAGCGGCTATCCCCGGTTTCCTTATAAAAATAAACAGCACATTGCTTCGGCCATTGTCTCCATCTGCGATGTGTATGACGCGCTTTCCCAAAGAAGGACCTATAAGACAGATTATCCTTCGGATATGATTTATAATCTTATGCTCCGCGGCAGCGGGACCACATTTGAGCCCGGATTATTGGATATTTTTTTTAAAGCAGTAGGGGTCTGGCCCAGAGGCACCCTGGTTGCCTTAAACGATGAACGGGTAGCCGTGGTTATAGACGAAAATGAGGATGATATATTTCTGCCGGTGGTCAAGGTCATCCATCCGCCAGGGCAGGAAGAAGTAATTAACCTGAAAGAAAATAAAGAGGCCAAGATAGACCGTTACTTAAGCCCCTGGACAGAAGGGAAAGAATTCTTACCTCTAATTTGATATATCCGGCGGCCCCGCCGTATTTTATTTCGCTTACGACACATAGCAATTTTCAAATGCCACTGTCAAGTTTCCTCACTCATGGTTTTGATTTTGCGGTTTGGTTCCGCGCGCTGAAAATTTTCGTCGAGTGCTTCGGTTTACGACTCGCTCCCGAACAGACTTGCGCTTGCGAGAAAGTTCTCCGCTCGTCGTAACTCCTTGCACTCATCTGCCGAAAATTTTCTAATGCGCGCTCCGCCAAAACCACAAAATTTAATATTTTAGCGGCCCAATTTATCAGTGATATTTTATAGGCAGCACTTGTAGTTATTTTTACACTACATTTCTTATTTCATGGTATAATGTAGTGTAAAAGGAGAAGCGGAAATGAAGATATTGCAAGGCATACTATTGGAAAGTAAAGAGTACTACTTAGATCTAAAGAAGAAAATAGAAAAGAGGATGTTTAACCTTCCCTTAGGGAGTATTAAGGAGAGGAAAATAACCGGTAAGAAGTATTATTATTTGCAGTATCGTAAGGATAAGAAGATTATCCAGAAGTATCTGGGTAAGGTTAATCCGGAAGTAATGATCAGGCAGATAAAAGACCGTAACGCCTTAAAGGTAGAATTAAAAAAAGTGCATGAGGCTTTGAATATCCTTAGAAAGTCAGTAGGTAAGAGACATGGTTGATGCTATTAGAAAAATCTTAAGGGTATTTGCTGATAGTAACCTTTTTGAAGAAGGCGTTGAGCTTATTGGCAGCTGGTGTTTTAAATTGTATCAAAATTACCTAGGGGTAAAGAAGTTTCCTTTAAGCAGTCTTGATATCGATTTTTTGATCCCCGTTCCTTTTCACGGGAAAGAGCATTTTGGTTTTATAAAGCAACTAGAGGATTTAGGGTTTAAGGCGGATTTCAAAAGGGATGGTTCCCTATTTTTGTGGAGTGCGGATTTAAAAATAGAATTCATAACAGTTGAAAAGAGCGGCGGCTCTGACAGGGCGGTAAAGATTAAGAAACTGGGTATTGACGCTATTCCTATAAGGCATGTCGGATTCCTTTTAGATAAACCAATAATCATAACGGACGCTGGAGTAAGAATAAAAGTTCCTGCCCCTGTTCGTTTCTGCCTTCACAAGCTGATTATTGCTCCCCGGAGAAAAGAAGCAGGTAAAAGCTTAAAAGATTTGCAACAGGCGGTTTATACATCTATAATCGTTGATAGGCAAGAAATGCAGCAGATGTTTAGTTCTTTACCTAAGAAATGGCAGCAAGCTGCTTTGAAGTCGTTAGAAAAGGCCAAAGGGGAGTTACTTTTACTTAGAGAGGATATAAATAGGCTGGAGTTTACACTACAAAACGCAAAATAATAATGAATGTAGTGTAAGCGTATATAAAGCAAGGTAAGATGAAAGAAAGAAAGAAAGAAAGAAAGAGTTTTACCCTTATCGAGCTTATTATTGTTGTAGTAATCATCGGGATCCTTGCCCTAGTTGCTATACCTCGTTATTTTGCCAATGTAGCCAAAGCCCAAAAATCACAGGTATATGCCAATCTGGATGCTATAAGACAAGCAGAGCTATCGTATTACGCAGTTTATGGTGCTTGGCCTGCAGCTAGCACCTGGCCTATTACAGTTACTATTGATGGGGATACTATTGTAAGTCTTGGCAACATGTCCAATACAGCCTGGACTTACTATAACGCACCAACAGTCATATGTACGCCTAGAGGGGTTTGGGCGGCCTACGCCTATAAACAACCTGGTAATACCTGTCAGTATGCGCTTTGCACGGACGGCTATGCTTACGGATCCTGTACACCGTAAAAAATAATTCTAACCCATTTTTACACAGATAAACCTATTAATATATTATGAATTTTTTAGCGTTTGGCTTGGTTTGATTTCAAGTAGGGCATATGAATTCCAGCAAGCAAGTACCCAACCCCACCGTCACGCTTTCCTTTACAAAAATCAAATTAAGTATTATAATATGCCTGATAATTAGGCAGGGAACAAACTTATGGTTAGAAATACGGGTTTTGATAACGAGAAATACCTTAAAGAGCAGACCGCCGCGATTATAAGCCGGGTTAAAAAGTTTGATAATAAACTCTACCTGGAATTCGGCGGAAAACTTTGTTTTGATTACCATGCCTCCCGGGTCCTTCCCGGCTATGACCCTAATGTTAAGATACGCCTGCTGCAATCCCTGAAAGATAAGATCGATATTGTCCTGGCTATCTATGCCAGCGACATTGAGCGGGGGAGGGTGCGCGGAGATTTCGGGATAACCTATGACGCTGCGACCCTTAAATTGATCGATGATTTAAGGAAATGGGGCCTGGATATTCTGGCAGTGGTGATCACCCGTTTTACCAGTCAGTCTTCAGCCGTAATTTTTAAAAATAAATTAGAGCACCGCGGGGTCAAGGTCTATTTACATTATCCCATAGAAGGCTATCCTGCAGATATAGATGCGATTGTCAATGACCAGGGTTTCGGGAAGAATGATTTTATTGAGACCAAAAAACCGATCTGCGTAGTGACTGCTCCGGGCCCCAACAGCGGAAAACTCGCCGTATGCCTCTCGCAATTGTACCAGGAGCATAAGCGCGGGACAAACGCCGGTTATGCCAAGTTTGAGACTTTCCCTATCTGGAACCTTCCTTTAAAACATCCGGTGAATGTGGCTTATGAAGCAGCCACAGCGGACATCCTGGATTTTAACCTGGTTGACCCGTTTCATCTGGAGAAATATAAAGAGACCGCCATAAATTATAACCGCGATGTAGACAGCTTCCCGATATTAAAATTAATCTTAAGCAAGATATTGGATAAGCAGGCGGATATGCCGGTATATAATTCGCCCACGGATATGGGGGTCAACCGGGCCGGATTCGGTATCGTGGATGACGGGATAGTCCAGGAAGCGGCCAAGCAGGAATTAATCCGCCGGTATTTTAGGTATAATTCCGAGTATGTCCTGGGGGTAGAAAAAAAAGAAACCGTAGATAGAGTCAGCCTGCTGATGGAAGAATTAGGAGTTAAGCTTATTGACCGGACTGTAGTCGGGGTAGCCCGCAAAGCGGCAGAAGAGGCGGAAGGCCAAGGCAAGGGGAATGCCGGTATATTTTGCGGAGCAGCAATTCAACTTAATGACGGCCGTATTATTACCGGAAAGAATTCCAAGCTTATGCATGCTGCCTCCAGCCTGATCTTGAACGCGGTCAAGGTTTTAGCGAATATTCCCGATGAAATCCTGCTTCTTTCCCCGCACGTTATCAGCCAGATCAGTAAATTAAAAGAGGCTATACTAGATGCAGAAACAGAGAGCCTGGATTTGGAAGAAGCGTTAATCGGGCTTTCTATCAGCGCGACGACTAATCACACGGTAGAGCTGGCTATGAAGAAACTGGTAGAATTAAGAGGGTGTGAGGTGCATATGACGCATATCCCTACTCCCGGAGATGAAGTCGGTTTAAAAAGGCTGGGGGTAAATCTGACTACTGACGGAAAATTTTCCTCCCATAATCTCTTCGTTACTTAATCTATGGCGGTTAAATTAAAATTTTTAGGCGGAGTAAGGACAGTCACCGGTTCAAACCACCTGGTGACAGCCGGAAGGACCGAGGTCATCCTGGATGCCGGGCTCTTCCAGGGGCACCGGGATGAGTCTTATAAAATAAATACGGCCTTTAATTTTAATCCGCGTTCCGTTAATGCTTTAGTCTTGTCGCATGCGCACATTGACCACTGCGGAAATATCCCTAGCCTGATTAAGAGGGGCCTGCGCTGTAAAATTTACACTACTGCCGCCACCAAAGACCTGGCCCAGCTTATGCTTAGCGATTCCGGCAAGATCCAGGAAGAAGATATCAAGTATGTTAATAAAATAAATAAAAGGATCGGCCTGCCCGAGAGAAAACCGCTCTATACTAAAAAAGAAGCGTCCAGGGCTACCAGGATATTCCGGCCGATTGCCTATAATCAAAAATTCTGCATTGCCAAAAATATCTGCGTTACGCTGCTTAACGCCGGCCACATATTAGGTTCAGCCGTAACCGTGCTGGACATTAAAGATGCTGAGCGCAATATACGCCTGGGTTATGCCGTGGATCTGGGGAGAAAAAATCTCCCCCTGCTCAATGACCCGGTTATCCCCAAGGGCTTAGATTATCTGATTATAGAGAGCACTTACGGCGCCAGGATCCATGCCCCGGTGGAAGAGGCGCAGTCAAAATTAAGAGAGGCGATTTCACGTACCCTGCGCCGGGGTGGAAAAGTACTTATTCCCTCTTTTACCTTAGAGCGCACGCAGGAAGTTATTTATTTTTTGAATGAATTATTAAAAGAAAAACTTATCCCTTATGTCCCGATATACGTGGATAGCCCTCTGGCTACCGATATCACCGAAGTATTTGAATACCATACGGATTACCTGGATAAAGAAACTCGCCAGGCCATTACCAAGGGGGACAGCCCGTTCGGATTCTTAAACTTAAGGTTTATCCGCGACCAGAAAGAATCTAAATCCTTAAATACTGACCGGCGGCCGATGATCATTATTGCCGGTAGCGGGATGTGCGAATCCGGCAGGATCCTGCATCACCTGCAAAACAATATTGAGGATTCCCGGAATATGGTTCTGGTCGTCGGTTATATGGCCCGGGATACTTTAGGCCGGAGGATTGTCGATAGGGAAAAAATTGTGCGTATCTTCGGCATAGAATATGAACTTAATGCGGAAGTAGTCACTATTAACGCTATGTCCGGGCATGCGGATAAAGATGAGCTTTTGGAATTTATATCCGCCGCTCTTCCTTTAAAACGTATTTTTTTAGTCCACGGAGAAGAGGAACAGTCGCAGGCCCTATTTGACACGCTTACCCAAAAAGGCCTGAATGCCTATATCCCCTCAAAAGACGAAGAAGTCTTGCTGGAATAGTAATTGTGTGGTAATATAACTACCAAAACAGGGACGGTTTAGCTTTGGCTTGAGAACCGTCCCCGAATAATGGAGGTAATCAAATGACAGGTGGATTTTCAACCCCTAAGAAAGATAAGGCGAATAAAGTTTCCGCGGGCATGTCCGTTTTAACCGGACAAATTTTGGTCAGGGGAGTGGATACTTATAAAGCCGGAATCAATGTTCAAGGCCTAGGTACATTATTTGCTACCTGCGCCGGTAAAGTCTATTTCACCAGAAAGAAGACCAGCCACGGCAAGGTGCGTACCTTTGTCAATATTAAACCCGTTCAAAAAGCTAAATAAGTTTTTAGCGCATTATGCCGGATAGGGCTAAGCAGTATTCCAACCTTAAGTACACTCTGGAGATCGCGGGTATAATTTATACCCTGATTATTATTGTCTTATTCTTGAAATCAGGATTATCTGAAGAACTCGTCCTGGCCTTAAATAAAACCGCGTTAACTTTCCTGGTCCTTCCTTTATACCTGCTTATAGTATCATTGGGTTATTACCTGTTGGCTTTTCCGCTGAATCTTTATCAATCGTATATCCTGGAGCACAAATTTTCTTTAACCACCCAGCCGCTGGCGGATTGGTTTAAGGATCAGCTCAAGTCCGGCGGAATATCTTACCTGATCATTCTTATGCTGGTGAGCGCGTTCTATTTTATTTTAAAGTATAATCCGCATACCTGGTGGCTGGCTATTTCCATATTCTGGATTTTTTTTAGTATTGTCCTGGCTAAACTCCTGCCCGTGGTCATTATCCCGTTATTTTTTAAGTATAAAAAGCTTAGCAACGAAGCCTTGCGCGAGCGCATTATGCGCCTGGCCGAGAAGATGAAAGTCAAGGTTTTGGATTGTTTTGAGATTGATTTCAGCAAGAAGACCTTGAAAGGTAATGCCGCTTTCGTGGGTATCGGCAATACCCGTCGGGTAATTTTAGCGGATACTTTGAAGGATAAATATAATTATGATGAAATTGAGGTTATCCTGGCGCATGAATTTGCGCATTATCAATTAAAGCACCTCTTAAAACTGGTCCTGGTAAATTCTATTGTTACGCTGGCAGTTTTTTATCTGATTTTCCGGACTAACGCGCATATTTTGAATTTATTCGGCGTATCTTCCTTGAGCGATCTGGCAGGGCTGCCGGTTGTGCTGATGTATTTTATTGTTTTCGGAATAGTTACGCAGCCGCTGGAGGCTTTTATCAGCCGGAGCTTTGAGAGGAGCGCTGACAGCGTGGCCTTAGAGACTACTGGATTAAAGGATGCCTTTATCTCTACTATGGATAAGCTCGCCTCGCAAAATCTCGCTGACAGGAATCCGCACCCCATAATCAAATTCTTCTTCTTTGACCACCCGCCGATTGACGAGCGCATAAGAATGGCCAAATCGCTTTAAAAAGGGAACTTCTGCCTGCCTACTGGCAGGCAGGCTTGGAGTCGAGAACCGTACTAGGTTTTTAGGAGGTCAACTACGATTTTGGCGGCCCGGGCTGCGGCGCCGGGCTGGCCTAAAGAAGATTTAACTGCGCTCAGTTCAGAGCGCATCCTTTCTAATTCCACGCGATTACTCAGGATTTCCAGGGCCTGGGCAGCTATTTTTTTAGCTGTGGCGTTAAATTGGATGAACTCCGGGATAATTTTTTTGCCGGCCACGATATTTACGATCCCGATATAAGGAATTTTTACCTGCGGCCGGTAGGAGAGGTAATTAAGAAGCCCCATTTTATAAATTATTAAAAAGGGCTTTTGCATGATTGCGCTTTCCAGCACGGCTGTCCCCGAGCAAACCAGGGCGAAGTCCGCGATATTTAAGGCGTCGTAGGTTTTTCCTTCTACGAATTTTACCTCAAGATTGAATTTTTTGCTTATCCGGTCATAAATCCCCCAGCTGGTTTGATTGGGCTTAGCGATGACGAACTGCGCATTGATTTTTTTATGGATAAGCTGCCCAGCTTTAAGCATTACCGGCAGTATTTTTTTTATCTCCTGTTTACGCGAGCCCGGCAGGAGCGCGATGACCGGCCTGTCTTTAGTAAAGCTTAATTTATGCAATAATTCATCTTTTTCCAGGCTTGGCCTGACGATATCCAGCAGCGTATGCCCGACGCAATCCGCGTCCACTCCCTGTTTCCGATAGAATTCTTTTTCAAACTCAAAAAGAACGATCATTTTCCGGATATATTTCTTAATGGTTTTTACTCTTCCTGTGCGGGAGGCCCAGACCTGCGGGCTGACATAATAAATAGTAGGGATGCGGTTGTTGATCGTTTTGGCCAGGCGGAGGTTAAACCCGGAAAAATCCACCAGGATTATCGCGTCAAATTTTCCCGCACGTACTTTTTCCAGGATCAGATTTTTAAGGATAAAGAATCTGGGAAGTTTTTTGAGGACATCAAAAAAACCCATGACACTCAGGCCCTTAGTGTCGTAAATTATCTCTACTCCGGCCTGAGCCAGCAGGGAGCTGCCTACGCCGGATATTTTTATTTCAGGATTTAATTTCTTTATTGCGCTTGCCAAAGCGCTGGCGTGCAACTCGCCCGAAGGCTCGCCGCAGATAATCAGGATTTGTTTCTTTGCCATATCTGGTTTTGGATTTTCAGGGCCACTTGCAGTGCGCTGCGGGCAACCTCGCCCGAGACAAGAGGCACCTGGTGTTTGGCTACACAATCAACAAAGGCCTGTAATTCTTTTTGCAGGGGTTGTTCTTTTTCAATCGGCAGGTTTTCTTTAGTAATTTTCAAGAGGCCCTTGCGGTAGACCCAGGCCTCAGCATTCTTATAATCCAGCGAGATGTAGGTGTTTTCCTGAAAGATACGGATCTTGCGCATAGTTTCATCGGAAATCCGGCTGGCAGTGAGGTTAGCTACGCAGCCGTTCTTAAAAGTAATCCGGGCATTAGCAATATCTTCAAAAGAGGTCAGCACATTTATGCCTACAGAGTCGATGCGCTCAACCGGCGAAGTAACCAGCCCCAGGATTATATCAATATCATGAATCATTATATCCAGGACTGCGCCGACGTCCAGTGAGCGGTTGGGAAAAGGAGAGAGGCGGTGGCATTCAATAAACTTCGGGTTCTGGATTATTTTCTGGGTAGCCCCAAAGGCAGAATTAAAGCGCTCGATGTGCCCGACCTGCAGGATTAAGTCGTTATCTTTAGCTATTTTGATCAGGCTATCCGCTTCTGCTAAGGTCGGGGTAAAGGGTTTTTCGACCAAAGTATGGATATTATGCTTTAGGCAATCCGAGGCTATCTGGTAGTGTAATTTAGTCGGCACAGCCACACTGACCGCGTCTACTTTAGTGAAAAGTTCGCGGTAATCCGCATAGCCCGGAATACCCAGGTTTTGGCTGATTTCATTCAGGCGGGCCTTATTTGTATCGGAGACAGCCTCAAGCGAGCAGCCGGAGAGTTCCTGGTATATCTTGGCATGGATACTGCCCAAGTGCCCTACGCCAATTACTCCCACCTTTAATTTAGCCATAAGGGAATGATAGCAAACCGGCTGCTTTATTGCAACTATAATCTTTATAGGTAATAAAAAAGTTGCCACAGGCTGCTGGATATGCTACAATAACTTTCCTTTTGGAGAGCCTGTCCTTGCGGCAGGCAGAAAGCAAAAAATGCGCGATTATTTGAAGTTATTGAGGTTTATTAAGCCGTATTCCGGGAAGTTTTTTATAGCCTGCGTCTGTATGATTTTTTCCGCCATATTTGACGGCGTATCTTTGGCGATGATGGTCCCCCTGGCGGATAAGGTGCTTACCAACAAAACGATCATTATCCCGGCTAAATTACCGCAATTTTTAGCTGAGCTGGTGGCTAGAATCAACAGTATCCCCCCGATAGTGCTTTTGAATTATATGGCCGTAGGGATTATATTGCTTTTTATACTTAAAGGGATATTTGGCTTTTTGCAGAGTTATCTTATGTCGGATATCGGCCAGCTCATTGTCCGGGATATCAAGGCCAAGCTTTACGCAAAGTTCCAGATGCTTTCTCTGGATTACTTTACCCATAAGCGCGGCGGAGAGATGATCTCACGCATCACTAATGACGTCAAGATGGTAGAGAATGCTGTTTCTTACGGCTCTACGGACCTGGTTTATCAGGGCGCGCAGGTACTCATATTTTTCTCTTTGACCTTATTTATTTATGCCAAGTTCGTTATTTTTATCGTTCCCCCGCTGGTTATTTTGGGTTATTTGATCTCTAGCGTGGGCAAAAAGCTCAGGAAATTATCCCGGACCTCGCAGGAGAAGATGGCGGATACCAACTCCATACTTTATGAGACGATTATCGGCGCGCGCATCGTTAAGGGATTTAATATGGAGCCTTACGAAATAAAGAAATTCAATAAGGTAAACCATGACTATTACCGCGTTTCCATGAAGTCTATCAAGCGCATCCTGCTCCTCAGCCCGGCAACCGAAATCTTAGGGTGTATTGCCGGTGTTATTATATTCTTCCTGGGCGGCAGGGAAGTTATCGCCGGAAAGATTTCCTTCGGTGTTTTCGGGCTTTTCCTCGGTTCGCTTTTATCAACTATCCGGCCTTTTAAAAAGTTAAGCCAGGTAAATTCTTTGAACCAGCAGGCGGTTGCCGCCAGTGAGCGTATTTATGAAGTCCTGGAGACAGAGCCAAGCGTGGTAGAATCTACCGTTGCCCGGGAATTGGCGGGATTTAAGAACAATGTCATCTTTAACGACGTCTGGTTCGGTTACGGGGATAATCAGGTTTTAAAAGGGATAAATTTAAATGTTCCTTACGGTTCGGTCCTGGCTATCGTGGGCCCCAGCGGCACGGGTAAAACCACGCTTTTAGATTTAATTCCGCGTTTTTACGACCCTAAGAAGGGAAACATTACTATTGACGGCGTAAATATCAGAGAAGTTACTTTAAAGTCGCTGCGGCAACAGGTGGGTATTGTTACTCAGGAGACTATTCTTTTCAATGATACGATTAAAGGCAATATTTCCTATGGCAAGCCCGGAGCAACGGAGGCAGAGATTAAGCAGGCCGCTCTCCAGGCCAATGCCCATGATTTCATCAGCCGCTTGCCGCAAGGCTATGCTACGGTTATCGGAGACAGGGGGATGCGCATCTCAGGCGGAGAGCGCCAGCGTATTGCCATAGCCCGCGCCCTGCTGAAGAATCCGCCTATTCTGATCCTGGATGAAGCTACTTCCCAGTTGGATTCGGAATCAGAGAGGATAGTCCAGGATGCTTTAGACCGGTTGATCAAGGGGCGCACGGTTTTTGTCATTGCCCACCGGCTCTCTACAGTAAGAAATGCGCATAAAATAGTGGTTTTGGATGAAGGCGTTATTGCTGAATCCGGCACACATACGGAGCTTTTAGGCAAAAACGGGCTGTATAAACGGTTATATACAATACAAGAGTTACGAAAATAGTTGCATATTCAGGATAATCCGGTATAATAACAGAGTTAAACTGTTGCTCAAGAGGCTTTGGCAACACTATCTATCAACAATCTAAAAGGGGGACAGAAGAGTGCCATCAGATTTAATCAAGCAGTTATTGGAAGCAGGGGTGCATTTTGGGCACCAGACTAAGCGTTGGAATCCAAAAATGAAGAAATTTATCTTCGGTTCAAGGAGCGGTATCTATATTATTGACCTGGAAAAGACCGAAGAATGCATAAATAAGGCCAGGGATTTCCTTATGGATATCACCTCCAAAGGTGAATACGTGCTTTTTGTGGGGACTAAAAAGCAGGCCCAGGAGGTTATGCTTCAGCAGGCGATCCGTTCAGGCATGTATTATGTGACTGAGCGTTGGCCCGGAGGTCTCTTGACCAACTTCTCTACCATCAAGAAGAGCATCAACCGTTTGAAAGAAATAGAGAGGATGCGCGAGGATGGGACATTTACCAAGCTGACCAAAAAGGAAGTAGCCGGCTTGGAAAAAGAGCTGGTTAAGCTGAATAAAAATTTCGCGGGGATCGTGCCGATGGAGCGTATGCCGAAAGCGGTTTTTGTCATTGATACCATGAAAGAGGATACGGCAGTAAATGAAGCCCGGCGCTTAGGAATACCTATCGTAGCCCTGATTGATACTAATTCCAATCCGGATTTAGTGGATTATCCTATTCCCGGTAATGACGACGCCACTAAGTCTATTAAGGCCGTGGCGGATATTATTACGGATACGATTATTGAGGGCAGAAAAAAATTCCTCTCTTATCTGGCCCAGGACGGCGTCAAGATCAAAGAGGAGGCTGGAGAGGGCATTGAGCCGGTATTGTTGCCCGAAGAAGAGATTAAAATCAAAGAGATTGAAGAAATCGTTGAGACTACGGAGCCTGTTGAGGGGGAGGCTAAGCCCGCTAAAAAAGCGCATATTAAACCGGCAGCCGAAGGAAAGGCCAGGCCCAAAAGGAAGGTATAAATAAAAATGAAAATATCGGTAGAAGCAATTAAGGAGTTAAGAGAAATGACTTCTTCCAGTGTGGCGCATTGCAAGAAGGCGCTGGAGGAGGCCAAGGGAGATATTAAAAAAGCCGCGGAATTATTGCGCAAGCAGGGCCTGGAGATCGCCGCCAAGAAACAATCCCGGCTGGCTAAAGAGGGAAGGATAGAGGCGTACGTGCATCACGGGAATAAAGTCGGAACATTATTGGAGGTTGACTGCGAATCGGATTTTGTCGCTAAAAACGAAGACTTTGTCAGGTTTACTAAGGATCTGGCGATGCAGATAACCGCAACCAGCCCCTTATACATCAAAAAGGAAGATGTCCCGGCAGAAGTGGTAGAGCATGAAAAAAATAAAGATGATTTTTATAAGAACCATTGTTTAATGGAGCAGCCCTTTGTTAAGGACCCTTCGATTACCGTTAAAGATTATTTAGGCACTATTGTTTCCAAGATGGGCGAAAATATCGTTGTGCGCAGGTTTATGCGTTATAAAGTCGGCGAATAATACTCATGGGTTCA
>JBAZOC010000009.1:0-31633 GCA_041648915.1 Candidatus Omnitrophota bacterium
GCGATGATTTAACCGTAACCTGGGTCCCCGGGGCATTTGAGATACCCGCGGTTGCGCAAAAATTAGCTAAAACCAAAGATTATGATGCCGTAATCTGCCTGGGTACAGTTATCCGCGGAGCAACCCCGCATTTTGATTATATCGCCTCGGAAGTAGCTAAAGGCATAGCCAGAGTTTCGGAAAGTACCGGTATTCCGGCTATCTTCGGGATTATTACTGCCGATACGATTGAGCAGGCAGTAGAGCGCTCCGGCACCAAGGATGGGAATAAGGGCAGTGCTGCCGCCTTATCGGCGATAGAAATGGTTAATCTCTTAGAAAAAATAAAATAAGATGCGTAAACGAACACTTGCCCGCGAATACGCCCTGCAGGTTCTTTATCAGTTGGATATTACCAGCGATGCGCCTAAAGACGCGTTAGAAAATTTTTGGTCCAACCGTAAAGATGAAGAAATCGACGCTGTTTTGAAAGAATTTTCTTCGGAATTGGTCAGGGGAGTAGCCCAAAACCTGGAAGAAATAGATAAAAGAATAGTTAAATATGCGGCTAACTGGCAGCTTAAGCGGATGGCCGTGGTAGATAGGAATATTATGCGCCTGGGGGCTTTTGAGCTCTTATACCGCGAAGATATCCCGCCGAAAGTCTCTATCAACGAGGCAGTAGAACTGGCTAAAAAATTTTCCGGGATTGAATCGGGGAAATTCGTCAATGCCATACTGGATAAGGTAAAACTCGAAAAAAATAGATGAAATTCGCGGATTTACACCTGCATACCATATTTTCAGACGGTACCTATACCCCTGAAGAATTAATCAGCCAAAGCCAAAAAAGCGGCTTATCGGCTATCGCCGTAGTTGACCACGATACCGTAGCTGGCCTTGTCCCTACCATAGCCGCAGCCGCCGGGAGCGGTATCGAAGTTTTATCCGGCGTAGAAATCAGCGTAGAGTATGAAACCCAAGAAGTCCATATTCTGGGTTATTTGATTGACTATCAGGATAAAGCCTTCTTAAAAAAGATAGCCTCCCTAAAGAATAATCGCATTGAACGTGCCTATAAAATAGTCGCTAAATTAAATGCCTTAGGTATACCTTTAGACCCGCAAAGCGTATTTGACCTGGCGGCTAGCGGTACGGTAGGCAGGCTGCATATTGCCCGGGCTTTGGTTAAGGGAGGATTCGTCAGGTCAATCTACGAGGTATTCCAGAAATATATCGGAGATAACGGCCCGGCATATGTCTTGGGGTTCCATTTTAGCCCCCCGGAAGCTATAGAATTTATTAAGCAAGCCGGAGGCGTTCCGGTCCTCGCGCATCCTTATACTTTGAATAATGACGCATTGATTTTAGAGTTTGTAAAGTTAGGGCTTAGGGGCCTGGAGGTTTACTACCCGGAGCATTCACAGGGCACGGTTAATTTTTATCTGGAACTGGCCCGGCGGAATAATTTATTAGTCACCGGAGGTTCAGATTGCCACGGTAAGGCTAAGCCCGAGGTACGCATCGGTTCGATCAAATTGCCTTATACATTCGTCGAAAAATTAAAAGAGGCAAAAGAAAATTTAAAATGAAAAAGACCCACGCCTATTATATGAACCTGGCTTTGAAATTAGCCTTAAAAGGCAGAGGGAAGACTTCGCCTAATCCCCTGGTCGGGGCTTTGGTAGTAAAAAACAACCGGATTGTCGGTAGGGGGTTCCATGGGCAGGCCGGGCTTAGCCACGCTGAGGTTATTGCCCTGGATGAAGCCCAGGATTTAGCGGAAGGCGCGACTCTCTATGTGACCTTAGAGCCCTGTTCTCATTTCGGCCGCACTCCTCCTTGCGTAGCCAGGGTTATTAAAAGCGGAGTCAAAGAAGTTATTGTAGGCATGATTGATCCTAACCCCTTAAGTAATGGAAAGGGCATTGAGATACTCAAGCAGAATAAAATAAAAGTTAAAGTAGGCTTTTCAGAAGATAAATTAAGGCAGTTAAATGAAGTTTTTATAAAATATATTACCCGCAAAATTCCTTTTATTACGGTCAAGGTAGCCGAATCGCTGGACGGCCGGATTGCCACCAGGACCGGCGATTCTAAGTGGATAACCTCGGATAAATCCCGCGGTTTTGCACACCGGCTGCGTGCTGACTTTGATGCGATTATGGTCGGAGTAAATACTGTCTTAAGGGATAATCCTAAGCTGGATGCCTGGCTTTCTAAAAGGCATCCGGTTAAAATTGTTGTGGACAGCCAGTTAAGCACTCCGGGAAAGGCGAGTATATTTTCTGGGTCAAGCCCGGTGATTATCGCTACCCTGGCTACGCGTTCGGGCCAGGAGACCGAGAACAGGGCGATCCTGGCGCATAAGGCCAAGATCCTGGAAATCAAGGAGAAGGCCGGCCAGGTTAACCTGAAAGATTTAATGAAGAAGCTGGCCGGCCTGGGCATTACCAGTATTCTTGTCGAAGGCGGCGGAATGCTCATTGGTTCGTTATTTGACGAAGGCCTGGTCGATAAGATAATGTTTTTTATCAGCCCTAAGATTATCGGCGGTAAAGACGCCATTAGTTCGGTAATGGGCCAGGGCATAGCGCGGATTGAGCGGGCAGCGAAGTTGAAGAATATGTCCTTCAGGCGTTTCGGGGAAGATTTTCTGATTGAGGGGTATATAAAATAATATGTTTACGGGTATCGTGGAAGAGCTGGGGGTGGTAAAAAGAATTTCGCAGCGTGCTAATATCCGCCTTATTGAAATCAGCTCCGAAAGGACCCTAACTGATACAAGAAAAGGAGACAGCCTAGCCGTAAACGGGGTATGCCTGACGGCAGTGGAAATAAAAAAAGGTTATTTTGCTTTTGAGCTTATGCCGCAAACCTTAAAAGTAACTAATCTGGGCAGTATCAGAGTCGGCGATAAAGTCAACCTTGAGCGCAGCCTGAAAATGGGGGACAGGATATCCGGGCATTTTGTCCTGGGGCACATTGACTGCCTGGGGATTATCCGTAAGAAAAATTATGCCGGCGCTAACCTGGCTTTTGAAATTGCCGTGCCTCCGGAATTCTTGAAGTATTGTTTGCCAAAGGGTTCGGTCAGTGTTGACGGGATCAGTTTAACTATCATGGCTAAGCAGTCCAATGCTTTTAGCGTGTATATTATTCCGCATACCCTTAAAAACACTACTTTGAGTTTTAAGGGCCCATCGGCTAAGGTTAATATTGAATTTGACCTTTTGGCTAAAAAAGGCAAGTAGTGTTATGTTAACTTGTAATTATTGCCAACCTAAATATTTTCTGTTATACTAAATTTAAATAATACAGGGTGTGGTCATTCGCCACAAAGCATTGGCGGATTTCGCCACGCAAGATATTATACGGGGCGTGGCTCAGTTTGGTAGAGCGCTTGGTTCGGGACCAAGAGGCCGACAGTTCAAGTCTGTCCGCCCCGACCACTTATGAAGAAGCAAGTGCAGGTTTATTATTCCGGGCAGGTGCAGGGGATAGGTTTTCGTTTTACTGCCGAACGCCTGGCCGAAGGTCTGGGCGTCTTAGGCTGGGTCAGTAACCTGAGCGATGGCCGGGTAGAATTGGTTGCCGAAGCCAACGAAGATACCCTGAAAGATTTCCTTAGCCAGCTGAACAATATTTTTAAGCGCTATATTCAGGATATACAGGTAGATTGGAAGCCTGCCACAGGTGGATTCAAAGATTTCGGAGTAAGATTTTAAATGCCGGGTATAGAGAAAAGCATAGATTCGCTCAGGGAACAAATCCGCCGCCACGATTACCTTTATTACGTTTTAAGCCAGCCGAAAATCTCCGATCAAGAATACGATGATTTAATGCGTAAGCTCAAAGGCCTGGAGGATAAATATCCCCAGTATAAGTCAGATGCTTCTCCTACTCAGCGCGTCAGCGGCGGTATTTTACAAGGGTTTAAGACAGCCAGGCACCGGCAGAAGATGCTTTCTTTGGATAACACCTATAGCTTTGCAGAACTCTACGATTGGGCTAAGCGCCTAGCCAAGGGGTTGGGGAAAAACAAAAAAATAGAATTTGTAGCCGAGCTTAAAATTGATGGCGTCAGCGTAAACCTTACCTATAAGCATGGCCGGTTAGTCAGCGGCGTAACCCGGGGAGACGGAGAAACCGGCGAGGATGTTACCCGGAATATTATGACCATTCGCGCAATCCCTTGGCTCCTGCAGGGCAGTAATCTCCCGGAATTAATCGAAATCCGCGGCGAGATTTATATGGACAGGGTGGAATTCGCTAAATTAAATAAAGAGCGAGAAGTAGAAGGAGAGGCAATATTTGCTAATCCCAGGAATGCCGCCAGCGGTTCTTTAAAACTGCTTGACTCTTCGCTTATGTCCAAGCGCCGCCTGAATTTTTTCGCGCATTCCCTGGGGGCATACACCGGGCCTGCCTTAAGGACCCATTGGGATTTTTTTTCCCGGTTAAAAGAGTGGGGCGTACGCACGGATAGGCATGCGGAGCTTTGTAAGGATTTAGCTGGAGCAATTGCATATTGCAATAAGTGGGAGAAAAAAAGAGAAGAGCTTACCTACGATATAGACGGCATAGTAATCAAGGTAAATGCTATCAGCCAACAGAAGGAATTGGGCTTTACCTTGAAGAGCCCGCGGGGGCAGGTGGCTTACAAATTCCCGGCGCATCAGGCGACCACGGAGGTACTGGATATTGTACCTCAGGTTGGCAGGACCGGCATAATAACGCCGGTGGCCAGTTTAAGGCCGGTTGTCTGCGCCGGCGTAACCATAAAACACGCCACGCTGCATAATTTTGATGAAATCCACAGGTTGAAAGTCAGGATAGGCGACCACGTATTGATTGAGAGGGCCGGAGAAGTAATCCCTAAAGTAGTCAAGGTTACCGAGCACAAAGGAAAAAAAGAGTTTTCCGCCCCCAGGAATTGTCCTGTCTGCTCAGGGAAAGTTGTGAAAGAGAAAGAAGAAGATGTTGCCTACCGCTGTATAAACCCGTCCTGCCCGGCCCAACTGGAGAGGGCGTTGTTGCATTTTGCTTCGCGCGCTGCTCTGGATATTGAAGGCATGGGGGAAGCGGTTGTCGAGCAGCTTGTACGCTTAAAGTTAGTTCAGGATTGTGCGGATATCTATAAATTAAAATCGGACGATCTTAAAAAATTAGAGTTATTTAAAGAAAAAAAGATTAATAACCTGCTCTTGGGTATTGAGAATAGTAAGCAGAGGACATTATCCCGTCTTATTTATGCCTTGGGTATCCGCCATGTAGGGGAGAAGGCAGCTTTTGTTTTAGCGCGCGCATTCAAGAACCTGGATAATCTGCTGGCTGCCAAGCAAGATGGTTTGGATAAGATCTATGAGATCGGTTCAGTAATGGCCGAGTCAATCACGGAATATTTTAGCCAGAGTTCGTCCAGGAAGATCATAGAAAGATTAAGAGAGGCAGGGTTGAATTTCAAGGAAGAGTTTACGGAGAATAAGTCTAGCCTACTTACCGGTAAAAGGATAGTCTTTACGGGAGAACTTAAGAGTCTGAGCCGGTTGGAAGCCGAAAGACTGGCGCGCTCGCTTGGCGCAAATACCGTTTCTGCGGTAAGCCGGAATACGGATTTTGTGGTGGCCGGAGAAAATCCCGGTTCCAAATATAAAAAAGCAGCGCAATTAGGAGTAAAGATTATCGATGAAAAAACGTTCAAGGAGATGATTAAATGAGAGGCAAGAAGCATTGGTTTTTACTTTTTACTTTTTACTTTTTACTTTTTACTTTATGCGGCTGTGAGGCCTTTGTGCGTAAGTTCACGCGCAAGTCTAAAAAAGATAAAGCCCCGCTAGAAATGGTCCTGGAGCCTGAAGAATGGAAGGGCCCGCAGATGACTAAAGAGGAACGCTACCGGCAGTATTTTGTTTTCTGGCAATCCTGGCAGGATGAGTTGATAAACGCCTTAACGCAGAATGCTCCTCAGAAGAAGAAACTTGACTGCGTCCAGCAGGCGATGAAGAACCTCCTCGGCCTGCGCTCTCTTCTGAATGAAAGCAAGCAGAAGCAGTTGGATATTTACCTGAAGCAGACGGCTGAATTGCGAGAGGACATTAAATCCGATATCTACGGCACAGCCAATAATTTTTACCGACAGAATTCCGAGAAACTGAAGATGAATATATCGCGGTATTTTACATATAGCGATGTCAAGAACGATCTATTATGATCCTGGAAAAAATTTCCGTAGGTGCACTGCAGGTTAATTGTTATATTTTGGCCAGCCAGCGGGATGCTCAGGCGATCATTATTGATCCGGGGGCCGAAGCGCGCAAGATCCAACGGGTATTAGATAAATATAACCTGAAGCCGGCCTTGATTATCAATACCCACGGGCATTACGACCATATCGGGGCGGATAATGCGTTTGGCCTCCCGGTCTATGTGCATAAGCTTGATGCGCCGATGCTAAAAGACGCGCAGTTAAATATGTCGGGGTTATTTTCACTTTCCTGTACGGTTAAATCCGAGATAATATTACTGGAAGATGCCCAGGTCATTGAATCAGGCGGCCTACAATTAAAAGTCGTGCACCTGCCGGGGCACACAGCCGGCGGCATCGGTTTGCTTCTCCAGAAACCGGCGGAGAGGATAGCTTTTACCGGGGATACATTATTCTGCCAAGGCGTTGGCCGATGGGATTTAGCCGGCGGCAGCCAGGCGGCATTAGTTAAGTCGATAAAAGAGAAGTTATTTATTTTACCTGACGATACCAGGATCTATCCCGGGCATGGCCCGGATTCCACGATAGGCCGGGAGAAGAAAAATAATTTAATATGAAAGAATTGATCGATATTTTCCTAAACTATTTGTCCGTAGAGCGCGGATTATCCAATAATACGATTATCTCTTACCGGGAAGACCTAAACACCTACCTGGATTTTATTGAAAAGAGCGATATCGATGTTCTCTCCAAAATATCCAAAAATAATATCACTAATTTTATGTTTAACCAGAAAGAAAAAGGCATCGGGGTAAATTCCATCGCCCGGCGCCTGGCGGCAATAAGGATGTTTCATCGCTTTCTTACGCGCGAGAGGATTTTAAAGAGTGACCCGAGCACCTTGATTGAATCGCCTAAATTATGGAAGAGAGTCCCAGAGACGCTCTCTTTGAATGAAGTAGAGGCTTTGATTGCCCAGCCAAATGTCCGGGATATACAGGGTATCAGGGATAAGGCTATTTTAGAGACGCTTTATGCTACGGGTATGCGCGTATCAGAAGCGGTGAACCTTAAAAAAGATAATGTAAACCTGGATATCGGATTTTTACGTTGTATCGGTAAAGGCGCTAAGGAGAGAGTTATTCCTTTGGGCAGGAAGGCAATAGCCGGTATACAGAGGTATCTGGATATTTCCCGGCCTAAGTTTTTAAAAAATAAAGAATCGGAATTTTTGTTCGTCAGCCGTTTCGGCAGGAAGATCTCCCGGCAATCATTCTGGAAGATTATTAAAAAATATGCCCGGGCCGCAGCCATCAAGAAGCCGATCAAACCGCATATTTTAAGGCATTCATTTGCTACGCACCTCTTAGAACACGGAGCGGATTTACGTTCAGTCCAGGAAATGCTCGGTCATTCGAATATCTCTACAACCCAAATTTATACGCATATAAATAAGGACAGGTTAAAGAGCGTGCATAAACAATTTCATCCCAGGCCATAAAAAACAGTAGGTAGTAGGTAGGGAGAGAGATGAAACAATATCTGAAAAAGATACCGAAAGAAATTAGAGGTTTAATTAACAAAATACGCGATATCGCCGCGAAAAGAAATACGCCGGCCTATCTTGTCGGCGGTTTGGTACGCGACCTGATCCTGGGTGTTAAGAATTTAGACTTGGATATAGTTATTGAAGGAGACGGTATAGGGTTAGCCCAGGATTTCGCAGGTTCTCTCGGGGTAAAGATTACTGTCCACCGGCAATTCGGCACAGCTACGGTTTTCGTCCGGCCGGGACTGAAAGTGGATTTTTCCAGCAGTCGCCAGGAAGATTATCCTTGTCCGGCACATCTTCCGTTGGTGAAAGGGGGTTCGCTTAGGGATGATTTAAACCGCCGCGATTTTACGCTTAATGCCATGGCCATAAGCTTAAAAGACGGGAGGCTAGTGGATTATTTTGGCGGCCGGAATGACCTGCGGCATAAAGTTATCCGCGTATTACATCCCTTAAGTTTTATGGATGACCCGACGCGGATATTCAGGGCAGTGCGTTTTGAACAAAGGTATAATTTTAAAATTGAACCGGAGAGCCTCAAACTTTTAAAGCAGGCAGTCCGGTTAAAAATGCTGGAGCGCATTCATCCGCATAGGACGCGCGATGACCTGATTCTGATACTTAAAGAAAAAAACCCGGTTAAAGAGATAAGGCGTATAGAAAAATTAGCGGGTTTTGATTTTATTTCAACGCAGCTAAAAATTACCCCTAAAACTTACGCGTTTTTAAAAGCCATCAAGAGGGAAATCGGTTATTTCCATAAAAACTATAGTGCACGCCGGCCCCTGGATACCTGGGTAATTTATCTTATGGGATTATTGGAGGCCCTGGACGCGAAAAAAATCAAAAAGATTTGCGCCAAATTTGGCTTACGCAAAGGGGAAGCCAAGAGGCTGTTAAGCTATAAGCGCTCCCAGAGCCGTTTGCTTAGAGAGCTAAGCGGGGCCAGTATTGCGCCGGCAAGAATTTTTGGTTTACTTGAGCCGTTAAGTTATGAAACTATCCTCGCGCTGAGGGCAAAATATAATAATCCTTTATTTAAGCGCAATAGCACGGATTTTCTGGATATTTATAACGGTATGCGTATCTCTGTTTCCGGAAAGGATCTGGCCGGGTTAGGCGTTTTGCCCGGGCCAAGATACCAGAAGATATTCACGCAGGTTTTAAAAGCTAAGCTCAATGGCCAGGTCAGGAACAAAGAAGAGGAACTGGCGCTGATTAAGCAACTATTAAGCAAGAGCCATGCCTACCCTGACCGTCCGTCAGGCAGGCGGCAGGCGGGGAGTTGATTAAATGTCTAGACAAGATAAAGTGGCCGAGGCGATCCGGCAGGAAGCGAGCGTGATTATTCACGATAAATTAAAAGACCCGCGTTTAGGGTTTGTAACTATTACGAGTGTTGAAATAACGCAGGACTTAAGATATGCCAAGATTTTTTTTAGTGTTCTGGGTAACGATGAGGCCCATAAGAATACCAAAGAGGCCCTGGATTCGGCTTTGGGGTTTGTGCGGAAATTAATCGCCCAGAGGTTAAATTTAAGGTTTGCGCCTGAAATTGCTTTTTACGAAGACAGGTCCAGCGAATACAGCGTACGCATAGAAGAGGTCTTAAACGAAATAAAGGAGATCGATGAGCAGAATAAACCTAAAAAAAGCCGCCGCCGCAATAAAAAAACATAATCGTTTTTTAATTAGTGCCCATACCAGCCCCGAAGGGGACGCCTTAGGCTCCGAGTTAGGCCTTTATTATTTGCTCAGGAAGCTGGGTAAGCAGGCGGTTATTGTCAATGAAGACCCTTTGCCTCCGGAATACTTTTTTCTGCCGGGAAAAGAGAGTATAAAGCTTTACCGGCCTGCCCTTAAAGAGATTAATTTTGATTGCGCGATTATTCTTGATTGCACGGATTTAGGCCGTACCGGAGAGGTGTCTAAGCTGATCAACCATACTCTTTATGTTATTAATATAGACCATCACATCAGCAATAAAAAATTCGGCAGCGTTGATTGGGTTGATCCTAAATCCTCTTCGGCTTCAGAGATGGTTTTTAGGCTTTATAAAGAAATGCGCGTGCCTTTTGACGCGAACGCAGCCCTCTCCTTATATGTGGGCATGATGACGGATACGGGGTCATTCCGTTATTCCAATACCAGCGTTTTTACGCATAAGGCGGCAGGGGAATTATTACGTTTTGGTTTGAATGTTCCCTTAGTCTATAGGAACATCTACGAAAAAATACCTTTTACGGACATGCAGCTGTTAATTAAAACGCTCTCGCATATACACCGCACATCCGCAGGGAAGATCGCCTGGGTTGAACTTCCCGCTCGGCTGCTCAGGCATAAAAAATTATCCTTTGATCTAACCGACCATATCCTGAGTTTTATCCGGGGGATAAAAGATATCCAGGCCGCAGCGTTATTTAAAGAAAACCTGGGGGTAAAAAATGAGATCCGGGTTAACTTAAGGTCAACAGGCCTGGTGGATGTGAATAAAGTCGCGCAAGCTTTTGGAGGCGGGGGGCACCGGACCGCCTCCGGCTGCACCGTGTACGGCAAGCTTGCGGATGTGCGCAATAAAGTCATTGCCAAGATCCGCCAGAACCTTAAATAAATTATGAAAATTATCTACGGTCTAAATAATATTGGAAAAATAAAAAAGCCGGTGGTGGCCCTCGGGGTTTTTGACGGCGTGCACCGCGGCCACCGCAGGATATTGAAGGCTGCCGCGCATAAAGCGCAGGCTATAGGCGGGACAAGTATTGTCCTCACTTTCTGGCCGCATCCGCAAAAACAAGCCAGCCTCTATTCGCTGGAGCACCGTTTGCGCCTTATTGCCGAGTTGGGGATTGATATCTGCGTGGTAATTAATTTTACCGGTAGTTTTGCCGGGATCCCGGCTGAAGATTTTATAAAAAATATTTTGGCGGGCAGAATCGGCGCAAAATATGTTTATGTCGGTAAGGATTTCCGCTTTGGCAGAAAGGCCCAAGGGGATTTTAACCTCTTAACAATAATAGGGGAGGAATACGGTTTCAAAGCCCGGGGCATTAATATTATTAAAGTGCAGGGCCGGGCAATCAGCAGCACCTTAATCCGCAGGTTAATCAAGAGAGGGGATATCCGGCAGGCAGAAAGATTATTATCCCGTCCGGTGAGTATCTTAGGGACAGTGATCAAAGGCACGGCCGTGGGCAGGATATTGGGTTTTCCGACGGCCAATATCAATCCGCACCATGAAGTAATCCCCGCTTGCGGCATATATGCCGTAAGGATAATTTTCGACGGAGATAAGCTTCAAGGGGCCTGTTATATCGGCCGGAGGCCTACGTTGGAGTTAAAGAATAAAAAGGTGCATATTGAAGTGCATATATTCAATTTTAAGAGAAATATCTATGGGAAATATCTAGAGGTCCAGTTTGTAAAAATGGTCCGGCCGGACAGGAGGTTTGCTTCCCTGGCGCTTTTGGCCGGGCAAATCAGAAAAGACATAATTCTTTGCAAAAGACTCCTCGCTTAAACCACCCCCCAGACCACAATATCTAGCCAATTCACCCGGTAATATCCACTACTTCTTGTTTTAGAACAATTTAGGTAAACTTTTTTCTTGACAAAACAGGGTATTTTATCTATACTTTGACTACTAAGTGGATGGAAGTGGATTAAAGTGGAGCCTGCCTACTGGCAGGCAGGGAGTTTAAGCCATGTTCTATGGCGAGTATCTGCATTCTATAGACCGCAAAGGGCGTTTGATATTGCCTGCCAAATTTCGCGAAGCAGCCAAAGCGCATTTCGTGGAAAAATTCTTTGTGACCCGGGGATTAGATAATTGTCTTTTTATGCTCAGCGAAGAAGAATGGCGCGCCCAGGAATCCAAATTTAAATCTATATCTTTCACCAAAGCTGAATCGCGTAAATTTAACCGTCTTTATTTTTCCGGTGCTGTCGAAGTAAATTTTGATACGCAAGGAAGAATCCTCTTGCCGCAGTACTTAAAAGATTTTGCCGAAATTAAAAAAGATGTGGTTATCGTGGGTGTATCTAACCGCATTGAGATTTGGGCTAAAAGTAAGTGGTCAGAGTTTTACGGAAATTCCCGGCAGTCTTTTGAAGAGATTGCTGAGAAATTGATGGATGCCTAACATAAAATTTCACACTCCCGTGATGTTGGGGGAGGTTTTAGAGCATTTAGATTTAAAACCCGGCAAGACAATTGTGGACGCAACCCTAGGTACTGCCGGGCACGCTAAGGCAATATTAGAGCGGATTCTCCCTGGAGGAAGGCTCATTGGTATTGACCGCGACCAAGCATCTTTAGCGGTCGGCCGCCAACGCTTGAGTGCATTTGGGTCCGCCTATGAATTAGTCCACGGAAATTTCGTGGAGATAGATACGCTCTTAGAAAATCTGAAAGTTAAAAAAGTTGACGGCGTACTTTTTGACTTGGGAGTGTCTTCCTTTCAGCTTCAGGACGCCAGAAGGGGCTTTAGTTTCCAGAATGAAGGCCCGTTGGATATGCGCATGGATCAGGATAGCTATGTCTCGGCATACGACCTGGTGAACAACCTGAACGAAGAAGAGCTTTCCACCTTATTGTGGAACTTCGGAGAAGAGAGGTGGCATAACCGCATCGCCCGGATTCTGGTGCGGGAAAGAGAGAAGGAGCCGATTACTACCACGACGCAGCTGGCCGATATCGCAGCCAGATCCATACCGGCCAGGTACAGGCATAGGTTTTATCGGATACATCCGGCCACCCGCACCTTTCAGGCAGTACGTATTGCCGTCAATAGGGAGCTGGAGGTACTGGATACGGCAGTAAATAAAGCCATTATGCTCCTGGAGAAGAAGGGCCGGGTAGGCGTTATCGCGTTCCACTCTCTGGAAGACCGCGCGATAAAGTATGCGTTCCGCAAGGCCCAAAGCGAGGGGCTGGTAGATATCTTGACGCCTAAGCCTTTAACGCCGCTGGCCCTGGAGATAGAGAGTAACCCGGCTAGCCGTTCTTCAAAGCTAAGGGCGGCAAAAAGGATTTAAAAAGACATGAGACTGAATAAGTTCTTATCCATGGTTGTCTGTGTTACCCTCTTCTCACTGCTTTATGTCTATCAGCAGACCGAAATCCTCAGGCTGGCTTATTCCGAACAAAAGCAATATGCGGTCTTTCAGAAGTTGTTGGATAAGAACAGCATTCTAAGGTATAATATCGAAAAGAACTGCTCATTGGTAAGTATCGGCGGCAGTGTATCCAACCATTCAGATTTCCAGATGCCCGATAAATACCAGTTAGCAAGGTTAGTCCCCTCTAAAGAAGGCGTTACTTTTACTCAAGGGACAGCGAATAAAGAGACTCTGTTAGCGCGTATATTTGGCATTAAAAGGCAGGCCGAAGCCAGGACCGTCAACCCGTAGATTTATTAATCAAAACTTAATGTGTATATAAGCAATTATCGCCGCAAGGCTGAGGCGGTATTTCTATTTTTCGTCGCTTTTCTAATTTTCTGCATTGCGCGCCTGCTTTATATCCAGTTTTTCAATTCCACCTATCTATCCGGTATTGCCAGAAAACAACATAATCTTTTTGTAGAATTGGAACCTGTACGCGGAGTTATCTATGATTGTAATTTAAAACCGCAGACTTTGAATTTACCCGCGCCTTCACTTTATGCTTCACCTAATACCATAAAAGATAGCGATAAAGAACGTATTATTACTACGCTCTCCGGGGTATTGAATGTAAGCCAGGATTATCTAAGGGGTAGATTAATGCGTAAGAAATATTTTGTCTGGCTGGCCCGTAAAATAAGCCCGCAGCAGGAAGCGGCAGTGAAAAAATTAAATATTAAAGGATTAGATTTTTTAAGAGAAACTAAGCGCAGCTATCCGAATACGTACCTGGCCAGCCAGATCATCGGTTTTGCCGGGTTGGATAATACGGGCTTGGAAGGTATTGAGCTTTATCTGGATAAATATTTAAAAGGCTCACCGGGTTGGGCGGTATTTTTACGGGACGCGCGGCAGAAAAGATTGGATATTTGGGAAAAGATGGTCCTGCCCGGGGACGGAGATGATATAGTCTTAACTATTGACCAGGTGATTCAGTATATTGCCGAACGCGAATTGGATAAGGCCTTTAAAACCTACCATGCCAAAGGCGCAAGTATTATTGTTATGGACCCGCACACAGGAAAGATCCTGGCCCTAGCTAACCGGCCTACGTATGATCTAAATGAGCATAGTAATGTCAGCAAGGACCAGACGCGCAACCGGGCTATCTGTGATTTGTTTGAGCCGGGTTCAGTATTTAAAATCGTTACTGCTTCCGCTGCGCTGGAGGAGAAGAGGGTCAGCGAAGAAGATAAGTTTTTTTGCGAAAACGGGTCTTACCGCGTGGCTAACCATATCTTGCATGACCATAAGCCGCACGGGTGGCTTACCTTTAGAGAGGTCATTGAGGAGTCCAGTAATATCGGCACGACTAAAGTCGCCCAGTTACTGGGGCCGCATACTTTATATAAGTATGTCAGGCTATTCGGTTTTGGCTCAAAGTTGGGGATAGATTTGCCAGGAGAAATATCCGGGATGATTAAAGAGCCGCGTTTCTGGTCGAAGACTTCCCTGGGCGCTGTTCCCATCGGCCAGGAGGTGGGCGTAACCGCGCTGCAGCTAGTCAGCGCTATTTCCGTGATCGCCAACGGCGGCCAGTTGATGCGTCCCTTTGTGATAGAAGAAATTCGCGATAAACAGGGGAAAGTAATCAAAAAGACTTCTCCGGTGTTAATCCGTAAGGTCATATCCCTGGAAACTGCCGCCCGGGTCACCAAGATACTTACCGGAGCAGTAGAAGAGGGTACGGGGAGAATGGCCCAGGTACCCGGATTTACTGCCGCCGGAAAAACCGGAACCGCCCAAAAACTGGAGCCTAACGGCGCATATTCGCATAATAAGTTTGTGGCTTCCTTTATCGGTTTTGCGCCTGCCGAAGACCCTTTAGTTGCTATCGTAGTATCGGTAGACGAGCCGCATCCGTATTATTTCGGAGGCGTAGTCGCTGCTCCGGTGTTTAAGAATGTTGCTGCCGACGTGGTAAGATACCTAAAAACCAAGCAGGCCTTGGCCGAAGACTTAAATGCAAATCGCAGAGCTCATTAAATTAATAAAAAATCAGGAAATCCGCGGCTTAAGCTCTAATTCCCGGCGGGTTAAGAAAAATTCCATTTTTGTGGCTGTCAAGGGCGCTAGTGAAGATGGCAGTAAGTTTATCGCTGCGGCGATGGAGAGGGGCGCAAAGTTTATTGTTTGCGATTCAAGAGTAAAAGTAAGCTGTCCTGGATCGGCGGAAATCATAAGAGTTAAAGATACGCGCCTGGCCCTGGCCGGATTGGCGGACCAGTTTTATGGGAATCCTTCCCACAAGGTCAAGGTGATCGGGATTACCGGGACTAACGGCAAGACTACCGTTACCTATCTGCTGGAGGCGGTTTTAAAAGAAGCAAAATTTTCTTCCGGCGTAATCGGTACGCTTAATTATCGTTTTAAGGATAAAGTCATTCCGGCTAAGAATACCACGCCCGGCCCGCTAGAGCTTCAATCCCTGCTGGCGCGCATGGAGAAAGAAAAAATAAAATTCGCGCTAGTGGAGGTCTCCTCGCATGCTTTAGACCAGGAACGGGTTGGAGGGGTGCGTTTCCACTCGGCGATATTTACCAATTTAACCCGGGATCACCTGGATTACCATAAGACTCCCCAAAGGTATTTTAAGGCTAAACTGAAATTATTTAAAAATCTTGGTGCAAACTCGTTCGCCGTTATTAATAATGATGACAGGCATGCGGGCAGGATTCAGAAGATCACGCACGCTAAAGTAGTTACCTATGGGATAGATAGTCGGGCGGAGGTATCGGCCCAGGATATTAAGTTTGACCTCAGGCATACGGAGTTTAAGCTTTTGTTTTACGGGAGGGAGATAAAATTCCGGATAAATTTAATCGGCAGGCATAATGTTTATAATGCTCTGGCCTGTATTGCCTGGGCGCTTAAAGCAGGTATCCGTTTAGAAGCCATTAAGTCCGCCTTGGAAAATTTTTCACTTGTTCCGGGAAGGCTGGAACGAATAAATTCTCCGAAAGGGTTTTACGTATTTGTTGATTACGCGCATACCGATGACGCCCTAAAGAATGTCCTTACTACCTTAAGGCAGTTATCCCCCAGGAAAATTATTACGCTTTTTGGCTGCGGCGGCGAGCGCGACAGGTTCAAGCGGCCTAAAATGGGCAGAGTGGTAACCGCTCTATCGAATTTTGCGGTGATTACCAGCGATAACCCCCGCTCGGAAGATCCGGCAGATATTATCAGGGATATCCGTAAGGGCATAAAAAAGAATAATTATTGCGCGATCCCTGACCGGAAAAGAGCGATCCAGAAAGCCCTGTCACTGGCCGGCAGGGGCGATATCGTATTATTGGCGGGTAAGGGCCATGAAAATTACCAGGTCTTTAAGAACAAGACCGTACACTTTGATGACCGGGAGGAAGTCAAGCGATGTTTAAAGTTTCCGAATTATTAAAAGCTACGGCAGGTCAACTTATCTCAGGCAGTAAAGATACTCTGATTAAGGGTATTGCCATAGATTCACGTGCCGTTAAAAAAGGCGAAGCTTTCCTTGCGCTTAAGGGCGACAATTTCGACGGCCATGATTTTGTTCCGCAAGCCGTCAGGAGGGGCGCTGGTTGTCTAATAGCGCAAAAAGAAGTCAGGCAAAAGGGCGTTACATTTATCAGGGTAAAGGATACAACCCGCGCCTTAGGAGAGCTTGCCTGCTTTAACCGTAAAAGATTTAAAAATATCCCGGTGATCGCGGTTACCGGTTCCAACGGAAAAACTACGGTTAAAGAAATGATTGCGAGTGTTCTTTCCCGGAAATTCAAAGTACTTAAGAACGAAGGGACCAAGAATAACCATATCGGTCTTCCGCTTACCTTGTTAAAATTAGATAATTCCTATGATCTCGCGGTTTTAGAAATAGGCACCAATCATTTTGGGGAAGTCGGATACCTTACCCGGATAGCTTATCCGAATATCGGCGTAATTACCAATATCGGGCCGGCGCACCTGGAATATTTTAGAAACTTAAGCGGAGTCTTTAAAGAGAAGCATAGCTTGCTTGCCGGCTTGCAAAACCCCGCTATCGCCATATTGAATACGGATGACGTTTTTTTAAGAAGGATTGCGCTCAAAAGAACGCCGTCTCCCTTTATTTTGAGTGTGGGATTAAAGCATAAAAGCGATTTTTTCGCCAGCGGGATTAGCTACGTCCGCGGCAGGCCGGTTTTTAAGGTAAACACAGGATTTAAATTTGCATTAAAGACTTTGGGGTATTATAATATCTACAACAGTCTTTTTGCCATAGCGCTGGGGAGGATTTTCGGTTTGAGCTACCGGGATATCTCTTACGGGTTAGCCGGCTTTAACCTTCCCAAAAGCAGGCTTAATTTTTTGGAGATAGAGGGGATAAAATTTATTGATGATACTTATAATTCCAACCCCTTTTCATTAAAACACGCCTTGGGAGTTTTAGATAATTTTTCCGTAAGGGGAAGGAAGATCTTTGTGATGGGTGATATGCTGGAGTTAGGGGATGCCGGCCGGGCTTTACATGCTCAAGCTATACGAGAGGCACTCAAGGCTGCGGATGTACTGATAACGGTAGGCGAGCTTACCCGGGCGTGTTTAAATAAAAACATCAGCGCGGAAAATAAGATATTCCATTGCGGCTCCGCGATGGAAGCCCGCAGGATTCTGTTGGAAAAAGTAGGCGTGGCCCCGGGAGATATCGTTCTAGTCAAGGGTTCCCGCAGGATGAAAATGGAAGAGGTCCTTAAAATCTAGATGTTCTATAATTTACTCTATCCGCTCCACGACATAATTTCTGCTTTTAATATCTTCCGCTACATAACTTTCCGCGCGGCCATGGCGGTCCTTACCAGCTTTATGATCAGTTTATTGCTCGGGCCGGTCATTATCAGGAAACTGAAGGCGTTAAAGGTCGGAGAAAGAATCAATAAAGGGGATAGCGTAAAACTTGATGACCTGCACCGCTCCAAAACCGATACTCCGACTATGGGCGGGTTGCTTATATTGGCGGCAGTAGTGGCCTCTACGCTTTTATGGGCTGACCTCTCCAGCAAGTATATCTGGGTGGTGCTTTTTAGCACCCTCTGGCTGGGGATAACCGGTTTTGCCGACGACTATTTGAAACAGATCAGGAATAAATCCAGGGGGTTGAGCGTCAGGGCAAAATTAATCAGCCAGATAATCTTGGGTCTGATTCTGGGTGTTATTTTCTTAATCAGTTTTCAGAATAGCCTGAGGCTAGATGTGCCGTTTATGAAGCATATCTCCCTGGATTTAGACGGCCTCTATATAATCTTTGTGATTTTAGTCGTAGCCGGTACGTCTAACGCGGTGAACCTGACCGATGGGCTGGATGGCCTGGCTATCGGCATTGTAGTTATGGTAGCCCTGGCTTTTAGTATTTTAAGCTATGTTTCAGGCAATATTAAATTAAGCGAATACCTGCTTGTTCCATATATTAAAGGCAGCGGAGAATTGACGGTTTTCTGCGCCAGTATTCTGGGCGCGGGTTTAGGTTTTTTATGGTTTAACTGTTATCCGGCGTCTATTTTTATGGGAGATGTCGGGGCATTAGCTTTGGGCGGGGCACTGGGGACAGTGGCGTTATTAATCCGCAAGGAATTACTTTTAGTTATTGTAGGCGGGATATTCGTCGTAGAGGCTTTATCCGTGATTTTACAAGTAGGCTCATTCCGGCTGACCCGGAAACGTATTTTTAAGATCGCGCCGCTTCACCATCACTTTCAGTTTCTTAACTGGTCGGAAAATAAAGTCATTGTCAGGTTCTGGATTATCGCAGCTCTCTTAGCCCTACTGACCATAGTGACTTTGAAGATCCGATAGTGGACAGACTATAGAGGGTAGCTAGTGGGTAGCATGTAGGGAAGACCTTCCTACTAGCTACTAACTGCTGCCTACTCTATTATTTGTAATCTATGAATAGAGGTTATTTTAAAGATAAAAATGTCCTCGTCGTGGGCCTTGCGCGCAGCGGGGTGGCCTCGGCAAATCTGCTTTATGATTTAGGCGCACACGTCTTTGTCACGGATAATCAGGATAATACAAACATCCGTCAGGCCTTAAGCCAGCTAAAATCAAAAGATATCCAAGTAGAGCTAGGCAGGCACTCGCGGGATTTTGTCAAAGGTAAAGATAACGTGGTTATTTCTCCCGGAGTCCCCAGTAGTGCCTTACCCGTTATCTGGGCTAAAGAAAACAATGTTCCCGTAATCAGCGAAGTGGAGTTGGCCTGGATTTTGTGTCCCGCGCAGGTTATTGCCGTAACCGGGACTAACGGTAAAACCACGGTTACGACTTTAATCGGGAAAGTACTCAGCGCCGCAGGCAAAAGAGTCTTTACCTGCGGTAATATCGGCCGGCCGTTTTGTGCAGAAGTAGAAAAAATACGGGAAGGAGATTTTGTAGTGTTGGAAGTAAGTTCTTTCCAGTTGGAGCATATAGCTACGTTTAAGCCTAAGATCTGCCTGTTCCTTAATTTAAGCCGTAATCATCTTGACCGTTATAAAGATATGGCGGAGTACCTTACGGCTAAAAAACGGGCGTTCCGAAACCAGTCCACTGCGGATTATGCGGTTTTAAATGATGATGATCCGGCTATTCGCTCTTTAGCCCAAGAGCTAAAATCAACGGTTGTCTATTTCCGCAAAGAGGAAGGCCTTAATCCGAATCAGTCAGCGGTCCTAAGCGTAGCTGCGCTACTCGGCATAAATAAAGATTTGGTGATGAAGGTCTTTGGGGAATTTAAAGGCGTCGAGCACCGCCTGGAAAATGTCCTTGAAATTAACGGAGTGCGGTTCATTAATGATTCCAAGTCTACGACTACCGAGGCCACTGTCTGGGCCTTAAATAATTTAAGCGGGCCATTGATTTTGATTGCCGGAGGAAGGGAAAAGGGGAATGCTTACGGCAAGGTCGTGGAATTGGCCGCCAAAAAAGTAAAGGCCGCTGTTCTTATCGGAGAGGCCAAGGGGAAAATAAAAAAAGTATTTTCCGGTTCGACCGCTATAGTTGAGGCGGCGACGCTGGAGGAGGCGGTAAAAAAAGCTTACCAGTTGGCCCTTCCGGGAGATTGCGTTTTATTCTCGCCGATGTGCAAGAGTTTTGATATGTTTTCTGACTACGAAGACAGGGGCAGGTCTTTTAAAGCTATAGTTTTTGAATTGGATAAGGTGAAGGTCTAAACATGGTCCGTAATATCAGGGTAAGTTTATTTACCGTAGTCGTGATCCTCATCTGCATCGGGGTAGTGATGATTTACAGCTCCTCCAGTATTTATGCCTGGGAGAAGTATAAGGACGGGTTTTTTTTCCTGAAGAGGCACTTTATTTTTATGCTTATGGGAGCAGCCCTGACTTTTTTCTTTATGAGCATTGATTACCGTAAGCTTAAGGTCTTTGCCCGGCCGTTGTTAATTATCTCCCTGATTTTACTGGTTTTGGTCCTTATCCCGGGATTGGGCAGAGAGGTATCGGGCGCGCGCAGATGGTTCAGGTTTAAATTCTTAAGTTTCCAGCCATCGGAGCTGGCTAATCTGGCTATCATTATCTATATGGCGGATTTTATCAGCCGCAAAGGAAACCTGATGAAAACTTTTTTTAAAGGGTTCCTGGCGCCGATGTGCGTTTTAGCCGTTTTTACTCTGCTCATTATGCTGCAGCCGGATTTAGGCAACACTATAGCCCTAAGCGCGGTAGTCCTGGTGATGCTTTTTGTATCCGGAGTACGCCCGGCCTATATTTTATCTTTGATTTTAGCCAGCCTGCCCGTATTGTACTTTTTGATATTTAGCGTGGCTTACCGCAAGGCGCGCCTCCTGGCATTTTTAAATCCTTGGGCGGACCCTAGAGGAAGCGGCTTCCAGATAATTCAGTCGCAGGTAGCCCTGGGTTCCGGCGGTTTATTCGGCGTAGGGCTGGGGCACTCCAAACAAAAGTTATTTTATCTTCCGGCAGCACATACGGATTTTATTTTTTCCATAATCGGTGAAGAGCTGGGGTTAATCGGCACCGTCGGCGTAATAATATTATTTATTATTTTTATTCAAAAGGGCATTAAGATAATGAAGAATGCCCCGGATAAATTCGGGTATTTTCTAGCCTTGGGCCTGGTGGCCATGATTGCTTTTCGGGTAGTGATTAATATCGGGGTTTCCTGCGGGGTTTTACCTACTAAGGGCCTGCCTTTGCCTTTTATCAGTTACGGCGGGTCTTCTTTTATTTTTGATATGATCTGCGTGGGGATACTGGTAAATATCGCGCGTACCGGAGAATACCCCTAATGAAAATTTTGGTAGTTGCCGGAGCTAGCGGCGGGCATATTTTTCCCGCATCCAGCTTTATCTGCGCCTTGCAGGATAAGCAGGAAGGAATAGAGCCGCTTTTGGTCCTGGCGTCCAGGAGCATTAAGGCCGGCATTGTGCTGGACAAATTTAAGGTAAAGTATATCTCTATTTCCGGGATCAGCCGGAGTATGGATATCCGTAATCTTATTGCCCTGGGTAAATTCCTTAAAGGTACCTGGGAAAGCTTGAAGATAATCGTTGAATTTAAGCCGGATATGGTCGTTGGTTTCGGGGGGTTAGACTCTATCCCTGGTTTATTTTTTGCTTGGCTTTTTAGAATCAAGACTTTAATCCACGAACAGAATGTTTTGCCCGGCCGCGCCAATAGCTTATTAGCCAAGTTTGTTGATCGGGTGGCCATTTCTTTTAGCGAAACAAAAAATTATCTGAATATAAACCCGGGGAAAATAGTAGTTACCGGTAATCCCCTGCGCCGGCAGTTGAAGCAGCTCGACCAGTCCCGGGCCTTGGATTTTTTTGGCCTGGATAAGGATAAGTTAACGCTCCTGGTAATGGGCGGAAGCCAGGGCAGCGAGCATCTTAATACGGAATTTCTCAGGGCAGCAGCGTTATTCAAGGATGTTTCAAAATTACAGGTTATCCACCTTGCGGGGGCAGGTTCTTACGCAGCGGTTAAGCAGGCCTATAGCAAAATAAGGATTACGGCCAAGGTTTTCGGTTTCTTCAGGGATATGGAACAAGCCTACAGCGCTGCGGATCTGGTTATCTCGCGTTCCGGAGCGACTACCGTAGCAGAGTTGATATTCTTTGGGAAGCCGGCAATAATTTTTCCTTATCCTTATGCCTATAGCCATCAGCTGGAGAATGCCAGGATATTAAAAGAAAAAGGCTGCGCAATGGTAATAAACGACGCCGAACCGGATAAGGACCTATTCAGGCAAACCCTGGAATCGTTTATCAATAATCCCGCAAAGATTGCAGCGATGCGTTCAGGATTTAAGGATTTAGCTAGGCCTGACGCGGCAAGTTTATTAGCCGAAGCGGCGTTGTCTCTTCATTAAAATGAAAAAACATTATCATCTTATCGGTATCGGCGGTATCGGCATGAGCGGCATCGCGCAGCTGCTTTTAGCTTACGGCTATAAAGTAAGCGGTTCAGACCTCCGGGAAAACCAAATTACCGCAGGCCTTAAGCAATCCGGGGCGCAAATCTTTTTAGGGCACAATGCCGGGAATATCCGGGGTGCGCATACCGTAATTTTTTCTTCGGCGATCAAAGAGGATAATCCTGAATTTATCGAGGCAAAGAAACAAGGCCTGCCTTTAGTGGTACGCGCCCAGGCCTTAGCCGAGCTTATGCAGGATAAAACCGTAATTACCGTTGCCGGCAGCCACGGCAAGACCACTACTACTTCTTTGGTTTCATATCTGTTACTTGAGGCCGGGCTCTTGCCTACCGTGGCCATAGGGGGAATCCTGAAAAACATAGATACTAATGCCTGTTTAGGCAACGGTAAATTCTTTGTGGCTGAGGCCGATGAATCCGACGGTTCTTTCCTGTATTATAAGCCGAAGTATTCTATTATTACCAACATTGACCGCGAACACCTGGATTACTATAAAAGTTTTGCAAAAGAGGTTGATGCCTTCAGACAATTTCTGGGCAGGACCGATGCTGCCGGATGTATTTTTTGTTCTTCCGACGATGCGCACCTGATGCGCATACTCAGAAGTTACCGGCAGAGATATGTTTTATTCGGGTTAAGCAAAATCAGCCAGGTCTATCCCAAAAATATAAAATTGGAGGGATTGGAGAGTGTATTTGACTGTTACTCTAAAGATAAATTTGTGGCCAGGTTTAACCTTGCTCTCGGCGGGGAGCATAATATATCCAATGCCCTGGCAGTGATTGCCCTGGGGATGGAATTAGGCATCGATCTAAAATTTATACAAAAGGCCCTCTCCGGGTATAAGGGCGCGCGCAGGCGCCTGGAGATAAAATTTAAGAGCGATAATTATACGCTTATCGATGATTACGCGCATCATCCGACCGAGATCCGGGCCACGCTCAAAGCCGTCGCCAATTTAAAAGCTAAAAGGTCTATCGCTATATTCCAGCCGCACCGCTATACGCGCACGCAGTTACTCCTGGATGAGTTTGCCCAAAGTTTTAACGCTCTAGACCAGCTGATTATTACTGATATATACGCAGC
Source organism: Candidatus Omnitrophota bacterium (assembly GCA_041648915.1). Taxonomy (GTDB): domain Bacteria; phylum Omnitrophota; class Gorgyraeia; order Gygaellales; family Profunditerraquicolaceae; genus UBA6233. Next base: position 23,406 of record JBAZOC010000009.1, read on the forward strand.
CAGCGAGCCGCCTATCCCGGGGGTGAATGCCCAGTTGCTCTGTGAAAAAATAAAGGAAGATAATCCGGGTAAAACTGTAAATTTTATGCCAAAAGAAAAAATCGTAGAGTATATTTTAGGGATATTAAAACCCGGTGACCAGGTAATCACCCTGGGTGCGGGGGACATAGCAAGGGTAAGCGATGAATTGGCCGAGAGGCTCCCAAGTAAAAGTTAGGCAGCCATTAAAGGACAAAACTACTTTTAAGATAGGCGGCCGCGCGCAGTTTTTTAGTGAACCCGGAAGCCTCCCTGAGCTTAGGTCTATCCTGGAGAGTGCTCAAAGAAAGAAAATACCTGTTTTTGTACTTGGCGCAGGGAGTAACCTCTTAATCAGCGATAGAGGGGTAAAAGGCTTAGTCTTAAAATTAAGTTCTGTATATTTCAGGAAGATAGTATTAAAGGGAAATTGCATTGAGGCGGGCAGCGGAGTTACTCTTAGCCAGCTTATCAAATTTGCGCAAACTAAGTCTCTGTCCGGCCTGGAATTCCTGGCGGGTATCCCCGGCACGCTTGGCGGGGCATTGGTCATGAATGCCGGATGCTGGGAAAGGACTTTAGGAGAACTGGTAAAAGGAGCAGGCGTGATGGATTATCGCGGTAGGATAAAAATCTTAGGCAAAAAGGAGATTAAGTTTAGTTACCGTAAATCCAGCCTGGGAAAATATATTGTTTTAAGCGCTCTCCTCAGGCTTAAAAAAAGCAGCCAGGCGCGAATCCAAAAAAATATAAAAAAATATCTTATGTTCCGCTATAAAGGCCAGGGCTTAAGCCGGCCTAATGCCGGGTGTATCTTCAGGAACCCGCCTCAACGCTATGCGGGCAAGCTTATTGAGATGTGCGGATTAAAAGGAAAGAAAAGGGGCCAGGCCTTTGTTTCAGAGCGCCACGCTAATTTTATCCTGAATCGCGGCAGGGCGAGCGCAAAAGATGTATTAGGGCTTATGCGGATAATCCAAAAGAAGGTTAAGGATGAATTTAAAATAACCTTACAGCCAGAGATAAAAATATGGGCCGGAAAGAAAAATTTGGCAGGATAGGCGTTTTAATGGCCGGTCCTTCTACGGAAAAGAAGATCTCTCTTAAATCCGGCCGGGCGGTCTGCGCGGCATTGAAAAAGGCCGGTTTTAATGTCGTGCCGATAGTGATTAAAACCGATAAGGCCAGGGACAATGTCCGTTTATTAAAGCTCAAGAGAATAGATTGCGCTTTTGTCGCCCTGCACGGGAGGTTTGGCGAAGACGGAGGGGTCCAGAAGATTTTGCGCAGCCTGAAAATTCCTTATACCGGTTCAGGGGTCAGGGCCAGCCATCTGGCCATGGATAAGGCCAGCTCGCGAAAAATATTCCAGAAATACGGATTAAAGGTGCCGCGGTTTGAGGTGTTCAGCCGGCCTGCCTACCGGGGTTTTCATTGCGCTAAACTAGGCTTGCCTTTAGTGGTTAAGCCGGCAGCGCACGGCTCGAGTATAGGCCTTTCTATCGTGGGTAAATTAGAAGATATCCCCGCGGCAATAGCCTTGGCCTTTAAATTTGATAAAAAAATAATTATTGAAGAATATATAAAAGGCAGGGAGCTTACCGTCGGGATTTTGGAAGAAAGGGCTATGCCGGTAATCGAAATTGTCCCCCGGCGCGCTTTTTTTGATTACCGGGCTAAATACCAAAAAGGCCTGACGCGCTATCGGGTCCCGGCTAAAATATCCCGGCGCCTTACCCGGCAGGTAAAGGAAGCGGCGTTATCCGCGCATAAACTCCTGGGCTGCAGCGGTTGTTCCAGGGTGGATATTATCCTGGATGAAAAAAACACGCCGTTTGTCCTGGAAGTAAATAGCATTCCGGGCTTGACCGCAACCAGCCTGCTGCCCAAGGCCGCTAAAAAATCAGGCATCAGCTTTACCGCGCTCTGCCTTAAATTAATCAAGTTGGCATATGAAAAAAAGAAAAGTTAATTTTCCTGTCAGGCTTTTAGTTTTCAGCTTGATAATTCTTCTTGCCTTGTTATTTATTCTAGGTTATATTTGGAGGGTCTTGTCCACGGCGGATTATTTTCGGGTCAGGGAGGTTATCGCGAATCAGGTTTCCCCGATCGATCTTTCTTACCTCAAGGGAAAAAATATTTTCGGCTTTTCCTTGGCGCAAGAATCGGAAAATATCGTCAGGTTCTGTCCGGATTGTTCGCGAGTCAGGCTGGCCAGGATTATACCCGACCGCATCTTCGTAGAGTTTGTTAAGCGCCGGCCGGTCGCTTTTATAAAATTCTACCGTTACTTTGCGGTTGACGCAGAAGGGGTTATTTTTTCCAGTTCCCGGCAGCCGCAAGATTCCGGCCTGCCTGACGGCCAGGCAGGCCTGCCAATAATCCTGGGGCTGGAAACTAAAATCTTCGGGCCTAAATCCGGGATGAGGTATAATAATAAGGAGCTCTCCCTCGCCCTGCTTATTCTTAAAGAGGCCGGAAAGAACCGCTTATTCCGTGATTATAGGATCCAGAAAATTAATGTAACGGGGGAAGATAATGTTACGATCCAAATACCTATTTTAAGGGGCCAGGATACTTACGCCAACTGGAAGGCTCCGGGTAAAAATGAATTTTTGGAGATTAAGATCGGGCAGGGTAATATCCGGGATAAGGTTGCGATTATCGCCGGCTTAATCAACCAGGAAAAACACCATCTGGAGAGTATAAATTATATAGACCTGAGATTCAAGGAACCGGTGATAAAATTTAAAGATGTTAAATAATTATATTTGTACGCTGGATATCGGCTCAAGCAAGATTTCCGCCTGCCTGGCGTATTTCAAAAAGAAGCGGCTGGCCAATATTTATTTTGAATCTTTGCCTGTTCAGGGCATGCGGGAAGGTTCAATCGTAGATTCCATCGGCTTAATCGGTTCGGTCACCAGGGCTCTGAAAAACCTGAAGGCTAAATCCGGGATAAATATTAAATTTATCTCGGTCAACATCTCCGGGCAGGATATTGTCACTAAGCACAGCCACGCCATTATCCCGCTTGCCGAAAGGGGGAATAAGGTAATCACTGTCTCGGATATGCAAAAGGTAAATGAGCAGGCGCGCGTTTTGGGCTCAAGCCTGGAAGAAGAAATAATCCACATGCTCCCTTTTAGTTACACGATAGATTCCAAGAACAATATTTCTAATCCCCTGGGGCTTTACAGCCACAGGCTGGAAGTAGAGTTATACCTGGTCTGCGGCAAGTTATCTTCAGTGCAGAACCTGGCCCGGGTGGTTAACCAGTCGGGATATGAAATAAAAGATTTATTTTTTTCAGGTCTGGCTACCAGCAAGGCGGTCTTTAGCCCCGGAGCCAGAAAGGGCTTAAATCTATTCTGCGATATAGGAGGAGATACGACCGAGCTACTGGTATTTGAAGGCGGCCTGCTTAAAGATATCCAGGTTTTGCCTTTCGGGGGGGATGATTTAACCCGGGAACTTTCCGATAGCTTAAAAATAAATTTTGATTTAGCCGAAGATATTAAGAGGTCATACGGCATTATTGCCGGTTTCAATGAAATCGGCGAGGATAAGGAGATCCTGGTCAAAAAAAGCGAATTCTATAAACCGATAAAACAAAAATTGGTAGCAGAGATTATTACTGCTGCGGCCAAGTCCATCTGCGTAAAGATAAAAGAGGCTGTTGAGAAGAAGGCCGCGCTTTATGAAATCAATAATTTTGTGGTCGTCGGCCGGACGGTTCTGGTAGAAGGCCTTATTGAGACCCTGGAGAATGTCCTGGGCGTAGCGGTAAAGCTGGGAAGGATTACTAATTTAGAGATAGTTTCCATGATCAAGGAAAATAGTGAGTTGTCCGGCCAGAAGTATTTAACCTACCTGACCTGCCTGGGGATGCTTTGCGAGGCGCTGGAGATTAAGCCCCCGGGAATTTTACCGCTGCACCAACCTGCCAAGAACCTTCTTCTCAAAGCTGTCAACAGAGTCAAGGAAGTATACCAGGAATATTTCTAACTGGCATAGGGATGGCATAGGGAAACGGTCCCTATACTCTTAGAAACGGTCCCCTGGGAAACGGTCCCTATACTCTTAGGGAAACGGTCCCTATACTGGTCTACCGACACATTTAAATATCACACCACGTTGCCTCACACCATTGTGCACCATTATTGACACATATCCCGCCTACACCAGTGGAAGGTATATCATAAGCATATACGGTCTCACCCAGACACGACCCGAAAGGACCAGGGGCATAGATATACCGCCAATTTGCGGAAGTGATGTTGGTAAAGTTGACAACAGTATCCCCGTCGACAACCACCGTAATGGGCCAGCTGTTGACAGAGGGATAAACGCCATTAATTGCATAATAAGCTAACAATGCTTGTCTTATAGCATCCATGTTAGCATAGACTGTATTTTTTTTGGCTTTAGCTACATTGGTAAAATAGCGGGGTATAGCGATCAGGGCGAGGATACCGATGATTACTACAACAATGATAAGCTCAATAAGAGTGAAACCATGTTTCTTTTGTGGTAGACTTTTTTTGTAGGTTTTTAGGGACATAAGGGTTGTTGTTGACATAGTAACATTAGTCTACCCCCCTCGTAATTGTCAAGTTTTTTGGAAAAAGGTATAAACTGGTAAGATAAATTAAGGCTGGTTTTAGACAGAAAGGATTTTACGCGAAAAATTAATCAGGGCCTTGCGGTAATCCTTGCGCATTTTTAGCGCTGTTATTACGCGTTCGGATTGCAGCAGCAGGTTTTTTATTTCGCCCCGGGCATAATCTAAACTGCCTGTAACGGTTAACACCTTACGGATCTTCAGCAGTTCTTTTTTTCCTGTTTTTTCCCCGGCGAATACTTTTTTTATCGCTGCTTTACCTTTCCTGTCGCAGTGATTGTAGGCATACCAGATAAGCAGTGTCCTTTTAGCTTCTTTAATGTCGGTAAGGTTGGATTTCCCTATTTTTTCCTTTGCGTCGAAGATTCCGCTGATATCGTCTTTGATCTGGAACGCGCATCCCAGGCACATCCCGTAGTCAAAAAGTTTTTTTATCTGGCTGCCTTTTGCTCCGGCCAGGACCGCCCCCATGGCCAGGGGGGCGGCAAAGGTATAGTTAGCGGTTTTATAAGCGTATATTTTATAGATATCCTTTTTAGTTATCTTCTCTATCGGTTTTGTGCCCAGGAGCAGTTCAATAAATTCGCCGCTTCCGGTATAGAGCGCTGCCGAGATAAGTTTCCTTAAGGCCAGTTCTTTGCGCTTGGGGTTTGCTCTTACTTCTAGGAACGCGTCCAGCGCCAAAGCATAGATCACGTCGCCGATAACAATAGCCAGGTCATTTCCCTTAAATTTAAGGTTTTTTGCGTGTTTTAAATATCTATTCAGTAATACGTGCATTGCCGGCTTACCCCGGCGCATAGCGGACTTATCGATTATATCGTCGTGAACAAGCATAAAATCATGCAGTAGCTCTAAGGATAAGGCGCTACGGTATAATCCGGGAGGCGCTTTCTTAGTAAACCCCAGATACCCGACGCAAAAGAGGATCGGCCTTATTCTTTTACCGCCGCGGGATAAGAATTCTTTTATCTTACTAAAGAGTACGGGGGAGAGCTTGTTTAGAGAGTAGTTGCGGTTTAGGTCGCGGATAAATAAGCTTAATTCCCGTTCAATCCGATTTTTCATTTTCAAAAACATAAAGTTATGTTAACATATACCTAAAGCTAAAGCAAATCAATTTCCTTGCTGTTGGGGCAGAAGAAACCGGTACAGGATAATGCTTAAGAATATCCTACGCGCATTAAGGTTACCGTTTATCAGTGTCAGCATCCTGCCGTTTATCCTCGGTTCGTTGATTATCCGAAAAAATTTCAATTACTTTGGTTTTTTAGCCGGCTTAGGCGCCGTTATCTTTACGCACCTGAGCGCTAACCTGATCAACGACTATTTTGATTCTGAGAGCGGGGCGGATTGGCAGGATAAAAAGTTCTACGGTTTGTTCGGCGGCTCAAAGCTTATCCAGGAAGGCCGGCTGGCCGCTAAATTCTATCTTTTGGCGGCATTGTTATGCGCAGGCCTGGCTGGCTTCTGCGTCATTATTCTGGCGGTGCTCCTTAAGAGCTGCTACGTTATTTTGATATACCTGTTGATTATTATTTTTAGCTGGCAATATACCGCCAGGCCTTTAAGTTTTTCCTATAATTACCTGGGAGAACTTTCTCTTTTTTTGCTGTTGGGCCCGGTGACAGTAATGGGAGGATATTTTATTCAGACCGGGATATTCCCGGATTTAAAGAGCTTCATCCTGTCGCTGCCTGCGGGATTTTTTAGCGCCGCTATCCTTTTTGTTAATGAAATACCGGATTTTCCCGGCGATAGCAAAACGGGTAAAAATAATCTGGTAAGTTTAGGCGGCCCTGAAAAAGCGTTTCGCTTCTACTATCTAATCGTTTTTTTAGGTTTCTGTGCAATTGGCTTAGGGGTGTACCTGGGATACTTAGGTTTTATTGCTCTTTTTTCTTTCGCGTTGATTTTTTTAGCCCTTAAGGCAGGTATGATCCTAAAAGGAAATTATGCCGACAAAACCAGGCTGATCCCTGCGTCCAGGCTGACCATAAGCATGCAGATGCTGGTGAGTAACATTTTAATCCTGGGGCTCCTATGAAAAAAATTGTCATTATCGGCGCGGGATTTGCCGGATTAGCTGCTCTCTCCAGGTTTTATAATTATCATAAGAGGCAGGGCCTGGAGATTACGCTTATCAATGCTAAACAGCAGTCCAGTTTCCTGCCTCTGCTTCCGGATTGCCTGGGCAGGGGTATTCGCCAAGAGTATTTGGTCCTGGACCTGGCAGCCTTAAGCCATAAAAAGAATTTTAATTTTATTAAAGATAAAGTAACTGCGCTTGAGCTGGCTAAAAAAGAGGTTTCCACTTCGGTTTTAACCCTAAACTACGATTTTCTGATTATCGCTAGCGGCTCAGAGACTAACTTTTACGGTAACGCTGAAATAGAGAAAAACGCTTTTAAGCTTGATGATGTGCAGGATGCCGCTTACCTGCGTCAGGCCCTGGATGAAAAAGATTATGACGCTTATCTGGTAGCCGGAGGGGGCTATACAGGGATAGAAGTGGCTACGAATCTAAGAGTTTATTTAAACAAAAGGAAAATCCATAAAAAGATAATTATCGTAGAACGTTCTTCCTCCATCCTGGGAGCTTTGCCGGAGTGGATGCAGGATTATGTTTTGGCTAATTTAAAAAAATCAGGGATAGAAGTATTCACCGATACGAGTATTGAAAAAGTTACAGGTTTTTCCCGGCCTATGCTGATTTGGGCCGCGGGAGTCAGAACCTGTGATTTTATTCAGGATTTAAAAGTTGAAAAAAATACCCAGGGTAGGATCAAGACAGACGCGTGCCTGCGGGTTAACGCTTCCTGCTTTGCGGCAGGCGACGCCGCGTATTTTTCCTATAAAAATAATTTTTTAAGAATGGCGGTGCAATTTGCTATAATGCAGGGTGGCTGCGCTGCGGAGAATATTATCCGGTCCCTTAACGGCAAGAATCTGCTAAGTTATAAGCCTGTAGATCTGGGGTTGATTATTCCTCTGGCGAATAATAAAGCCTGCGGTATAATCTTAGGGGTTCGTATGCAAGGCTGGCTACCTTTATTATTACATTATATTATGTGTATCTACCGTGCTTACGGTTTTAAAAATAAGTTAGGTATCCTGAAAGACCTGCTTGCAGGAAAATGAGCCCGGATTAATTCTGGATGCCTATATCCTGGGTTTATTTACGGGGAAGGAATAATGGCTAGCGTTTTAAATAAACATAATTTTATTGGGCGTTCGATAAGGGGCACTCTCTCCTTTTTCAGGGAGTCGGTTCTGTCGGAAGAACACGCCGCGCAGAGCGCTTTTTTACAATCACTGGACCCCCGGGTCAAGGCAGCCACTTTTTTATGGCTTTGCCTGACGGTGCTTATTGCGCGCAATATTTATTCCCTGATATTTTTATACGTATTTTGCCTGGTGCTTGTTTGGATTTCTAAAATTAACCTGGGGTTTTTCCTGAAAAGGACGTGGATATTTATCCCGCTCTTTTCGCTCTTTATTGCCCTACCGGCGTTATTTAGCTTTATCAGCCCGGGAGAAGCGCTTTTAAGTTTTAATTTTTTAGGGCTAAGGCTCGTTATTACGC